>CANRMT010000046.1 GCA_947631815.1 uncultured Eisenbergiella sp.
ATCCATGTAAGCGTCATCACTGTGCAGAAGGCCTACGAAGATTTGCAAAGGGACGGTTTCATAGAAACCACAGTCGGCAGAGGAAGTTTTGTGTCCGCGCAGAATAAAGAATTTTATCAGGAAGAACAGCAGCGCATTGCGGAGGAACATCTACAGGCCGCCGCAGAGATTGGACGGACAAGCAATATCTCCCTGGAAAAATTAACGGAGTTGTTGGCCTTATTCTATCAGGAGGACGAATAGCATGGAAAATATTTTAGAATTGCAGGGCGTTTCCAAGACATTTCCCAGGTCAGATTTCACGTTGGAAAATGTGACGTTTTCCCTGCCGTATGGGGCTATTTTAGGATTTGTCGGGGAAAACGGAGCAGGAAAAACGACGACCATCGGCCGTATTCTGAATACGGTCACAAAAGACAGCGGAACGATAAAGCTTTTTGGAAAAGAAATGCTGGACGTCTTTCTGGAATTTGTGCAGGAAGAAGATCATTCCGTTTTGTTATCTTCCCATATCACAAGCGATTTGGAAAAAGTAGCGGATTACATTGCTTTTATTCACAACGGCAGGCTCCTTATGACCGTATCAAAAAACGATCTGGTATACAACTATGCTGTTATGCGCTGCAGGGAGAGCCAATTCCTTGCGTTAGACCCCAGGGATATTATCGCTTACCGAAAGCGGGATTTTCAGATCGATGTATTAGTGCCAAACGGAAAAGAAGCGCAGAGAAAATACAAAGGTGTCGTGATAGACCATGTTTCAGTTGATGAGATCATGCTGCTTTTAATAAAGGGGGAACGAGTATGAAAGGACTTCTGAAAAATAACCTGTATGCGGCACTTTCAAATGCAAAGGTATTTTCCGGATTTATGCTTTTGTTTGGGATTTTCGCTGTGGCTGTTGTCAGTCAGTCCCTGAGATAGGCTATGTGATGATCGGTATCATCGGATTTTCTGTAAGCGCGATCGCTGCTGCAAAAAATGAATATGTCTCAAAATGGGGAAAATATAAATTGACCTTGCCGGTAAAACGGACAGATATTGTAAAAAGCCTGTTCTTGAATCAGATGATCTGGCTTCTTGTTGGAACATTTTTTGTGGAAATTGAAATCTGTTTATCATGGCTTTTTCATGGGTGCCCTTTTGACCGGGCGATTGATGTTCTCACAATGTTTGCGTTGGGAATTAGTATAAGCCTGTTTCTGGGGGCAGTATTCTTTCCGCTCTTTTTTGTTGGCGGAGAAGAGAAAAGCGAAGTATTGTTAATAATTTCCGTACTTTGTGCGTCTGGCGTTGATTTTGCCATTGTCAGTGTGGTTAATGCTTTACTGGAGCCGGGAATCGCTTCTATTGTGTGCGGAGCGCTTTTTTTGATCATATGTTCCTTATTGGCTTTCGCATTAGCCTATCTTTTAACTGCTAAGATCTTTAAGAAAAAGGAATACTAAATGGGATAGCGAACTCAGCCAGAGCGGTGACAGTTAAGATAAAAGGCGCCTGTGCGCTGCTGCTGACAGCCCCACCCGCCTTTTCCGGCAGACAAATTCGAATCGCAGCCATTCAGAAAAGCAGGGCCGCATTTCATGATGCGGAAGCCTGCTTTTGTTTTACAGTGCTTTTATAACCGGAAACGAACAGGCGTGGGTGCGACGGCCTGTTGCAAAAAAATATACTATTGCAATCCTACGATTGACAGACAAGAATATATCGGATGGAATTGAAACTGCCCCGCAAGGGGTAAAGGCGTTGTCATAAAACGGTAGGCGGTTAGCCACATCACCCGAAAGGGGGTGGGGCCATGCGAATTACACTACATATTGGAGCCTTCACGGTAACAATAATCGTAAAACGCAGAAATCGCCACTCGGCCAAGTGACGGTTTCAGGGCTTATGCTTTTTGAAATCCATTAACTGATCCGGGCTAACCGCTTATCGGCAGCGCCCTTTTCTATTTTCATTATAGCGGATTCTCCGCTTTTGTCAAGCGGCGTGTATATTTTTCTCCGCTGTCCCCGCGCGCTCCCGCGGGCTTTGGCTTTCCCGTTGATTTCCCGACGCCCCTGTGATAACATGGGCATAACCGGCAGACGGAACGCACCCACCCTTCCGCGGCCGCCTTTCCAAAGGCCCCGCGCCGGACAGGATCAGGCAGAATACGGAGGTGTTCACAGTGAAAAATATCGGCGGAACATGCGACACATGCGCATATCTGGTCTACGATGAAGAATACGAAGAATATGTCTGCGACATCGACATGGACGAAGACGATTACGTCCGGATGACCTTCCGGCAGTTCCGAAGCTGCCCCTACTACCGCAGCGGAGACGAATACCGGATCGCCCGGAAACAGTAAACTGCCCCGGCCCCGAAGCCGAGCGCCCGCCTGTAGACCGCAGAGCGGATGGGCTGTCCCGGCCCCGATGCGCATTCCATTTTCCCGGACCGTTAGAAAAACGCCGGCCCTTAGCGAAGCGAGCCCTTCGGGCGAAGCTGAGCTTAGTGCCGCTGCGTTTTTCTCGAGCGCGAGCGTGTCCGGAAAAGGAATGCGCATCGGGGCCGGGACAGCCCATCCGCTCTGCGGTCTACAGGCGGGCGCTCGGCGCTGGGCCCCGGCCTTACACGAGAAGGTAAACCAGCATCAGGATCAGGCCCAGGCAGGCCATGAACAGGCCGAAGGACAGACTGCGCCCGATGATCGTGCTGTTCTCGGAAAAATCCTCATAGAGCAGCGCAAACCTGTGCTTATAATCCGTTTTTCTGTGGAAAACGGCCCCCACGCTGTCCACGAGCTCCCCGGCCGCATGTGTGAGCGCGTTCCCCTCCTCCAGCTCGTGAGGGATGGGACTGTCCTTATAGACGGTCCTGCGCAGCAATACGATCAAGGCATCCGGTAAGCGATCCAGAATCCGACACAGCGTCCCGAAGAAGAGCGGCAGCGCCGTCAGGAGCACCGGACGGTACACCAGATCCTCCAGATCCAGCCATGCGGGCCAGCGGTTTACATAAACCCTCCCGGTTTCTGTCTTTTTCATCAAAAACGTTCTGACCAGGCCGAAATACAGCGCCAGGCCGATCCCCACCGTCAGGAGCACGCCCCTGAGATTTTCCAGGGAAAAATAGGCGACCTGCTCCTCCAGCCCGCTGCTGCCCAGGAACCCCTCGCCCAGCCCGGCCAGGCTGTCCATGACCGGATGCGCGAGGACGCCCATCACGGGAATGAGCGCGGCGCTCACGCCCAGCGCGAACCTGCTCTCCCTTCGCAGATACCGGCCGCCCATCGCGTCATACTGCGCCTGCAGTTTTTCATCCGCATTCTTCTCCACAAAGACCGCCGCATACAGCTTCAGCATATAGGCAAACGTACATCCGCCGCTGATCAGAAACAGCCACTCCGCCGCGCACATCCCGGTCTCCGAAGCGAAAAAGGCCAGCGCCCCGCCGCCGGACGACGCCTGAAGCCCTGCGCCAGCCCGATATTCCAGGATCGCTTCGTGCAAAAGCGTTTTGCTGATATAGCCTGAAAAAAGCGGGATGCCGGAGATTCCCAGCGCACCGGACGCGAATACGGCCTTCAAAAACGGCTTTTTCCGCCCGTATCCCCTTATCTCGTTCAGGTCCAGCTTATGGAGCTTCATATAGACCGCCCCGGCCGCCAGGAACAGCACCAGCTTGAACAGCGAATGGTTCACCATATGCAAAAGCGTCCCCCGGGCGGCCAGTCCGTTGTCCGTTCCCAAAAGAACCGTCATGCCGATCCCCAGCAGGATAAAGCCGATCTGCGAAACCGACGAACAGGCCAGCGTCCGTTTCAGGTCCACGGAAAACAGCGCCAGGACGGCCCCCGTCACCATCGTCAGCACACCGGCGGTCAGCACGAAGGCGCCCCATTTCCCATCGTACAGAAACAGCGAAGCGGAAACGGCGATGATCCCGTAGATCCCCGCCTTGGTCAGAACGCCGGACAGCAGCGCGGAAGCCGGGGCTGGGGCCGCCGGATGCGCCTTGGGCAGCCAGATATGCAGGAGAAAAACGCCCGCCTTGGCCCCGAATCCGAAGAACAGACAGCCTCCCGCGAGATACAGCCTTGTTCTGGGCATGGGATCCCGCGCCTCTCCCGCCGGTATCGCAGAGACGGCCCGCAGGGAGACGATCCGCCGCCCCAGCTCGCTGATGTTCAGCGTGCCGAACAGATCGTAGAGGAGGAACAGGCCCATCAGCATCACCAGACCGCCGATCACGGCCACCGCCAGATAGGTGTCCGCCGCCCGCAGCGCCTCCTTTGTCTCCTCCTGCGCCACCCACACCCAGGAGGTGAAGGACATGATCTCAAAAAACAGGAACGTAGTGAACAGATTGGCGGACAGGAACACGCCCACCGTGGCGCCCAGCGTCAGCAGCCAGAAAAAATAATACCGGTCCTTCCGGTGCGCCCTCTCGAAATATTCCTCCGAAAAAAGCCCCGTCATCAGCCACAGAAAGGAAGCGGTCAGACAGTAGACGGCGCGGAAGCCGTCAAGACACAGATAGAACCGCATTCCCACGTCTCCCCAGAAGATATGCAGCTGGCGGAAGCCGTCCTGACGCCACGCGAAAAACAGGACGAACACGGTCAGAAATCCCAAAAACTCCGCTCCCGTCACGCCCAGCGCCTCCAGCTTCCTTGCGTTCTCCGACCTTCTGCCCGCCAGCAGACAGCCGAACGCGCCGATGAAGGGAAATATCAACAGCACCGGCAGAATAAGATCACCGCTCATCAGATCACCCCGTTGGAAATATCCGTAAACAGTCCGACGATCGAATCCGAGCCCAGCCCGAACAGGATCATGAACACCACAAACACCAGAAGCGGGAGCAGCATCAGCCAGTTCGGATCCAGCCGCTCCGCTGCAGCGGGCAGAACCCCTGCTGCCGCACCGCCCTCCGCGGGCACGTTCCCGGCGGGCGCGGCCCCAACAGACTCCGGCACGGCGGACGCGGCCCCAACAGACTCCGGCACGGCGGACGCGGTTCCGGCATGCCCCGCTTCGGCAGCGCCCGCCGCCGCAGGCTCACCCGCATCCTCCGGCACGAAGAACGCCCGCACCACGATGGAGAACATGTAAATGGCTGTCAGCAGGGCCGACACCAGAAGGGCCGCGATCCCCGCCAGCGCCAGCGGCTGACCGCTCATCACGGCAGCGTTGGCCAGATACCACTTGCTGACGAAGCCGCACAGCCCCGGCACGCCCATCAGGGCCAGCGCCGACACCGTGAACGCCGCAAAGACCGCGGGCATCCGCCGCCCCAGCCCGTTCAGCTCATGCACGTAATGCTTTTCCGTCCGGTACATGACCGCACCGGCGCAGAAAAAGGAACAGATCTTCATGACGGCATGGAACACCATATGGGCCAGCGCGCCCACCAGCCCCAGCGGCGTCATGACGGTAACGCCGAACAGGATATAGGAAAGGTTGCTGACCGTGGACCAGGCCAGACGGCGCTTGATGTGCGTCTCCTTCAGCGCCCGGCTGCAGCCGTACACGATGGTGAAGACCGTCACGGCCATCACGGCCTGCTGCGCCCAGGTCCCCCGCAGAAAATCCACGCCGTAGCAGTACCAGGTCAGCCGGATGATGGCGAACGCGCCCGCCTTCACCACGGCCACCGCATGCAGAAGGGCCGTCACCGGCGTGGGCGCCACGCCCGCCTGCGGCAGCCAGGAATTGAAGGGACAGACCGCCGCCTTCACCCCGAATCCCATGAACGCGATGACGTAGATCAGCAGCAGCGGAACGGTCTGCTCCCCCGTCAGCCCCTCCGAAAGCACGCCGCCGTAGGTGAAATTCAGCGTCGTCCCGTACAGCATCAAAAACACCAGCCCGATGAAGGCGAAGGCCGCGCCGCCCAGGGAATAATACAGATATTTTCTGGCGGCCAGGATGGCCTCCCTGGTCAGGGTATGCAGCACCAGCGGCACCGTAGAAAGCGTCAGCAGCTCATAGAAAAAGTACATGGTCAGCAGGTCCTCCGCGAAGGAGATTCCCAGCGTGACCCCGTAGGTCATGGTGAAAAACATGAAAAACACTTTTTCATGTCTCTCTTTTTTCATATATTCAAAGGAATACAGCGTTGCCAGGGGCCAGAGCGCGCTCACCAGCCCCGAAAAGACCATGCCGCATCCGTCCAGCCGGAAGGAAAGGGAAAGATTGTTCACGAACTTCACCACCGGGACCGCTCCCGCGGGCCCTCTGACGATCAGTCCCCACACCAGCAGACTGGTGACCGTCATCAGCGTTTCCAGGTAGATCTCCATATGGATCCGCTTCCGGAAGGGCAGCACCGGCACCAGTGCGCCGCCCAGAACGGGAATCAATATGGCAACAGGCATCCAGACAGGATTCATACCGCTCTCCCCCTTCTATATCAGCTGACCGGCCAGCGCCGAAAAGCTCCTGATCAGCGGCCCGGCAAACATGCCCAGCAGCACCGCCAGCGCCGCCAGAACGAGCATCGGAACGAGCATCAGACGGTCGGCTTCTTCGCCAGACGCCTTCTCATCCGCCTCCCCCTCTCCCGGGAAAAAGCCCCGGGCCGTGACAGGCAGTAGATACCCGGCCGTCAGCAGCGCGCTCACCAAAAGCACCGCAGGCCCCAGCCAGGAAAACACCGGCAGCTTCGTATGCAGGGCGCCCACGCAGAGATACCATTTGCTCAAAAAACCGCTGGCCGGGGGAATGCCGATGAGAGCCAGCGCGCACAGCGTGAAGCACCAGAGCGTGACCGGCATCCTCCTTCCGATGCCGCGCAGCTCTCCCGCCCGCCGTTTCCCGGTCCGGACGATGAAGGCACCGGCGCACAGGAACAGCCCGCTCTTGATAAACGCATGAAACACCGTGTGCATCAGCGACCCGGTCAGGGCTGTGGGATCCAGCAGGAACAGGCCGAACAGGATATAGGAGACCTGGCTCACCGTGGACCAGGCCAGCCGCTTTTTCAGGCCGTCCTCCAGCCAGGCCAGCATGGAGCCCATGAAGACCGTGACCAGGGAAAGCGACAGCAGCACGGTCTGCACCCATGTGCCCCGCAGATAATCGGCCCCGAAAACATAATAGACCACGCGGATGATCCCCAGCACGCCGCACTTGACGATGAGGCCCGAGAGCACCGCGCTGGCAGGCGCAGGCGCGACGGGATGCGCCGTGGGCAGCCAGCTGTGGAACGGGAACATCCCGGCCTTCACGGAGAAGCCCAGCGCCATGCAGAAGGCGGCCGTCAGCAGGATCCCCCGGTTCCCCTCCGCCAGGCTCATATCCAGGACCCCTTTTGCGGTAAAGGTCAGCGTATTGGCAAAGCGGTAGACGAAAAACAGTCCGAACAGCGCCAGATACGCGCCGAACAGGGAATAAAACAAATACTTCAGCCCCGCCAGCACCGCCTCCTTCGTCCGCTCATGCAGCACCAGCGGCAGGCTCAGAAGCGTCATCAGTTCATAAAAAAGATAAAAGGTGATCAGGTTCCCCGCATAGGCCAGGGCGTTCACGGCGGCATAGGCCAGCAGGTAAAAGCCGAAAAACCGCCGGTTCTCCTTTTCTTTTTTCAGATAGGAGAACGCGAAGATCCCGGACAGCACCCACCCGACGGAAGCGGTCAGGCCGAACAGCCTGCCGACACTGTCCTGGCGGAACACGATGGGCAGACGGCTCGTCAGCGAGAAAAGAGGAAAGGAAATCTCCCCCCGGAGCGAGACCAGGACCACGGACGCCGCGGTGAGCGCCAGCGCGGCCCCCGTGTACAGGCTGACCGCCGCCGTCCGCCGGAGCGCCGGAAGCACGAGCAGCAACAGCCCCGCTGCCGCCGGAAACCATATGGGAAACAAAAGTATCGCAGACTGATTCATAACACCGATTCTCCCAGAAAAAGGCCGCCGCCCTTTTTTATCCGAACATGGACAGCCCCGTCCCGATCCACTCCACGATCGGCTGGGACAGCATGCCCAGCGCGATGTTCAGCAGGATAAAGCAGACCAGCACGGCGGCATACACCGGTTCCTGTCCCGCCGTGATGACCTCCCGCCCCATCCTGCGCTCCGGCACATAGATCCGGATGGCCGTCTTCATGAAATAGATGGCGTTCAGGATCGTGGACACGGCCAGCGCGATGACGGCCGGGAGCATCTTGTAAAAATGCCCCACGGAGGCCTCCGCGAACAGCAGCTTGCTCACGAAGCCGGAAAACATGGGGATGCCCACCATGGACAGCGCCCCCACCGTGAACGCGGCCCCGGCCATCTTATGCCGATATCCGGCCCCGGTCAGATCGATAAAACGCCTGCTGCCCCTGGACACGTCCGTCAGCCCGATGGCCGCGATGAACAGCAGCGATTTGGTGGCCGCATGGGACAGGATGTGGAACACGCTGGCCGTCATGCCGATCTGCGTCCCCAGGCCCATGCCCATGTAGATATAGCCGATCTGCGCCACGCTGGAAAAAGCGATCATCCGGCGGATGTCGTTTTCCCGGATGGCGCTGACCGAGCCGAAGATCATGCCCAGCACGCCGAACACAAAGAGCACGTCGATGATCTTGCTCTGGGCGAACGCCTCAAACCCGATGACCCGGTAGATGATCTTGATCAGCAGAAAAATGTATCCCTTGGAGACCAGGCTGGAAAGCATGGCCGCGGAGGACACCGTGGAATAACCGTAGGCGTCCGGCAGCCAGGTGTGGAACGGATACAGCGCACTCTTGATGGCCAGACCGGCGCTGATCAGCCCGATGGTGATGGCCAGCGGCACCGTGTACACCCCCTGCTCCATGATCTGCTCCACGGACTCCCGGATGTTGGACATCAGCAGATGCCCGGTCAGATCGTAGAGAGTACACAGCCCCATCAGGAACAGACCGGACCCCAGCAGGCTCATGATCATATAGCGCACCGCCGCCTCGATGGTGCGCCCGTTCTGCCGGATCATGATGAGCCCGCAGGCGGAGATCGTGTTGATCTCCACGAAAACATAGGCAGTGAACAGGTCGTTGGTGTACACCAGCGCCAGCAGGGAGCTCAGCAGCAGATCCACCATGATGTAATAGAGGCTGTGCTTGCTGTATTCCACCTCGCCGATCAGCTTTTTCCGGCCGCCCGCCATGGAAAGCAGCATGATGATACAGAAAAACAGGGCCATTCCGGCTTCCAGCACGCCCGCCCGGATCTCATTGCCCCAGGGCGCCGGGAAATGCCCCATCCGGTAGACGAAGGGCTCCCCCGTCCCGGAGAGGAACGTAAGCAGGGCCGCCGACATGACGCCCACCGTCACGATCAGGACGGTGTTGACCCATTTCGCCGCCCGGGGCGGGAGCACGGAGCTGACGATCCCGGCGAACATGGACAGGATGATGGAGAAAAAAGGAAAGTTCTGCACGAAACGCATCACAGCCCCTCCTTTTTCAGCCGCATGGAGATCTCATCCAGATCCAGCGTGTGATAACGCCGGTACAGGCGGATGGTCAGGGAGAGCATGATCGCCGTGACGGAAACGGAGACCACGATGCCCGTCAGCACCAGGCCGCTGGGCACGGGATTGATATAGGCCTCCACCTCCTGCACCCCGTCCGTCACGATGGGCGCCGCCCGGCCCGTGATATAGCCCTTTACGGCCAGATACAGATAGACCGCGGTGTCCATGATGTTCAGCCCGATGATCTTTTTGATGAGGTTTTTCTGCAAAAGAAGGTTGGAAAACCCGATCCCGAACAGGATCACGGCCACGCAGCCTCCCACATTGTGAAACAGATTCGGCCCGAACATTCAAAAGCCTCCCTTCCGGAACAGCGCGTAAAAGGCATACATGGTGCAGGCCACCACCAGCCCCACGCAGATATTCAGGGGCAGGATCAGGCCGCTGGAAAGGATCGCGCCCGGCGTCCCCAGCGGGATGCCGCTCTCCAGCCCGTTCGCGCCTGTGAAAAAGGAATAGCTTTTCGCCAGGCAGTAAAAGGTCAGCGCCGCAAAGCACACCCATTTATAGGTTTTCTCCGTGAAAAACCGCTCCGTCTTCTCGAAGCCGAAGGCGTTCAGATACAGGATCAGACCCGCGCCGATGATGGCCCCGCCCGAAAAGCCCCCGCCCGGCGACAGATGGCCGTTCAGGATCACATAAATGCCGAAGATCACGATGACGGGCACCAGAAACCCGGCCACCTGCTGCAGGATCACGTCTTTTTTGGGCTCGAAGACGCGGTCGTTGGCCTGCGCCTGGGCGACGGTCAGCTCGTCCTCCGGCTTTTGATAGACCGGGACCCCTTTTTTGGCGGGCGCCTTCTTTTCCGGATCCAGGCGCATCAGGATGAGCACCGTGACCGTGGCGATGAAGAGCACGTTGGACTCGCCGAACGTGTCAAAGGCGCGGTAATCCAGGATCATGCCGGTGACGATGTTCACCGCGCCCGTTTCCTGCAGACCGTTCTCGATATAGCGGGCGGAAACCTCGTTGTTGACAGGATTGTCAGCCCCGCCGCTGGGCGGCAGCCAGGAAACGTTCACCAGCAGGATGAAGATCAGCGCCAGGCAGAAAAAGACCGCCGCGGCCCGGTACAGCCGGTCGAAAAACCAGAGCTTCCCGTTGTCCTCCACATCGTAGATGCGTTCCCGGAGCGTCTGATGATCGGCCAGCAGCTCCCGGATCTCTCCCTCTTTGGGCGCATACTCCCGCTGCGGCCGCATTTCCACTTTTCCCTGCATCGGATCCGTTTCCCCGTAAAACCAGCGGAAAAACGCGTTATTCTTTCTCTTCACTCTGATCTCCTTCTCCCACCATGGCCTGGATCTTTTTCAGCGTCACGAAGAACAGCACACTGGTGACGCCGGCCCCCACGGCCGCCTCCGTGATCGCCAGATCCGGCGATTCCAAAAGCATCCAGATGATCGACATGATCAGGCTGTACGACATGAAGATCAGAATGGAGTTCAGCAGCTTTTTGGAAAAGGTGACGGAGATGGCGCACACGATCAGAAATCCCAGCAGAATATAGGTAAACAGGCTCATGGCTCCTCCTTCTCCGCCGCGCCGGGCCGGGCGGCTGTTTCCGCCGGTCCTCCGGCTGTCCCTGCCGACTCTCCGGCTACCCTTGCCGACTCTCCGGCTGTCCTCGCCGACTCTCCAGCTACCCTTGCCGACTCTCCGGCTGTTCTCGCCGGTTCTCCGGCAGCGCCTACTGTCCGGCAGTGCCCCGCCAGCTCTCCGTCCGTCGTCACCTCCAGCCTGGCGATCAGGTGCGAGGATACGGGGGACGCGAACCACAGAAACAAAATGACCAGAAACATTTTCAGGCTGGTGAAATTGAACCCGGAAAAAAGGATCAGACCGATCAGGGAAAAGCCGATGCCCAGCGTATCCCCCAGCGCGGCCGCGTGCATCCGGTTGAGCACGAAATCAAAACGGTACGCGCCGAACACCTCCAGCGCGAACACGGCGAGACCCGCGGCCAGAAACAGCGTTCCCGCCAGGAAACGAAGCCATTCAGGGAACATCCTTTTTCTCCTCCTTTTCCCGTTTTTCCTGATAGACGCCCATATACACCTTGGTCAGCACCACCACGGAAAGGAAGCTGATCATCGCGTAAATGATGCAGATGTCCACCAGATAGCCCTCCTCCAGCAAAAGGGCCAGGATCGCGATGATCACCATGACCAGCGTTCCTATCATATTCACCGCCACGATCCGGTCCGCCACCCGGGGGCCTTTCACGGCCCGGATAAAGCAGCAGACGACAAAGAAGCCCAGGAGGAGCAGCGCTCCCACAAAGACCGTATAGCGGGCCTTCTCCAGCACCGCGGCCGCCAGTTCAACCGTCACCGTCATTTCGTGCCTCCTTTTGCCGCGCTTTCTCCAGCCGTTCCGTCTTTAGCCATGCTTTCCTTCCGCCGCTTCTCCCACGAATGACCGCCGCTTTCGCTGCCCGCGGTCCCGGCTTCCTTCGCCGGGCTGTCGGCCTCTATCCTCAGCAGGGCTCTCTCAAAGGAGCTGTCCTCCAGCCCCTCGGACAGAGAAGCGTCCAGGCAGTGGACCGTCAGCTCATCGCCCTCCAGCAGAACCGTGATCGTGCCGGGCGTCAGCGTGATGGAGTTGGCCAGAAGCACGCGCAGGGCATTGGTCTTCAGCTTCGTCCGGAACCGCACCAGCACCGGATTGGGTTCCTTCTTATAGGAAAGCGTGATCCGCAGCGCCGCGGCATTCGCCTTCAGGATCTCCCAGAGCAGAAGCCCCACATAGGCCAGGATCCGCCCGGCACGTTTCCAGAGCCACAGATCGCGCTTCGGGCTCCAGCCCATGAACCTGCAGGAAAACCAGTAAACGGCACCGGCGATGACGGCGCCAAAGGCCGCGATCTCCGGCGTGAATTGCCCGTTGAAAATGATCCAGATCAAAAAATACAGGAAAAACATATGAAAACTCCCGTCCCGAAATACAGGCCGTTGTCAGCGTGAGCGACGCCCGCCCCGCTGACCGCCGTATATCCCGCTGATTACCGCATGTCCCGCTGACCGCCGCCCGCCCTGCGCCGGATGCCTCCGCACGCTCCGTGTCGGACGCCGCCCGCATCCCGCGCCGTCAGCGGTCACTTTTCACGGAAAATGATATATTTGCAGATCGGATTGCCCAGCGCGGAGAATTTCTCCTCATACTCGGTCATGATATTTCCCTCATTCAGCCGCGCGTCCCTGTGCAGGTCGTAGGTCAGCTCCCGCACCCGCCAGGCCGTCCCTTCCAGCTCCTCCACGGCGAAATCGAACAGCGCCCGGTTGTCCGTCTTGAACTCCAGCTCGCCGTCCGCCTTCAGGATCCGGTCGTATCGGGCCAGAAAAGCGGAAGACGGCAAGCGCCGCTTCGCATGGCGCTCCTTTGGCCAAGGATCGGAAAAATTCAGAAAAATGCGGTCCAGCTCCCCTTCCCCGAACACGTTCTCCAGCTCCTGCGCGTCCATCCGCACGAAACAGAGATTGGGCAGGGGTTCCTCCTCCATTTTCTGTACCGCCCGCAGCAGCACGCTGGAATATTTTTCGATGCCGATGAAGTTGATCTGCGGATTTCGGCGCGCCAGCTCCATCAGGAACTGCCCCTTGCCCATTCCGATCTCCACCCAGACGGGACGATCATTGCCGAACCGTTCCCGCCACCTGCCGACCCATTTCTCCGGCTCATGCTCCACGAACCCGCTGGCCCCGATCACTTCCCGCGATCCGGGAATGTTTTTCAGCCTCATATGTTCCGTCCCTTCTGGATCCTGGCCCTTTTTGAGGCCCGTGCCGCTCTTCCGGGCCGCCGCCTGTTTCGGCCGCATGCCGCTTCTCTGGACCCGCCGCTCTTTTCGGCCGCGTGCCGCTTCTCTGGACCCACCGCTCTTTTCGACCGCTTGCCGTTCCTCCGGGCCGCCCGTTTCGGCCGCATGCTCCGGTCTCCGCACCTCTTTACGCCTCCGGTCTTCTCATTTTCGGCCGTCGCCTGCGCGCTTTCGACCGGGGACCACACATCAGGCTTGTATTATACTACACGCCTCTGGAAAAAGAAAGCTAAAGAAATTATAAAATTTCGTGACCCCTACTTATTTTTTCCGGCATTATAGTGTAAGATAAACGTGGATTTCACAAAGGCGGGATAAAAATGAAAAGCTCTCAGAGAAAACGTGTTTTTTCTTTTTCAATAAAGCATTCTTTCCTTATTAGAATATGCGCCGTTCTGCTCGCGGCCGCCTGGACGGCGGCGGCGTTTCCTGCCCTTCCCGCGCGCACGGTCAATGCGGCGGGAACCGGGATCAACAGCGCGTCGGAAACCGGAACCGGCAGCGCATCGGGATCGGACCACCCCTCCGCCGCAGTCATGCCAAAGATCGCAGGCATCCATGAGACGGCGCAGACCGCCGGACGGCAAACGGCGACCGCTTCCGCAGAGACAGCGCCGGGGGCAGAAGGATCGGAAGGGCCAGAGGTATCAAAAGGACCGGAAGCGTCAGAAGATCCAGCGGGGTCAGAAGTCTCGGAAACATCCGAAAGCGGCACGGCCGCTGAGCCCGGGGACGCTTCGGAAAACGGGGAGACAGACAAAGACAGCGGCGGGGATGAAAACGAAGACGGCGTCTTTATCGAGCTCCCCGGCGACCCGGAGGAAGCCAAAAGCCTCCCCGTCCAGACCAACGAGATCGACGGCTGGCCCCAGGGCCCCGCGGTCAGCGCCCGTTCCGCCATTCTGGTGGAGGCCAACACGGGCACGCTCCTCTACGCCAAGAACATCCACGAGCCTCACTATCCGGCCAGCGTCACCAAGCTGCTGACCGCCGCCATCGCCCGCTACAACAGCGATCTGAACGACAACGTCATCTACACCTCCGAGATCGTCCACAGCATCAACTGGCTGGAGGATTCCAACATCGGTATCAAGCCCGATGAGGTCATCACCATGGAGCAGTCCCTTTACGGCCTGCTGGTGGGCTCGGGCAACGAGTGCGGCAACGCCATCGGCGCCCATATCAGCGGCAGCGCGGAGGCGTTCGTGGAGCTGATGAACCGCACCGCGAAGGAGATCGGCTGTGTGGATTCCCATTTCGTCACCACCAACGGCATCCACGACGATCAGCATTACACCTCCGCTTACGACCTGGCACTGATCGCGGAATGCGTTTTTTCGGACGAGCTGCTCTCCCGGATGACGCGGACGGCCAGCTACACCATCCCGCAAAGCGCCACCGTTTCCCAACAGCTGGTGATCAACAGCAAAAACCGGCTGTTCGAAGGCAAAGAATACGCCTACGAGGATCTGGTGGGCAGCAAGACCGGCTACACCAGTCTTGCGGGACAGACGCTGGTATCCTGCGCGGAACGGGACGGCATGAAGCTGATCTGCGTCGTGCTCTGCGACGGCTCCCCCATGCAGTTCACCGACACGGTGGATCTGTTCAACTACGGCTTCAGCAATTTCAGGGCGGTGAACGTCTCGGAAAACGACGACACCTTCACCATACAGGGCAATACCTTTTTCATGGCGGATAAAAATATCTTCGGGGAAAACAAGCCCCTGCTGTCCGTCGATGAAGACGCCGTGCTGATCCTTCCCGCGGACGCCTCCCCGGAGGATCTGCAGACGGAACTGCGCTACGACGGCGTACAGGACGGGCAGGCCGCTCTGGTCTCCTACACCTGCTGCGGACAGCCCGTGGGCACCGCCGCCATCCTGTTCACCGACCCGGCCGTCACCTTCGACTTCGACGCGCAGCCGGCGGAAACAGAGGGCGCGGCAACAGAAGAGACCGCCTCCGGCCCAAAAACCGTCAGCGGTCTGATGAAGCTCACCACGAGATCTCCTTTTTCGGGAGACAACGTCATCTTTTTAAATGTCAGGCGGATCGTCATCGTCGTCGCGGCCATAGCCGCGGCGTTGATCCTGCTGCTCATCCTGCGCTCCGTGATCCACAGCCGCCGCCTCATGAAGCGGCGCAGCGCCATCATCAAACGGCACCGGGAAAAGCGGGACGAGATCATCGATTTCGACAAATATACGAATCCGCTGGAATGAGACTCCTGCGTCTGACGGCGCCAGTCTGCATCTTTCGCGCGCGGAACCGCTGTTTCCCGTCTGGCGCACCGTCCGACGGCGCCGGAAGATCGGACACCGGCCTTTACCGGCGTCTGTGCTCCCGCCGCAGCTGGCGCGTGTGCTCCTTTTTCCCCTGGATCTGCGCGGCCTCCTCTTCGGTGATGAACCGGCTGGTCTTTACCGCGTAGATCTGTTCGTCGTCTGTGTGCCGGACGCGGATCTTGCCTTTCATATAGCCGTGCTTGTCGCACAGGGAAAGGCTGTAATAATGCCGTCCGTTGGGCGAAAACCACCGGATCTTCCGGCGCAGGTTCTTATGGCAGAGATAACAGCGGGTGGACGTCACCTCCCGGTCCGCGAGCAGGGCCTCCTTGTCCGGGAAGGGGCGGGAAATATACTTGGCATAGGTATCGAATACCACGTGCACCTCGCTCTTATGGTCCTTCGGCAAATGAAACGTGTCGAAGGATACGCGCTGCAGCGCCGCTGGGTCCTTGATCTGCTGAAAAACCCTCGCGGCGTACATGGCGTCTCCCAGCGCGCGGTGAAACTGATCCGATTTCTCGATATTCAGAAAATCCACCACATATTCCAGATTCCGCCGACTCTTCCCATCCTCATAGGCGATGCTGAACAGCTTCTGCACGTCATAATAGCGCAGCGGCCCGTCGCTCAGCGGCTCCATGCCGAAAAACTGCATGTTCTTCTGCAGCTCCGTCAGGTCCATGGGCCCCCAGGTCGCAAACATGCAGGAGGGGCCGCACCAGTCCAGAAAATCCCGCGCCACCTCCGTAAAGGTCCGGCAGGACTGCAGCTGATCCATGTGGATGTGGATCAGGCGCTCCGTCACCCGGTGCATCTCCTCGTAAACCTGGGGCCGGATCATCTCGTGAAAGGTCCCGGCGATCTCCATACAGCTGTTCAGTTTTACGGCGCCGATCTCGATGATCTCAAACGTCAGCATCCTGCTGCGCTCGTCCGCGCTGTTCGAGGCCTGGTTCCACTCGAGATCCAGTACGATATAATCCATGCTTTTTTATCCCGTTTTCCGATATCTTAAGACAAGTGTACACAAAAGCGGGGATGGCGTCAAGTGACTCACCCTGCGATCGTATAATTGGTGCGCCTCGCTTTTCCGTTCTGCTTCAGCAGGCCGCGGTTTACCAGCTTTTTGATCACTCTGGCGGCGGTTATTCCGGCCATAGCCCGGATCATTTTTTTGAAACAACAAAGATAATGGAAGGAGTCTTGCCATGACATTTCGCGCCCTGCCGCCCTTCGCGGCGGCCTATCTGCTGTTTCTGGCGGCCCTGGCCGGGGCCTGCGCGGGCAGCTTCGTCAACTGCGCCGCGCTGCGGTGGCCCGCCGGGGAGAAGCTGCCCCGGGGACGGTCCCGCTGTCCGGCCTGCGGACACGCTTTGGGGACGGCGGATCTGATCCCCGTTCTGAGCTGGGTCCTGCTGAAAGGGAAATGCCGGTACTGCGGCGCGCCCGTGTCCCGGCGCTATCCTTTTACCGAAGCGCTGTGCGCCCTGCTCTGGGTCAGCGCGGCGGTCCGGTTCGGCCTGACCTGGGAGACGGCGGAGCACTGCCTGCTGTTCTCCATCCTGCTGTTTCTGTCCCTGGTGGATTGGGACGTGATGGAGCTGCCCAACGGGCCCATGCTGGCCGGGGCGGCGGCATTCCTGGTCTTTTTGCCCGCCCATGAGGCGCCCCTTTCGCGGCTCGCGCAGGGAGCCGTCGGCGCGCTGGCCCTGGGCGGCGGACTTCTTTTGATCTCCCTGATCATGGACCGGCTGCTGGGCCGGGAGACCATGGGCGGCGGAGACATCAAGCTGCTGGCCATGCTGGGGCTGTACACCGGCCCGGCGGCCGGACTGTTTTTGCTGCTGCTGGCCTGCTTCATCGGACTGGCCTTCGCCCTCCGGCGGGGCAGGGGACAGGCGTTCCCCTTCGGTCCGGCGCTGGCGCTGGCGGCCTGGCCCGCAGCGCTGTGGGGCCGGGAGCTGGCGGCGTGGTATCTGGGCCTTTTCCTGTAAACGAGGAGAGAAAGTGATGAGTGACTTAAAGGGTAAATGCGCCGGGTTCGACCGCGGCGGACGGAAACAAAAAAGAACGGAGAGAGCAATGCAGGCGCTGTCCTCATAAAATGACAAAACAGCTCCGACAACCCGACGGATTCCCGGACATTCCCGGTAAAAGTCTCCTCGGAGAGGGGTTGACCTCCTGCGCGAAGGGGGATTAGGTTGAAAGAAAAATGTAAAAAAGGCCAAAACAGTACCAGAGCACCAGTAAACTGCCGCTCTCACAAGAAAATTCTATAGGTAGAGAGTATCAGGCTGTTACAGCAGGAGGGATGATTGTAAAGCCTCTCTTCTCTAACCGTTTGATCGCGTTTTTATCGTACTGTTCCTGAAATTTCTGATACATTTCTTCAGGAATAGCCGAATAATCCGTATCAGCAGGGTTGAAAGCTTCCTGCTTTGTGAACATATGGTACAGGCAGGTCAGCATCATGCGTGCAATGGCGATGATCGCCCGTTTATGTCCGCGACGTTTTTTTGATACGGTCATATTTGTACTTGAAGTAAGGATTCTTTTTATCCTTAACTGCTGCGTTTGCACACTGGACCAACAGGGGTTTTAAATAAACCCCGGCCCTTGAGATATGGACATTCTTCTTTTTACCGGCATTTTCATTATTCTGAGGAGTGAGCCCAGCCCAGGAGCATAAACGCCTTGAGGATTTGAATACCGCCATATCCACCCCGATTTCAGCAATGATGAAGGAAACAGATTTTTCCGTGATGCCTGGAATAGTAGCAGCCAGTTCGATGAATTTGTGGTAAGGTTGAGACAGGTCTGAAATCGCTCCGTCAAGAGTGTCAACACACTCATTGAGGTAATCGAAGTGTTTTCTGCAGACCTTCATCTTAAGCGATTGGTCACCGCGCAGTTCATAGCCGATAATGGACTTCACCACATCATCTGCTTTATCCTTCGCTTTTTTCAGAAGCAGGGATTTGCAGTGCTCCGGGTCAAAAGTCTCACAGGAGAGGATATAATCAACAATGGCGGCTGCTGATTTTCCAAAAGTGTCTGTGGGAACGGAGGAAAGAGCAATGTTGGAAACGGTAAGGGAGTTCTGGAAACGGTTTTTCTCGCTGCTGCGGTGGCCAATCAGCTTCTGCCGGTATCGGAACAACTCCCGTAGAGCCCGGATTTCCTTACAGGGGATGAAACTGGAAGGAACGATGTCGAATTTAAAAAGGTCAGCGATCCAGGCGGAGTCCTTATCATCTGTTTTCTGTCCTTTAATAGCGCGGACATATTTCGGATTGGCAACAACGACATGGCAGGAATCTTCCAGGATGTTAAAAACAGGGATCCAGTATTTGCCGGTGGATTCCATACAGACCTCAGTGCAGTTATGGTCAAGGAGCCATTTTTTCAGTGCCTTGAGGTCGGAATTGAAAGTGGCGAACCTTTTTTTGAGATAAGAAGTAACGCCACGGTAGTCTGTAAGAGCGATGGCGGCGACCACAAATTTTTTATGGACATCCATGCCGCAACAGACGAAGTGCTTGATAGAAAGCATAAGATAACCTCCTTCTAATAGACGCAGGCATTGACTGGCAGCCCAGCAAAGAAAGACCTAAGGAATTGCTTTGACAATAATTAGGTTGCGTGCTCATGGCACCACTCATTTGTGCTTGAAAAGGCAGCCGACACATGTTAAAATGCGGACTTTATTCCGAAAAGCGGAGGAATCGATTCTACTTCCCCCTCCGTGCTCTGTAGTATACCTGCATAAGGAGAGAATAACACAGAAATAAAGTAAAGAGGGCACAAAACTTGCTATTTCATTACCGATTTGTGCCTGAGCGAAGCGAAAGGAATGTAAGTTAAAATGAGGAAAAAGCTATCCCGCCGAAGCGGTTTTTCTCTGTCGGAAATGCTGGTAGTGGTGGCCATCCTCGCGCTGGTAGCCGCTGCGGGCGCCGCCGGGACCAGCGCCGTGCTGGCCAGCCGCAACACAATGATCCAGTCCGCCGACGCGGAGATCCTGGGCTCCACCGCCGCACAGGTCATCGCCGATGAACTGCGTTTCGGGCAGAACATCAACATTTCTGATCACTCCGTCACACTGGACAGCACCTCCTTCGGAGAGGGCGCCGAGCTTACGCTCTCCGCTGAAGGCAGACTGATCGCCGGAGGAAACAATATCCTGAGCGCCAAAGCCTACAGCGGCCTGAAGCTCGCTGATTTATCTTTTCAGAATACGGACGGAAATGTCGTGGTTTCCCTGTCCGTCGCAGGCGACAGCGGCGTCCTCTGGAGCGAGACATTTTCCGTTGTGCCGCTGAACGGCTTTCATGCTCCCTGACACGGCCCGCCCGATGAAAACAGTTCCCGCCCGAGCAGCTCCCGAGCAGGTTTCTGCCCGATGCGGCATCTCCCGTCCGATGCGGCAGTTTCTGCACGATACGGCAGTTCCTGCACGATGCGGCAATTCCTGCCAGATGCGGTCAAAATCATTTGACAAGAAGGCGTTCAGCCGCTATAATAAGCATGTCGGGGAACGGAAACATTTCTCCGGACATTTTGTCTGCGTAGCTCAGATGGATAGAGCGACCGCCTCCTAAGCGGTAGGTCGGGTGTTCGAGTCACCTCGCGGACGTTGGTAAACAGGTCGAAAGCCTCGAAAAATCGAGGTTTTCGGCTTTCTTCTTTTTGGCCGTTCCTCCAGGTTTGCTAATAAACGAAGCACCCGCTTAAAATGATTCGTAAATTGCTGACAAGCCCCAAATTATAGATTCGGAAATCCTTTCAATCATCAAATATCTTCAACCGCCTTGCTATTTCTTCCGGCTCCGGCAACATTGCTTTCATCTCATCAGGTAATGTATTGTGCAGTTGATAGGTTGCAACGCCAATCGGTGCATTTGTCCGCTTTAGGGCATATTCCACCTCTGGAGAAAGCTCTGCGAAGTCAAACATATATTCATCTTTTATTGCCAATTTTGCCTGGGCCCTCCGTTCTTTCGGAAGTGTCAGATCAAAATTTGTCTGGCTCAGCAGATATTTTTCATATGTCTGGGCTTCTATAAAATTGCTCAGTATGCGCTTCGTCCAGCCATATCGTTTTACCATTTGTATGTAAAATTCTTTCTGCAAGTCATCCTTGCATCTCTCCATAATGATAATATTATTGCTCCAACTGATTTCTCGCACCAGCAGTGCGAGATTTTCAAAAACATATTTACCGCATATATGGCCTGTCAAATTGATTTTGCTTTCTCCTCAAATGAGAGAGATGTCGAATTGCTAATCACTCAACATTTAGCATTATACC
>CANRMT010000047.1 GCA_947631815.1 uncultured Eisenbergiella sp.
TGAAGAATCACCTGAGAGCGTGTATTCCCGGCAAAGTGTGAATGTACCGGTAGCGCGTGTCCCCGGCGGACCGGGGATCCCCCGGGGGACGTCCATGCCCTCCGGGAAAGGGAAGAGGACAGCCCCCCGAAAAAGAGAAAAAAATCCGCAGGGCGGGGCAGGCGGTCCCGCAGACAGGAAAAATCCCGAAAGGAGTCAGGGCGCACATGGCGGCACTCAGCATTGCCAATCTGAAAAAGACCTGGTATTATCTGAAAAAAAACGGCCTTTCCGCCGCCTGCCTGGCGGCCGCGGAGCGCCTTTCGGAAAGCCGCCGGACGCCTTACGTGTATGAGCCTCCGGAAGAGGATGTGCTGAGGGAGCAGCGCGGGACGGATATCAGCCGTCTTCGCATTTCGGTGGTGGTCCCGGCCTTTTCACCCAGGGAGGCGCATCTGACGGCACTGCTGGACAGTCTCTATGCCCAGACATATCCGCACTGGGAGCTGGTGATCGCGGACGCCGGAGCGGACGGCGGGACAGAACGGCTGGCGGAGCGCTGGGCCGGGGCCCACGGGCTCACTTTTGAACGGGCCGCGCAGAGGCCGGGGACAGATGGGACAGCGGAAGGAGAGGCTCTCTGGAAGGACGGCGCGGTCCGGTATCTGAAGCTGGACCGAAATCTGGGGATCTCCCGGAATACCAACGCCGGACTGGCCTGCGCACGCGGAGACTATACGGGGCTTTTGGACCACGACGATCTGCTGACGCCCGATGCGCTCTTTGAGACGGCTTCGGCGGTCGAAGCGGGGAAAAAGGCGGGCAGGCAGCCGCTCATGCTGTATTCCGATGAGGATAAATGCGACGGGGCAGGCAGCCGCTTTTTTGAACCCAATCTGAAACCGGACCTGGATCCGGATCTTTTGCTTTCCAACAATTATGTCTGCCATTTTCTGGTGACGGAGAGCGCCCTGATCCGGGAGCTGGGCATGCGGCCGGAGTTTGACGGCGCGCAGGATTACGATCTGGTGCTGCGGGCCGCGGCGCGGGGCGTGCCGTTTTTTCATATCAAAAAAGTCCTGTATCACTGGCGCTGTCATGAGGATTCCACGGCCCAGAATCCGGAAAGCAAGGCTTATGCCTATGAGGCGGGCAGACGCGCGGTGGAGGCGTTCCTTAAGCAGACCGGACGGCGCGCGAGGGTATCCCATCTGAAACATTTGGGCTTTTATCGGGCAGACTATGAGGGGGACATTTTCGCGCAGCGCCCGGATCTGGGCGCGGTGGCCGGACCGCTCCCGCCCGAAAAGGGCCGTTTCCGCAGCGGGATCTATGAACCGGCAGAGAACGAAGTGCCGCGGGAATCGGCGGAGAGCGAAGGACTGCGGGAACAGGCGGATAGCGAAGCGCCGCAGAAATCAGCGGCGGACGGAGGATGTGCCGAACCGGCAGAGAAGATAACTATGCGCTTCGAGGGCCTGCGGAACGGATTTTCCGGGCCCATGCACAGGGCGGCGCTGCAGCAGGATGCGGAGGCGGCGGATCTGCGGACCATGCGGGTGCGGGAGGAGCTTTCCGGTCTGTATGCGCAGGCGCTGCAGCAGGCGGCGCGGGACGCGGAGCGCTCCGGAGAAGAAGAAGCGGTGCGGCGGGCGAGCCTGGAATTTTGTGCGAAGCTGCGCGGGATGGGCTGGCGGATCCTGTGGGATCCCCAAGGAGCAGGCGGACGGGAAAAAACTTGAAGACGACGGTGATCATCCCGAATTACAACGGGATCAAATATATCAGAACATGTCTGAGATCGGTGACCCAAAGCCTGGTCCCGGCATCGGTGATCGTGGTGGACAACGGCTCTGCGGATGGCAGCAGGGAGCTGGTGGAGCGGGAGTTCCCGCAGGCGGCCCTGATCGTTTTTGAAAAAAACAGGGGCTTCTGCGCGGCGGTCAACGCCGGTATCGAGGCGGCCGCGACCCCCTATGTTCTGCTGCTCAACAACGATACGGAGATGGAGCCGGACTGCATCGGGCATCTGGAGGCGGCGATGGAGGCGGATGACCGCATTTTTTCGGTGGGAGCGAAGATGCTGTCCATGAGCCGTCCGGAGCTCATAGACGGGGCGGGCGATCTGTATTCCGCCTTCGGCTGGGCCTATGCGGTCGGGAAGGGAAAGCCGAAGGAACGTTTTGACAGGCCCATGGACATTTTTTCCAGCTGCGCGGGGGCCGCGCTGTACAGGAAGGCATATCTGGAAAAAACAGGGCTGTTCGACGAGAACCATTTCGCATATCTGGAAGATGTGGACTTAGGATACCGGGCCCGGATCCTGGGGTATCGCAGCGTGCTGGAGCCCTCGGCCGCGGTATACCACGCGGGCAGCGGATTTTCCGGTTCCCGCTATAATGCGTTCAAGATCCGGCATTCCTCCCGGAACAATGTGTATCTGATCTACAAAAACATGCCTGCGCTGCAGATCGTGCTGAACGCGCCGTTTCTGGCGGCGGGTTTTTTGATCAAGCTGTGCTTTTTCGCCGGGAAGGGGTTCGGCGGTATTTACGCAAGGGGGCTGCTGGAGGGCGTTTCCCTGTGCGCGTCCGGGGCGGGAAGAAGCCATAAGGTGCGTTTCCGTTGGAAAAATTTGGGGAATTATGCCAGGATCCAGCTGGAGCTGTGGATCAATCTGTTCCGGCGTCTTTGAAGGGCCCGGAAGGCCGCCGGGGCCGGGCGCGGGGACCGATGCACGCGGAGGTATACGGATACGGCGTATGCGGAGGCGCGCGGATACAGCGCATGCGGAGGCGCACGGATACGGCGCATGCCGGGGCTCGCGGATACAGTGCATGCGGAGAAACACGGATAAAAGCAGGCCGGACGGCGCGGATTTTGTAAAAATCTTGTACTTTCCGGCGGATTGTGATATAATGCCCGCAACCGGACCTTATGGGGTATTGAGGGAATGATAAAGGACAACCAGAAATATTTCAACCGCCTGCACGTCGTGCTGGACGCGCTGACGATCGCGGGATCCTATATCCTCGCCTGGTGGTTGATGTTCGAGAGCAGTTTCGCGGACAAGAGCATAGGTGTTCTGCCCATGAGCATTTATTTTTCTGCTCTTTATTTTATCGTGCCCTCTTATCTGGTCCTGTATTACTGGGCCCGTCTGTACACGTCCAAGCGCGTGCAGCGGACGGAGGACGAGATCCAGAACGTGTTCCGCGCCAATCTGATCGGCATCATCCTGATCCTGGCCGTGCTGTTTTTGATGAACTCGTCCATTTCCTATATGCACGATTTTTCGCGCTCCATGCTGGCGCTGTTCGCGGCGCTCAACACGGTGTTCACGATCCTGATCCGGGCGTGTATCCGCAGGCTCCTTCATTTTTTCCGCAAAAAAGGATATAATCTCAAGCATATCCTTCTGGTCGGCTATTCCCGGGCCGCGGAAGCCTATATCGACCGCATCATGGCGAATCCGCAGTGGGGATACGTGGTGCGGGGGATCCTGGACGACAATGTCCCGCGGGGAGCGGTCTACAAGGGTGTGCGCGTGCTGGGCGCCATCGACAACCTGCTCTATATCCTGCCGGAGAACAAGCTGGACGAGATCGCGGTGACGCTGGCTCTGTCCGACTACGACAGGCTGGAGGAGATCGTGAGCCTCTGTGAAAAATCTGGCGTACACACCACGTTCATTCCCGATTATAACAGCCTGGTGCCCGGGAAACCCTATACAGAGGATCTGGGCGGGCTTCCCGTCATCAATATCCGCTATGTGCCGTTGACGAACACGATCAATGCGGTGTCCAAGCGGCTGGTGGATATCGTGGGCTCCCTTTGCGGCCTGATCGTGACCTCGCCGCTGCTTTTGGTGGTGGCGATCCTGGTGAAGACGACCAGCAGGGGACCTGTGATCTTCGCGCAGGAGAGGGTCGGGCTGCACAACCGCACGTTCAGGATGTACAAGTTCCGCACCATGCGGATCCAGGAGGCGTCGGAGGAGAAGAAGGGCTGGACGACGAAGGACGATCCCAGGGTCACGAGGGTGGGGCGCGTTCTGCGCCGGACGAGTATTGACGAGCTGCCGCAGCTTTTCAACATTCTGATCGGCAACATGAGCCTGGTGGGACCGAGGCCGGAACGGCCTCAGTATGTGGAGAAATTCCGGGAGGAGATCCCGCGCTACATGATCAAGCATCAGGTGCGGCCGGGGCTCACCGGCTGGGCCCAGATCAACGGATATCGGGGGGATACTTCGATCCGCAAGCGGATCGAGTACGACATTTATTACATCGAAAACTGGAGCATGGGATTCGACCTCAAGATCCTCTTTCTCACGGTTTTCAAGGGTATGATCAACGAAAACGCTTACTGACAGGAGAAATACGATGGCAACGAATTCAAGAGACTGGGACGATACGGCGGAGAGAAAAAAATCCCGGAGCAGCAGCCATAAGAGCGCAGGAAGCTCTTCCGCGAAAAGCTCCGGGAAGACCTCTTCAAAGAAGGCATCGTCTTCGGGAAAGAAATACGATACGGAATGGGAGGACGAGCCCGTGCAGAAGTCTCATTCCGGGAAGTCATCCGGCAGCGGAAAGAAGTCTTCCTCCAAAAAGAAAAAGGCGAAGCAGCGGAAACGTCTGCTGCTGTTTGCGGTGGAGATCATAGCGCTGGTGGTCCTGCTGGGCGCGATCATGACGGTGAACAGCCTGCGCAAGATGGAGAAGATCGACCTGACGGAGGAGGATATCAAGTTCAATCCCAAGGTCGAAGAGGAAAACGTGGTCCAGAAGGGCTACCGCAATATCGCCCTGTTCGGCGTGGATTCCCGGAAAGGAAAGCTCGGCAAGGGACAGCGCACGGATACGATCATGATCGCCTCCATCAACATGGACACGAAGAAGGTGAAGCTGTGCAGCGTGTACCGGGATACTTATCTGAACCTGGGGACGGATTCCTACAACAAGGCCAATTCCGCGTATGCCAACGGCGGTGCTGAGCAGGCACTGAACATGCTCAACTGGAACCTGGACATGAACATCTCGGAGTATATGACGGTGGGCTTTGACGCGCTCATCGAGACCATCGACGCGCTGGGCGGCGTGGATATCGATGTGCATGAGAACGAGATCTCCTATCTGAACGATTATCAGAGAAGCATGTATATGGAGGAGGGGGATCCGCCGAGCAAGCTCAACGAGAACATCGTGCGGGTGACTCAGAGCGGGATGCAGACGCTGAACGGCCTGCAGGCGACGGCTTACTGCCGGATCCGGTATATCGGGAACGACTATGCCCGTACCGAACGGCAGCGCAGGGTGCTGATGGCCTGTATGGAGAAGGCGAAACAGGCGAATCCCGCGACGCTGATCTCCATTTTGAATAAGGTGATCAGCAATACGCAGACGAATCTGGATCTGTCGGAAATGCAGGAGATCCTGTCGGATGTGGCCTCCTATGAGATCGTGGGAGAGGACGGCATGCCGTTCGAAGAGCTCCGCGGAAGCGGAAAGATCGGCAGCAGGGGTTCCTGCGTGGTCCCGCTGGATCTGGAGGCGAATGTGAAGAAGCTGCATGAATTCCTGTTCGGCGTCACGGACTACGATCCCTCCGATCAGGTCAAGGAGTACAGCAGAAAGATCGCGTCGGATATTTCGGGATATAAGATCGACCGGTGATGCCGCGGTCTGTCGGCCGCGCACGGCCATGAATGGAAACAGCGGGCGCCGCATATGACGGACGCCCTGATGGGGAACGGGGACCGGCGAAAAATCGGCGGTCCCGTTTCCGTCTGCATAAAAGCTTTTGTTTTCCGCAGGGAGCGGGTGCGGGAGGCAGGCAGATCGCTGCGGGAAGAGCGGTGCGTCAGGCTGACGGCGGTCAGCGGCGCGGCGGCCGGGTGAACGGCGAGGGGAGTGCGGAGGAAACAGGTCGGAGGTCCGTATGAGTGTGGATGTGATCATTCCGGTGTATCGGCCGGGGGATAGGTTTTATGAGCTTGTGGACCGTCTGGAGCGGCAGACATTCCCGCCGGAGCGGATCATCGTGCTGGAGACCCGGGACGGGAGCGGAGCGGACCGAAGACTGGAACAGTTCTGTCAGCAGCACTCCAGACTGGAAAAGTATCCGCTGGAAAAGAGTGCGTTCGACCATGGAGCGACGCGGCAGGCCGGCGCGGAAAAGTCCGATGCGGCGTATTTTGTCTGTATGACCCAGGATGCGCTTCCGGCGGATCTGTTCTTGCTGGAGCGGCTGCGGGAAGCGCTGGAGCGGTATGCGGACGCGGCAGCGGCTTATGCCAGACAGCTGCCGGAGGAGGACTGCCGACTGATCGAGCGCTATACCAGACAGTTCAATTATCCGGAGCAGGAGCGGGTCAAGCGGAAGGCGGATATCCCGTCGCTGGGGATCAAGACCTTTTTCTGCTCCAACGTCTGCGCGATGTACAGGAAGGACATTTTTGACAGGCTGGGCGGTTTTGCTTCCCCGGCGGTCTTCAACGAGGATATGGTCTATGCGGCGGGGGCTGTTTGTGCCGGTTATGCTGTCGTCTATGCGGCAGAGGCGCAGGTGATCCATTCTCACAACTACACGCTCCTGCAGCAGTTTCGGAGGAATTTCGATCTCGGCGCATCCCACGCCATGCATCCGGAGGTTTTTTCCGCGGTGCCGCCCGAGGGGGAGGGCAAGGCGCTGGTGAAGCGGACCGCGGCGTTTCTGCTTCGCCAAAACCCGTTGCTGCTCCCGCTCCTCATATGCCAGAGCGCTGCAAAATATGTCGGTTTCCGGCTCGGAAAGTCATATGAAAAAATTCCTCTTAAGATCCGCAGGGCCTGCAGCGCATCGCCCTCCTTCTGGCGCGCGTGAGCCCGGAAATCTGTTCTATTTATTGATTTTTCTCTTTTTTATCACAAAAAGAACACAAATGATCTTTATACTAAACTCAGGCGGCGCACAGCATCAGGCGTGCGCCAAAGGAATATCATTTGGACAGAGAGGGTTGCACAGATGGAAAACGGATGGGATCAGAACGGTTCTGAAAACAGTCAGGCGCGTCAGAACGGCGTTTACAGCCAGAGCGGTCAGGACGGCGCTTACAGCCAAAGCGATCAGGGCGGCGCATACGGCCAGGGAGGCCAGAACGGTGCCTACAGCCAGGGCGTTCAGGACGGCGCCTACAGCCAGAGCGCTCAGGGCGGCGCCTACAGCCAGGGAACGCAGAACGGCGCTTACAGCCGGGAACAGTCGGACGGATATTATGGAAGCGGGGAACAGCGCGGGTCTTACGGCTATGAGCAGCCGGGAAACGCATACCGTTACAGAAGGCCGGACGGCGGAGCGGCGGGAGGCCGCCGGGGCGAAAGGAATGCGCGCAGGCGCAGGGGCTCCGGCGCGAAGATCGCGGTGGCGGTGACGCTGGCGGCGGTGTTCATCGGGTTCTGCGGCTTTATCAGCTGGCTGGCGGTGGAATCCATACAGGATCAGATGGCGCAGGCGTCCCGTAAGACGCCGGAGGAGACGGTCCTGCCGGAGAAACAGCCTGAATCGGCGCCCCCCGAGGAGGCGGCGCAGCCCTCGGAGCCGGTACAGTCCGCATCGCCGGTCCGGGAAAGCGGCAGCGTGACCACGGTGGTGACGGATGTGACGGATGTGGTGGAGAGCGTGATGCCGGCTTGCGTTTCCGTCACCAATAATTTCACGGAACAGATACAGGATTTCTGGGGTCAGACCTATTCCCGGGACGGACAGGGCAGCGGCTCCGGCATCATCATCGGACAGAATGAGACCGAGCTGCTGATCGTATCGAACAATCATGTGGTGGACAGCGCCGATTCCCTGCAGGTGCAGTTCATCGACGGCGCGGTCGTGGAAGCGCAGGTAAAAGGGACGGATCCGGTGGTGGATCTGGCGGTCATCGCGGTGAAGCTGGAGGATATCGCCCCGGAGACGAAGGATGCTATTGTAGTGGCGATGATGGGCGATTCGGACAATCTGAAGATCGGGGAACCGGCCATCGCCATCGGAAACGCGCTGGGCTACGGGCAGTCGGTGACCACCGGCGTGATCAGTGCGCTGAACCGGACGCTGGAGGTCAGCGAGACAGGCGAGAGCAGTGCCATGATCCAGACGGACGCGGCGATCAATCCCGGCAATTCCGGCGGCGCGCTCTTGAACATCAACGGAGAAGTGATCGGCATCAATTCCAGCAAGACCTACGGCTCCGCCATCGAGGGAATGGGATATGCGATCCCGATCTCCACGGCCAGGCCGATCATCGAGGAATTGATGACGCATGAGACGAGATCCCGGTATTCCGATGAGGACAGGGGATACCTGGGGATTTCCTGCATCAACGTGACCAGCGATCTTTCCGCCAATTTCGATCTGCCGGAAGGGATATTCGTGGCGCAGGTCTATAAGGGGACCGGCGCTGAACGTGCCGGATTGAAGCGCGGAGACATCATCACGGCCTTTAACGGCGTGGAGGTCCGGAACCAGGAAGAGCTGAACGGCCAGATGGAATATTTTAAGGCCGGAGAGACGGTGGAGATCACCGTCATGCAGAACACGGGGGCCGGATATCAAGGGAAACAGGTGGAGCTGGTCCTTTCCAGCCTCAAACAGCTCAATGAGAGCAGCCAGCAGGAGGAATCCAGGCAGAGCGGCTGGGGAAGCCAGCTCTGGCCGTGACCGAAGAACCGTCTTTTGAAAAGGAAAGTATCGGAGCGTTTCGGAACTGTCCATCGGCTGCTGTCGGATGAGAACCGTTTTACGAATTTATAAAAAGGAGCCTTCACTTCATGAGCGATACAGACCATAAGGATATGGATCACAGAGAAACGGGATCCGGTTCCGGGGCGGACAGTTCCGGTGAAAAGAAAAAGGAATACGAGGACGTCTGCTTTATCTGCAGGCGTCCCGAAAGCAAGGCCGGAAAAATGTTCCATCTGCCCAATAATATCTGCGTATGCGACGACTGCATGCATAAGACCATGGATGCGGTCAGTCAGTACGATTATCAGGGCATGCTGAACAATCCGCAGATCCTGAACATGCTGAACAGCCAGTTTGACAGCAGGAGCAAAAAACAGGACGGGGAAGGGGACGAAAAGGAAAAAGACGATAAAAAGCAGGGGTTTCCGAATATCAGCTTTATCAATCTGTCTGGTCTGACGGGCGGCGGCCCGATCCCCAACAAACAGCGGATCCGCAAAAAGAACGGCGCGGAGCAGGAGAAGGCGAAGCCGCAGCTGGACATTCATTCCATCCCGGCCCCGCACAAGATCAAGGCGCAGCTGGATCAGTATGTGATCGGGCAGGAGCACGCAAAAAAGGTCATTTCCGTGGCGGTATACAACCATTATAAGCGGGTCGCGACGGATACCATGGACGAGATCGAGATCGAAAAGTCCAATATTCTGATGATCGGCCCCACGGGCAGCGGCAAGACCTATCTGGTGAAGACGCTGGCCAGGCTTCTGGACGTGCCGCTGGCGATCGCGGATGCCACCTCCCTGACGGAGGCGGGATATATCGGCGACGATATCGAGAGCGTGGTGAGCAAGCTCCTGGCCGCCGCGGACAACGATGTGGATAAGGCGGAGCAGGGGATCATCTTCATCGACGAGATCGATAAGATCGCGAAAAAGAAAAATACCACGTCCCGCGACGTGTCCGGAGAATCCGTGCAGCAGGGAATGCTCAAGCTCCTGGAGGGCGCAGAGGTGGAGGTCCCCGTGGGCGCCAATTCCAAAAACGCCATGGTCCCGCTGGCCACGGTGAACACCCGCAATATCCTCTTCATCTGCGGCGGCGCGTTCCCGGACCTTCCCGAGATCATCAAACAGCGGCTGCGCAGGCAGACGTCCATCGGGTTCAACGCGGAGCTGCGGGATAAATGGGACAGGGAAAAGAATATCCTTTCCAGGGTCACGGTGGAGGATCTGCGGAATTTCGGCATGATCCCGGAATTCATCGGCCGTCTGCCCGTGATCTGTACGCTGGAAGGGCTGAATGAGGATATGCTGGTGCGCATCCTGAAGGAGCCCAAAAACGCGATCCTCAAGCAGTATCAGAAGCTTCTGGAGCTGGACGAGGTGAAGCTGGAGTTCACGGACGACGCGCTGGAGGCGATCGCGAAGAAGGCGATGGAAAAGGATACCGGCGCCAGGGCCCTGCGCTCGATCATCGAGGAATTCATGCTGGATATCATGTATGAGATCCCGAAGGACGACAACATCGGGCGCGTCACCATCACGCGCGCCTATATCGAAGGGACCGGCGGCCCCCTGATCGATATCCGGGGCAATTATTCTCTGGAGGATATGGACGGCATGCACGTTGTGGAGGAGAAGCCCATATCATAAAAGAAAAACTGCGAGAGGCAGGATGGACTGCAGGGAAAAGATCGTTTCGGAAGATTACATGAGCGTTATCCTGGATTTCCGGCTTTCGGAACAGATCCTTCCGCTCTTTGGGGAAGGCTTCTGCTATCAGCAGGTGGAGGGTTCTCTGGGCGTTTACTATGTGGACCGGGATATTCAGCCGCCGCTGTCGGCTTCCCGGTATTTGTACCGATACATTCCGCAGCTATACGGTCTGGAGGCGTTTCCGGATGCCGGGCCGCGGGAATTCGATCCACAGCCTTTGGAGGCGTCCGGCATACTGGCCCTGCAGCGCGGCCCGCTTGAGCTCACCGGACGGGGCGTGATCATCGCGCTGATCGATACCGGGATCTCCTATGAGGATCCCGTGTTCCGGTACTCGGACGGGAGCACGCGGATCCGTGCGATCTGGGATCAGACGGATCAGAGCGGCGAACCGCCGGAGGGATTCGCCTATGGGACGCTCTATACGCGGGAGCAGATCAACGAGGCCCTGCGCAGCGGGGACCCGCAGGCGCTCGTGCCGCACCGGGATGAGATCGGCCACGGGACGGCGCTGGCCAGCGCGGCCGCGGGCGGCCGCCTGGAGGATGGGAACGGTTTTACGGGGGCAGCGCCGGATGCAGAGCTGGTGGTGGTGAAGGTAAAGCCCGCGAAGCAGTATCTGCGGGACTATTATTTCGTGCCGGAGGGCGCTGCGGCCTACAGCACAGACGATCTGCTGTTCGCGGCCCGGTTTGCGGATACCTTTGCGGTCCCTTTTTTTCATCCGGTCGTTCTTCTGTTCGGCATGGGAACTTCCCTGGGATGTCATGTGGGAAGCTCCATTTTTTCGGAATATCTGGAATCGGTGAGCCTCCGTCTGGGGCGGACCGTGGTGGTCGGCGGCGGCAATGAAGGAAACGCGGCCGGACATTACCGCGCGGCACTGACCGAACAGGCGAAAGCGGCGGAGATCCGGGTCGGAGGCGGTTCGCACGGATTTATGGCCGAGCTGTGGGGGATGAGCCCCGCGGCGTTTTCTGTCAGCGTGCGCTCGCCGGGAGGCGAAGTGATCCCGGAGACCGATTTTCGACTGAACCGGTCAGTGGATTACACATTCGTGTACGAGAAGACAAGGGTTCAGCTTGCCTATGTGGGAAATGAGCGCAATACGGGAGATGAACTGGTCGTCATGCGCTTTGAGACGCCCACGCCCGGCATCTGGACCGTGGCCGTCAGGGGCGGCAGGACCGTTCCCAACGCTGTGTTTGATATCTGGCTGAGCCCGGTACAGCTTCTGAGCGGGGAAGTTTTTTTCCTGACACCGACGCCGGAGGTGACGCTGACAATGCCGTCATATGTGGCGGACACTGTGTCGGTGAGCACATACGACAGCAGAAACGACAGCTTTTATTATAATTCCGGGCAGGGCTTTTCCAGAAACGGTCTCATGATCAAGCCGGATCTGGCGGCGCCGGGCGTTTCCGTCAGCACGGTAAACGGCCCCTATACCGGCAGCGCGGCGGCCGCGGCTGTTGCGGCCGGAGCGGTTGCCCAGTTTCTGCAGTGGGCGGTGGTAGAGGGAAAGGCGCCCTTCGTTTCCGGCAGGGAGATCCGCAGCTATCTGACGCGGGGCGCCAGAGAACGTCCCGCGGACGAATATCCCAGCAGACAGTGGGGCTATGGACGCCTGGATATGCAGCGCACGTTCGACGAGATCGCGGGACGGTGAGAGTTGAGTGCCCCGGAATGGAAATGCCCGCGGAGGATGGGAACGATGCCGGGAAACAGAATCGCCGGATATGGAAGGAACCGCACCGGAAGGAGAACTTGGGGCACCGAAGGCCGCGGATGGCGGAAGCAGGGCTCCGGAACGGAGAGAAGATGATTTACGCGCTGGCGGCGGCCCTGGTGGCCGCCGGAGATCTCTGGCTCAAGAACGGGATCGAAAAAAAGATGGACATGCATATGACCAGACCTGTTCTGCGGGGAAAGGGCGTCCTGCGGCAGTATCATAACCGGGGCGCGGCCATGAATCTGGGCGAAGGGCGAAGCGCGCTGGTCTGCATCCTGTCGGCGCTGCTGACATTGACCGCATCGGTCGTTTTTTGCTTCACGCTGACGCAGAAGGGACAGGGGCTGTTGAAGGCCGGACTGTCGCTTTTGGTGGGAGGCGCGTTTTCCAATACGTATGACAGGCTGCGGCGAAAATATGTGGTGGATTATTTCAGCTTTTCCACCGGCTGGAAGGCGCTGGATGGGATCGTGTTCAATCTGGCGGATTTTGCGATCCTGATCGGGGCGCTGTGCACGGTTCTGGCTTCCGGAAGGATGTCCGGCTGAAGGGGGACGAATGGTTAAGAGATTTTTGAACTGGCTGGACGGATGCTGGTATCTGCTTCTCGTTGGAGGCTGCATCGGCCTGCAGGCGCTGGTGTTTTTGTGCTTTCGGGAGGAAAGCTATCTGACGGTACAGGATAATCTGGATCTGTTCGTCGCCCATTTTCAGGTGCTGAGCCATTGGGACGGGTGGTTTGCCCGGAACGCGGTGATGCCCATGCTGGGCGGGATAGACCGGAACAGCCTGGCGGGGGAGTGGAATCTTTACAACATGCTTTTCATCATCCTGCCGCCGTTTTGGGCATACCTGACCGGGTATTTCCTGAAGATATTTCTTTCTCTGTTTTCCTTTACGCTGCTGGCGCGGGATATTTACGGCGAGGCATACGCCCGCTGCAGAGGGATCGCCTGGGCGGCGGGGCTCTGCTACGGTCTCCTGCCGCTGTTCCCCGCTTACGGACTCTGTTTCGCGTCGATCCCGCTGGTTGTTTTCCTTCTGCGCAGGATTTATCTGCGGGAGCCCTTCCCTGTGCCGGGGAAGCGCCGCGGAGCTGACGGAGGTCCCCGAAGGAGCTCCTGGCGTTGGTGGTATGCGGCCCTGTTCGCTTATCCTTTTCTTTCCTATTTTTCGTATTTCGGTTTTTTCCTGCTGGCGTATACGGTCTGCGCGGTGCTCCTCCTGTCGGTGCGGGACAGGCGGTTCTGCGGCCGTCTGGCCGCGGCTGCTGCTGTGCTGGCGGCCGGTTATGTATGCTTTGAAAACCGGCTGTTTTTACAGATGCTGTTTTCCGACGAGGTGACGATCCGTTCCACCATGGTGGATGCGGACCTGGATCTTCGCGGCGTGCTGGGCCAGATCCGCGAGTCCTTTCTGACGCCGGTATTTCATGCGTCGTCTGACCACCTGCCGCTGGTGCTGCCGGTCTGCGCGCTGTTTTTGATCTGGCGCACCGTGGAGCTTCTGCGGAAAAAAGAAGGGAAAAGGCTGTTTCGGGAGGGCTTTGTGGGCGTGATGGGCCTCATCCTGTTCAACTGCCTGGTGTACGGCCTGTATTTCTGCGGACCGTTCCGCAGACTGTTCGAGACGCTGGTGCCGCCGCTGAAGGGCTTCCAGTTCAACCGGACGGTGTTCTTCAATCCTTTTTTGTGGTACGCCGCCTTTTTCCTCGTCCTGAAATATCTGTACGACCGGAGGAAACGCTGGACGGCGCGCCTGGCGAATCTTTTGGCCTGCGCGGCCGCGGCGGTGATCCTTCTCACGCCTGCCGTGTACAACGAATTTTACTGGACATGTTATCATCAGGCTTACCGGGCCGTCAAGCATACGGAGGTGAACCTCCTCAACTACCGGGAGTATTACAGCGAGGCGCTGTTTGAAGAGATCCTGGCGGATATTGATTACGACAGCTCTTATTCTGCCGGTTATGGGCTGAACCCCGCGGTGCTGGAATACAACGGGGTGGCCACGCTGGACGGCTATCTGGGGCTGTATCCCCAGAGCTACAAGGAAGCGTTCACGAAGCTCATATGGCCCGCCTACGAGCGGGTGGAGGAGTGGCAGACCTATTACGGGGAGTGGGGAGCCCGGGCCTATCTGTACCCCGGGAGCGGCGAGAGCATTTACAATCCCTACAGGGTACAGCCCCTGTCCGATCCGCGTCTGTATATCGATGCGGAACAGTTCCGCAGCATGGGCGGGCGCTACCTTTTTTCCCGTTACGAGCTGTCCGGTATGCCCGAGATGGGCTTCACCCTGCGCGGCGTCTACACCCACCCGCAGTCGCCCTACACGGTTTACCTGTACGAAACGGGTTGAGCCCGCCCCCGCCAGCGCCGTCCCGAAGTCCCCGCCGTCCGCCGGGCCGCATGCGCGCAGTCCTTTTCCGGACACGCTCGCGCTCGGAGAAAAGCGCAGTGGTCCTAGGTTCAGCGGCGTCCTGACGGACTTGCTTCACCAAGGACCAGCGCTTTTCTAACGGTCCGGGAAAATGGACTTGCGCGCATGCGGCCCGGCGGACGGCGGGGACTGCGGGACGGCGCTGGCGGGGGCGGAACCTCCGGTTTTCGCAGTGTCCGGCATTTGACAAGCGGGAGCGTTGATGTTATCATGATTTACAGAAAAATATTGCCGGGCCGGGGCCCGGCGTGAAGATCAGGGGGATTCGGCTTATGCCTGTCAGGATTACCAATTATGCCGGCAGATTCGGATGGAACGCCAGAAAATATTTTCCGAGGCTTGCCAGCGAGTGCTATTTGAAATTTCAGTTCCTCACCCGCGGGAGGATCCAGAAAAAATATATAGAATATTTTCTGAATTCTCCGGAGGTGCCGCATCCGCATGTGGTGAACCTGGAGACCATAAACCGCTGCAATTCCACCTGTGAATTCTGTACCGCCAACAAAAATGTGGAGAAACGGCCCTATGCGCGGATGAAGGACGAGCTGTATTACAAGATCATCGATCAGCTCCGGGACTGGGGCTACAAGGGACATCTGACTTTGTACGGCAACAATGAGCCCTGGCTGGATACCCGCATCGTGGAATTCCATAAGTATGCCAGAGAACAGCTGCCAGACTGTTTCATTTTTATGTCCACCAACGGCCTCCTGCTGGACGTGGACAAGGTGAAGGCCATCGTCCCCTATGTGGATCAGCTGATCATCAACAATTATTGTCTGGACATGAAGCTGCATGACAATATCCGGGTCATTTACGATTATGTGAAAGCGCATCCGGACGAATTCAAAGACGTGGATATCCTGATCCAGATGCGGTATCTGAAGGAGGTCCTCACCAACCGGGCAGGCAGTGCGCCCAATAAGCAGAGCACGGGTAAGGTGATCAAGGAGACCTGTCTGATGCCGTTCACGGATATGTGGATCACACCGAACGGGAAGCTGGGGATCTGCTGCTGTGACAATTTTGAGACGACGGATTTCGGCGATCTCAACGAGATTTCATTGAAGGATGCCTGGAACAGTCAGCGGTATCGGATGCTGCGCCAGGCGGTGAAGGACGGGCGTCAGAACTGGCCGTTCTGTAAGTATTGCGATTTCATAGATACGAAGCTGCGCACGGATATCGCGAAAGAGGTGCTTCGGAAAAATAAAAAATGACCGTAAGGATTTATAGGAAACGACAAAACGATTTTCGTTTTGTCCGTTTCCTGCGCTGAATTTGCGCTGCGTAAGCAGAATGTTTCCGATGCAAATTCGTGCGCATCCCCCGGAGAGATTATAGCAAACGGAAAATATATTTGACGTATGCTATAGAACGAACGGGAGGCAAGGGCCGCCGCAGGCGGGGCTTAGGAATAGAACAGAACGAAAAAGACGGACGTCGGAAAGAGGCGTCCGTCTTTTTGTGTCCAGGGGAAAACCTGGGATCATTTGGATTCGTGATATTCTTTTTCGGTGTTCACGCTCCAGATATTGGAGCGGTCGGAAATCCCGTTTACGATGTTGTGTACCGCCTCGAAGGAGGTGCACATGGAATGATCGATGTTGTTGTAGCGGTGCTGCCCGTTGCGGCCCACGCAGTAGAGATTGTCGATGGTGTTCAGCCAGGCGATCAGCGTGTCCATTTCGGAGTAGGTGTCGAAATAGGCTGGATACGCCTTCTTTACCGATTCCGCATGGGTGTCGATCACGTCCTCCGCCCGGTCGATCAGGCCCATCTTCACCATTTCGGAAACGCCGAATCTGGAGAATTCCTCGTCCGACAGATTCCAGAGCGCATCCCCTTCCGAACAGAAATATTCCAGACCGACCCAGACCGTGTGCTCCAGATCCACTACCATATAGGGAGACCAGTTGTTGTAGATCTGCAGGCGTCCCAGCTTCACGGTGCGGTCATGGACGTAGATCCAGTTGTCCGGTACGATATTGCCGATGGTTTTGATCTTCGTCTTGTTCTTCAGGTTCAGCTTCGGGATCAGCACACCCAGCGTCCTGTAATCGCGGTAGGGAAGTCCGGCGGCGATGGCGGCCTCCCTTTCCGGCACATCGTTCATGCCGCCGACCAGGTCTTTGACCGGCATGGAGGAAATGAAAACATCCCCTTCCATCCGGATCGTCCGGCCTTCGTGCTCATAGGTGAGGGCGGTGATATGGTTGTCCGCATTCTTTTCAAAAGAGACCACCCGGCAGTTTTTTAAAATGCGGCCTCCCATTTTTTCCACTTCGGCGGCCGTCACATCCCAGAGCTGACCGGGTCCCAGCTTGGGGTAGCGGAAGGATTCGATCAGGGAGGTTTCCACATGGCGGCCCTCCTTATGGGGCAGGAGCTTGCCGAACATGTCCTTGATGATGGCCAGAACGGAAAGCCCCTTGGCGCGCTGCGCGCCCCAGCTCGGGTCGATCTCGCTGGGATGGCGTCCCCAGAGATTCTCCGTATAATGTTCGAAAAACATGGAATAGAGCTTCCGGCCGAAACGGTTGATGTAAAAATCCTCCAGAGATTTTTCCTCCCGTTTGTGCAGGACGGAGGCGAGATAGCTGAACCCCGCGACGATGTCCGTCCACAGCCCCATATTGGCGAAGGTTTCCCATTTCAGGCTGATGGGATAGTCGAAAAATTTCTGATCGTAGTAAATGCGGGAAACCCGGCTGCGGTTGAGCATGACCCGGTCCTGCTTTTCGGGGTCGGGACCGCCGTCCTTCAGCGGGACGGGGCGGGAAAGCGCAATATCGTCCCAGGCGGGGCTGCCCTGTTCCGGCAGCATCTGCTCCCACCACTCGTTCACCGCGGGAACCTTGGAGAAAAAGCGGTGTCCGCCCATGTCCATCCGGTTTCCTTTGTAATTGACAGTCCTGGAGATGCCGCCCATATATTGGCTTTCTTCCAATACTGTTACTTCATAATCGTCCGATTGTTTCAGGAGCTCGTAGGCGGCGGTCAGACCGGCCGGACCGGCTCCTATGACAAGGGCCTTTTTCATGTAAACGGGATTCCTTTCCACTGCGGCCGCGTCCGCGGCGCTGTTCAGAAATAACGGGAATGCATTTTATCACTGTTTATCATTTTATCATATCCTGTTTCTTTATTCAAACAAAATATAAAGAGCTGAGTCAAATTCCAAAGTAAGTCCCACAGTGGGATCTGATATGGGGTTTCCTTTGGAAATTGACGAGGGATGCGGGAAAAGGACTGCGGACGCCGGGCTCAGTTTAGCCGATATGATCGGAAAGAGCGCTTATATTGGAAATGATGCGCAGCAGTTCGGATGCGTTTTCCGATATCTGCTCCAGCGCCGCCCGGGAAGGATCGCTGCGCCCCGCCAGGCTGTCCGTGGAACAGCCGAACGCGTTGGCGATCTGCCATATGCAGATAAAGGACGGCCTGGTGATCTTTCCGTTCAGCAGTTTTTTGACCGTTTCATAGGGCAGGTCCGCTCTGTCCGCCAGCGTTTTCAGCGACCAGCCGCGCCTGGCCAGTTCCCGGCAGATATTATCGATGACTTTTCCCGTCAGGATCTCATTTTCCAGCTTTGAATGTATGGCTTCACTCATGTTTTCACCCTCCTCTTTCGTCATTGTTGGTTTTCAAAACGTCCGCAGTCATCTGCATATCCCCGGAAATGCCATAAAAGACACTTAAAATATCAAAAAATGTAAAATGGGTGCCGTATAAGGACTTTTCTTTCAAAAGTTATCTGATAAAATAAGGTTAAAAAGGTAAATTATCACATAATTAAGGAGGGTAAGATCATGGAGGAAAGTGTGAGGCGCGTATCGCTGGAAAACGGTGTGGAGCTCGGAATGCTGACAGAGCTGCTGCGGGAGGCGCAGGATATGAAGGTCATTCTCACATTCGGACAGCGGAAGAGCGGCACGGGACAGGACAGGGATGATCTGGAGGAACGGCTGACGGAGCTGTTCATCCGCTTCGGGATCCGGCCGAAGCTGAAGGGATATCAGTATCTGCGGACGGCGCTGCTCCTGTGCGCGGAGGACCGGGAGGAGCTGGACGGGATCACCAAACGGCTGTATCCGGCAGTGGCGAAGCTTCACCGGACATCGCCCGACCGGGTGGAGCACGCGATACGCCATGCGATAGAAGTTTCCTGGGAGACGGGAAGGCCGGAAACTCAGCGGGAGGTATTTGGTTATGACCGCAGGGAATACAGGAGGCCGACCAACATGGAATTCATCATGCAGGTCATGGAATATCTGCAAAGAGAGCCGCGCTGCGGCCCGGTCAGACCGGCCGGAACGGGAAAAAATGGAGAAATCTATTTTGGGTGTTGATTTTATGGGGGAAATATTATATGATGGGCATATAGGTAATAATAAAGTTATATAAAACGAATAAATTAAAAAAAGAGTTAAACATATTTTTAAAAAGGTATTGACAAGGGCAGAGGTTTCTGGTATTGTAGAGTCACAGATAGCAATATACTGTGCTGATGAGAACAGCTCTTGCAAGCGAATGCAGAAAGACGAGGGATCGACGATGAAGAAGAGATGGCTGGCATTATGTATGGTTCTGGCGATGACCGTGATGGTATTCGCGGGCTGCGGCAAGGACGCGGAGGAACAGGGTACCATTGACAGCGAAGAGACCGCGGTAAGGGACTACGAGGATATCGATTTCGATACGGTCACGATCATGGAAGAGGAAGTGCCGCTGGGCTCCTCCGTGAACAATACGAACGCGGAAGAGATGGCCATGCTGCAGACGGTGGCGCATACGACGCTGGATCTGGTGAACCAGCAGCGCGCGAACGCCGGTCTGGCCGCGTTGACCTGGGATACGGATCTGGAGCTTGCTGCCGCGGTGAGAGCGGCGGAGACGGTACAGCTCTTTTCCCACACGAGGCCTGACGGGACTCCCTGGTATACCGTGAATCCTCAGATCATGCACGGTGAGAATCTGGCGTACGGGTACAATTCCGCGGAGTCTGTGGTAGCCGCCTGGATGAATTCCCCGACCCACAGAGAGAATATCCTCTGGCCCACTTTCACGAAGTGCGCGATCGGCATCTACAAGAACGGCAATACCTATTACATCGCGCAGGCGTTCCGGTATTGATGCGGTCTGCCTGACAACCGGGCGGTAAGCGGATCCGGCCTGCGGACCGAAGAACAGATCATGAGAGGACCCCTCCGGGCGCAGCGCCCGGAGGGGTTTTGCGGAGGCGGGTCTGGCCGTCAGGGCCGCGAGGCGGACACCAAAAAATTGAAATGACCTATTGACATTTCAGAAAGAAGGCGCTAGAATAATATTTGTTGTCGGGGATGAGAGTTCGTCCGGCAGAGGAATGTGCGCGTAGCTCAGCTGGATAGAGCGTCTGACTACGGATCAGAAGGTCGGGAGTTCGAATCTTCTCGCGCACGCTATGGGACCTGTAGGGATTGCTTTCCCTGCAGGTTTTTTTTACAAAATTCAGGATATACTGATAAAAAGAGGATGCGGATTCCGGTTCGGGAACGGGAGTTACGGGATGACGGGGATTATTTTTGATTCCACGAAGGTGAAGGTCTATGAAAATCTGAGCGCGCTCTGCAATTTTGCGGGGGAATCCCCGGAATGGTGCGATGCGCTCTGGCAGGAGATCCTGGCGGACGGGGGCCTGTATGAGGAGCTCCTCTATTTTATGCGCAGTCATACGCTGTGCGACCGGGTCAGCTGCTGCGGCTATACCCTGACGGATCTGTTCGTCTGGCAGATGGACAAATACAATCTGCTTCACGACACCGGAAAAAACACGGCGGAATGCCGGAAGGTGGATATGGTCCTGCGGGCGTTCGATACGATGGCCCGGATGAAAAAGGATCCGGAGACATATCTGCGCCGTTTCGGACAGGGGCGCGGAATGGACCAGCTCTAGGAAAGCAGTCCCGGGGAACGGAGATCTTTGCAAAAACCTGAAAAACAGATGTATAAATTTTCAAAATTTTCAAATACTGATCCTGTAACATGAAAACGACAGGAGGATTTCAAAAATGTCCAAGAACGATTACAACCAGAACAGCAATCAGAATCAGGAGAACAACAGCTCCAAGAACAGCTCTGAGAACGCGCAGAAGAACAATCAGGGCAAGAACAGCAGCAAGGATTCTGAGAGCAACTGCAAAAACAACTGACAGGTTGACGGCAGTGATCGGGGAAAGGGCCGGAGCGGAACGCTCCGGCCCTTTTTTCTATGGGTCGGATAGACCCTGTTGAGTGCGTTGGAGTTTCTCAACAGAGAAACGGAAACGCGCTTTTCCTGTGCGCGG
>CANRMT010000048.1 GCA_947631815.1 uncultured Eisenbergiella sp.
ACTGGCTGTATTCGCTCTTACCGGCCTTCTGATCACCGCAGCGCTCGCCGGCTGCGGCAAGAAAGATGAGACGCCCGTCGAGACCATGGCCGTTAACCCCATTGAATCGGAAGTGAACGTTCCGGAGGAGACCGTGCCCGCGGAGACGGAGAGCGTCGCCGAGACCGAGACCTCCGACGAGGATGTCCCGCCGGAAGAAGGCATGGTCCGCAGCCCTCTCACCAATGAATGGATCAGCGGCGACCTGGCCGACCAGCGCCCCATCGCGGTCATGGTTCCCAATGAGAATGCCTGTCTGCCCCAGTACAGCATCTCGCAGGCCGACATCCTGTACGAGTGCAACGTGGAAGGCAGTATGACCAGACTGATGGCCGTCTTCAAGGACTGGAAGAATCTGGAGCGCATCGGCAATATCCGCAGCTGCCGCGACTACTATGTATACTGGGCGAAGGAATGGGATGCCATCTACTGCCACGCGGGCGGTCCCTTCTACATCCTCCCCATCATCAACGATCCGACCACAGACAATATCACCGGCGTCACGATGGCGAATGACAAGAAGGAAAACAAGGGTCTGGTGGACTCCTATCTTTTCCGCACCAGCGACCGTTCCGCGCCGCACAACGCCTATACCAGCGGTGAGCTCGTCGCCTCCGCCATCAGCAAGCTCGGCTACTCCGAGACCTACACCGAGAACTACACGGGCGATCACTTCAAATTCGCCTCCGGCGAGAATACGCTGGAGCAGTATGATTCCGCCTTTACCGCCAACAAGATCGATCTGGCGGATGCGTATCGGATCACCAAGACCTACTTCGAGTACAATGCGGACGACGGCCTTTACTACAGATTCCAGGGCATGCAGAAGGGCGACCAGAAGCATATTGACGGCGCCAACAACGAGCAGCTGGCCTTCAAGAACGTGCTGGTCCAGTTCACCTACTACGAGACCAGAGACGCCAACGGCTACCTGAGCTTCCAGTGCCATGACCAGTCCAACGGCGACCACCTGACCGACGGCTATTACTTCACCGACGGCAAGGGCATCCACGTGACCTGGGACAAGACCAGCGATTACGGCGCCACCAGATACTACGATGACAACGGCAATGAGATCGAGCTCAACACCGGCAAGACCAACATCTGCATCGTAGAGCATGACAAGAAGTTCAATGTGGAATAAATCTCCGGCCCTGTATCCGCTTTATCCTGCGGCAGGGAAATGATCCCGTCATATCTTTATAAAAAGATCCGGACCGATGCCATCCCGAAAAAGGCACCGGCCCGGATCTTTTTCGCCCTTACACCGGCGGGAAATGTCCGAAGCTCATTTTGCACGGCGCCGCCCTCACAGCCTGCGCACCGTTTCATCCGAATACTTCATCATGCAGAGCCCTTCTTCATAATTTCCGATCCTTTCGGGATTCTCCGACCCCCTCAGATTATTGACGATCAGTGCCGGAAAATCCACCCCGCAATGCCAGGCGTGCGGATACCCCCCGCCGAAACGGGGATTGATCTCAGAGACAAAATACGTTCCGCCGATCCGGAACAGGTCCATATCCACCGGGCCCCGCAGCGCCAGGACACCTGCCGTCCGACAGATCAGTTCAAACAGAGCTTCATCCCGAAAGGAAATCGCTTTCTCCGTCTCACCGGCACGCATCCGTATCTTTTTTTTCGCAAAAACGGCGACTGGTCTATGAGAGATCAGATCTATGTATATGTCCGCACCGATCTCCTCACCCCGGGCAAACTGTTGGATCAAAAGAGGGACCGGACTGCTCTCCCACAGCGCTTTCAGCATCGCACCGTTTTCCACCCGGCTGATCCCGACACTGCCGCAGCCGTCTACAGGCTTTACAAATACGGGAAATCCCATTTTCCCGTCCCGTTTTGCCTCTTCAAACACTTCCAGACTGATGCAGGTCGGCAGGACCGGTATGCCGCAGGCCTCCATATGCTGAAAAAAGCGATATTTATCTCTGCACAGCGCCACCGTTTTCGCTTCCGATACCAGAACCGCTATCCCGTTTTCTTCAAACAGTTTCCTGTTTTCCGCCATCAGATCCAATTCATCTTCGAGGAGCGGCAAAAGGGCATTCACACCCTCTTTCCGGCATATTTCCAGAATGCGTGCCGGATATCCCGGATCCGATATCAGTGGAACGAGATAATATGCATCCGCTTCATAAAGCGCAGGCGCCCAGGGACTTGCGTCCGCGGCGATCACCCGTCCTCCTTCCGGACAGCCTTGCAGCGTCTTCTTAAAAATGCGCACCAGCTTATTGCGGGTTCCGCAGCTCAATATCAAGATCGTCATGAAGGACCTCCATCCTGTTTTGCATCCGGTCTCCCTCTTTCGTCAGGCTCCCGGAAAAGATCAGTTCTCCCTTTCTTCCCCGTACAGGCAGCTGCCGGCCGTATATTCCTCCGGCGTCCAGTGTTCCCGGACCTTCAGAAGCCTTCCTTCCCGTCGGATGTAAACGTCCGGGAAATACTGGATGAACAGCGGACTCAGACTCATCGTATAGCCGCCCACATTCTCATAAACGATCCGGTCCCCTTCCCGCAGTTCCGGACCGTTTTCGTACTCGAACAGTCTGTCCGCTTCCATACAGGAAAAACCGGACACACACTGACGGGCCATCCTGCGCCGCCCGCCCTCTCCCTGCAGCTCCAGATGAAACAGATACGAGTTTTTGATCATGGTGGGATCGACATGGAAACGGCTGCCGTCCGTGATCAGATACCTTTCCTTCCCGATATCGCGAACATCCACCACGCCGGTAACATAAACGGTGGCTTTGGACAGCAGGGAAATGCCGGGTTCCACGATCAGCGCAGTCCTTTGAGGATCGAATGCTCCGGACAGGATCTTCGCCACAGCCGGAAAATAATCGGGATACTGCGGTCTCCCGGCCAGTCCGCCGCAGTAACCGCCTCCCAGATCCACATAATCCAGCGTCAGTCTGAATTCCCTCTTCAGGCGGCATGCCATCTGTGCGATGGCCTCGAAGACAGCCACGCTTCTGGTCTTGCTGCTTGAATGCAGATGCAGACCGGCGATCCTCACATTGGGCAGTCTCCTGACGCGCTCCACGACGGAGGCGAACACACCGTTCTCATAGCCAAATCCAAACCGACCCCCCGCTTCACCCATGGTCGTCTGTCCGGGGCACATTTCTTCCAGATTGAAATTCACCCGAATGCCCACGTTCAGTTTTCTGTCCGTGCAGGTTCTGCTGATCTCCTCCAGCCAGTCCAGTTCACGGCGTCCGTCCATGTTCACGATGCCGCCGGCGAGCAGCACTTTCTGAAAAGAATCCCTTTTTTTTACCGGACCGTTATAGACCATTTCGCAGTCCGGAAAGCCAAGGCGGGAGGCGAGCCTGTACTCATCGTCCGATACCACCTCAGCCATCACACCCTTCTCTTTCAGGAAAGTGACCAGCCAGGGAAGAGAATTGGTTTTAAAGGAATAGCCGATCCGATAATTCGGCCAGGAGCCCCGCAGCGATTCCTCCAGCATGGAGAGATCCGCCGTCAGCTGTTTTTCATCGATCACAAAATACGGAGTCGGATAATCGTGTCCTTTCATCTGCACCAGGTTCTCCCTTCCGAAGCTTTCTGAGGCGGGTTGATAAGAGATCCGCAAATAAGACCCTCATAACGCATAGTACGCGGCGATCTTTTCCACGGCCGCGATCACGTCCTCCACGTCCTTATCGCTCATCCCGTAATACAGCGGAAGCGTGATGATCTCCTCATACAGCTTCTCCGCCTTCGGGCACAGCCCCTTCCGATACCCCAGCCTCTGATACTGCGGGAAATAATATACCGGGATATAATGGACGTTGCAGCATATGTTCTCCGCCGCCAGCGCATCGAAAAACTGTCTCCGGCCGATGGAAAGGCGCTCCGGCCGGATGCGCAGGATATACAGATGCCGCGCCGTATCGGATTCCGGGATCTCCTCCTGCACCGTCACCTGCGGGATCCGCGAAAAGGCTTCGTTATAGCGCGCCACGATCTCCTTCCTGCGGCGCACAAACCGGTCCAGCTTGTCCAGCTGGCTGATCAAAAGCCCGGCCTGGATGTCCGTCATCCGGTAATTATAGCCCAGATCCACCATTTCATAATACCAGGGGCCGTCCGGCTCCCGGCTCATCAGCGCCGGATCCCGGGTGATGCCGTGGGTCCGAAACAGGGAAAGCCGCCGATAGAGGGCCGGATCGTCCGTCAGCACCGCGCCGCCTTCCCCGGCGGTCACCGTCTTCACCGGATGAAAGCTGAAGGCCGTCATATCCGCAAGAGATCCCGTCGGCCTTCCTTTATATTTTGTCCCGCAGGAATGGGCGCTGTCCGTAATGAACAAAAGCCCGTGTTCCCTACAGATCGCCTTCAACTCGTCCGCCTGCACGGACTGCCCCGTGAAATCCACGCCGATCACCGCCTTCGTCCGCTCCGTTATATGGGCGCGCACGCTCTCGGGATCAATATTGTATGTTTTCTCATTGATATCCGCAAAAACAGGCCGTGCGCCGCAATACAGCACACAGTTGGCGGAGGCCGCAAATGTGATGGGCGTGGTGATGACCTCGTCCCCCTCGCCGATGCCCGCCGCCAGACAGGCGATGTGCAGCGCCGCCGTCCCGTTGCTCACCGCCACGGCATATTTCGCGCCGGTGATCGCGCAGAGCTTTTGCTCCAGCTCCGTTATCTTCGGGCCCTGGGTCAGGTAATCGCTTTTGAGCACGTCCAATACCGCCTGATAGTCCGCCTCGTCCAGATACTGGTGTCCGTAAAATAATTTCGTATCCCGCACGGGCCTGCCGCCCGCGGCCGCCGGTCTTTCCATTCTCCTGGCACTCCTTCCTTCCGGATATATCCGTCCCGTCCCGCGGGCCCATACATATCCCGAAAAATCAGCCCGGAAAGCTCCGGGCTGATATACCGTTTTCTTTTCATGACCGATGCATGTGCCGTCCGGTCCTCATTCTCCGAGTCCGCTCTCGATCGCCCTGACCATCGCGTCCAGGGCTTCCTGCTCGTCCTCGCCCTCACAGATCAGCTCAATCTCGTCTCCGCATTTCACACAGGCCCCGAGCACGCTCAGCACGCTCTTGGCGTTTGCGGTGCTTTCGCGGACCTTGAAGGTGATGAGCGCTTTGTGCTGGATCGCCTCCTTGCAGAGAATACCCGCAGGGCGCAAATGCAGTCCCGTCGGATTTTTGATCGTTACCATCTGGCGTACCATCCGCCTTCCCTCCTCTCTTTTTTATCCTCACACAAGCAGATTCTGGATGAGATCCGCAAGCTTGCGGGCCTCCCGTTCGATCCGCCCCTTATCCTTTCCCTCGATCATCACGCGGACCTTCGGTTCCGTCCCGGACGGCCGGATCAGGACGCGGCCCTCTCCCGCGAAATCCTTTTCCAGCTTCTCGATCGCCGCGGCGATCTCCGGATATTCCATGTAATGATCCTTCCGGTGATTGGGCACCGGGGCGTTGACCAGCGCCTGCGGCAGTACCGTCATGATCTGGGAGAGCTCAGACAGCGGCTTCCCCGTCTCCACCATGACCTCCAGCAGGTGCAGGGCGGACAGAAGGCCGTCTCCCGTCGTGTTCTCATCCAGGAAAATGATGTGCCCGGACTGCTCCCCGCCGAGGCTCGCGCCGATCTCCCGCATGCGCTCCAGCACATAACGGTCCCCTACCTTTGTCTTTTCGATCGCGATCTTTTCCTTTTCGCCGAACAGGAAGAACCCGAGATTGCTCATGACCGTCACGACGATGGTATCCTTCTTCAGCTTCCCATGGTCCCGCATATATGCGCCGACGATCGCCATGATCTGGTCGCCGTCCACGATATTTCCCTGTTCATCCACCGCCAGCAGCCGGTCCGCGTCGCCGTCGAAGGCCAGGCCGATGTCGGCCTTTTCGAACACCACGCGCGCCTGGAGCTCCTGCATATGGGTGGAGCCGCAGTTCGCATTGATGTTGGTGCCGTCCGGCAGATTGTGGATCGCCACCACATTGGCCCCCAGCTGACGCAGCGCCTCGATGGAGGTGTAATAGGCCGCCCCTTCCGCGCAGTCCGCCACGATCTTCAGGCTGCCCAGATCCACCGGGACCGCCTGTACTGCGTGATTGATGTACTCCTCCCTGGCGTCCCTGCGGTTCTTCACCTTGCCGACGCCAGAGCCGGTAGGAAACTCCAGCCCCTTCATGCCGCCCCGGATCAGCTCCTCGATCTCATCCTCCAGCGCGTCCGGGAGTTTATAGCCGTTCCCGTCAAAAAACTTGATCCCATTGAACTCCATGGGGTTATGGGAGGCGGAGATCACGACCCCCGCTTCCACCTTATATTTCTTGGTCAGGTAAGCGATCGCGGGCGTCGGCAGCACGCCGACATAAACCGCATTCGCCCCCACGCTGCAGATCCCCGCCATCAGGGCATGAGCCAGCATATCGCCGGAAATGCGGGTATCGCAGCCCACCATGATCGTCGGCTTGTGCTTATTCTCCTTTGTCAAAACGTATGCGCCTGCCTGCCCGAGCTGCATCGCCAGAAGCGGCGTGAGCTCTTCATTGGCTATCCCTCTCACGCCATCTGTGCCAAACATTCTGGACATCGTCATCGTCCTCCTTTACCGGTCTCCTGCTCCCGTTCTATTCTCCTGCGTTCTCCTCCTGCGTATCGGTCTGGATCTGGACAAGCCGGATCGCGGCCCTGACCCTTTCCTCCTGTCGGACGGTCCCCGGGAGCACGAACAGGATCTCGATCTGCTGCTCTCCCTGCGGCAGTACGCCGTTCTCATCCCGCAGCGAGGCCACATTGGTATGCGGCGTGATCCCTTCCACGGTGATCGCGTTCAGATCGGCCTGCAGGCCGGAAACGACCAACTGCAGGTTCTGACCGCTAAGGATCTCTCCCAGCCATCCTTCGGGGATGTTGAGCACCTGTATGGCATCCGTCGGGATATTCAGCGTCCTTCTGCGGATCGCTTCCACCTCCGCGGTCAGCTTCACGCGCCCGTCAAACACATTTCCGGCCAGCGTCACGCCTTCCGGAAGATAACGCCGGATATCCACGGTCTCCGTGACCGTAGCGGAGGCGTCCGTCACATCCAGCTCGGACGCGGGGATCTCGATCCCCTCCACAGCGCTGATATCGCTCTCTTTTCCGGCGATCAGGATCGTGGCCGGTTCGACGGAGGATACGCCGTTCAGCGCATATCCCTCTGCCACGGTGCCGCTGATCTCGTAAGAGAGCGGGACCTCCTTCGTAAACAGGACCGGGACCGTCACCTTCACATTTTCAATGCTCTTGCGGATGCTGGAATCCGTCACCTCAGCGCCGTCCTCATCCAGCAGCCGGATCTGGGCGATGATCTCCACATCGGAGGTGACATTGTCCATGGAAACCTCCACCACCGCCCGGCGGATCTTCTCCAGCGCGGACTCGGGACCCGAAATGCTCATCATATTGGTCTCCGTGACCGTCCTGCCGGTGATATAGCCTTCCGGAAGGTTCCCCGTCTTGACCACGTTGATCGTCAGCTGTCTGGAGCGGAAATCCTCCACATCCAGCTGAACGAACTGCTTATCCGCCTGGATGCTCTTGATATTGTTCTCCAGCACGGGATCGTTGATCGACACCTCTATGGGGATCGTGTTGTCCGCCGTGATCTGGGCGCAGTCCGCCCGGACCACCAGATTGTCCCGGGTGAGATCCTCCAGCACGGAACTGGCCGCCATCACCGTGATCCGTACGTTCCCCGTATTGTTGAGCACCTCATAGGTCTTTTCCTGCCGGGTGAGGACTCCCATGTTCACCAGCTGCACGGGGACATTGTAAAAGGTGCTGTCCCGCAACGGATCGTTGAAGCTTCCGGCGATCATCCATACGATGGCGGCGAAAAGGAGCGCCATGATCTTCAGTCCCAGATTGTGCAAAAGCTTATTCTTCATTCCGTGACCGTCCTTTCCAGCGCCTGTGCTCCTTTTTGTCGTCTGCGGTCTTGTTCTGAATGGAACGAAGCTTTTCCTCCAGCTCCGCCGCGCTCAGCCCCCTGGAGAGACTTCCCTGATAGGCGACGCTGATCTTGCCGGTCTCCTCCGAAACGATGACCGTCATGGAATCCGTCGCCTCGGAGATCCCGACCCCGGCCCTGTGCCTGGTCCCCAGCTCCTTGCTCAGCTCCATGTTGTCGGACAGCGGCAGATAACAGGTCGCATAGGTCACCCGATCCCCGCGCACGATGACAGCGCCGTCATGCAGCGGCGTATTCTTTTCGAAAATATTGATCAGGAGCTGACTGGTCACGATGCCGTCCACTTCGATCCCGGTCTTCTCATATTCCGTCAGCGGATCGTTCTGGCCGACGACGATGAGCGCGCCGGTCTTCACCCGCCCCATCGCCGCGCAGCCCCGCGTGATCTCGCGGATCGTCTGATCGGAAAACAGCCCCGCTTCCTGCCTGTTGAGATCGAACGGAAAGACAGAGGCGATGAAATTCTTCTTTCCCAGCTCCTCCAGCGCCTTGCGCAGCTCCGGCTGCAGGATCACGATCAGACCGATCACCGCCAGCTGGAAAGCGCTCTTGGCCAGCCAGAGAATCGTATCCATATGGAGGATCATCGCCGCGAACAAAAATACGATGATCAGGAAGACGCCCTTAAGCAGCGACCATGCGCGGGTCTCCCTGATGAAGATCATCATGTAGTAAACGATAACGGACAGGACGATGATCTCGATCACGTCCCAAATATCGATGAGCTGGAAATACATCAAATACTCGTCTGCAAAAGCTCTAATCTGTTCCATCTTCCAACCCCTGACCCCTGCTTCGGGATCTTAAACTCTTTTTCTGGTCTTTGCCTTTCCGTGTCCGCGGCGGACATTCTGATGGGGCCTGCGGGAGGTGATCCGCTTCACCCGCTTTTCGGGCGTGCTGACCGCCATCTTGGGCACCGCCTTTACATAATAATAATATTCATCATCCTCGAACTGAACCGTCTCCGTCCGGGCATAATCCAGATTGAACCGGAAAAACTGCATGACCAGCGCGATCAGCGCCCCCAGGACGCTCCCCAGGATCACCCCGCCGATCGAAAACTGAACGTCGTACACCAGATCGCCCACCAGCAGGATGACGATATCCGCCAGCATGCCGACCAGGACAGCGACCGCGCGGGCGTAGTTCACGCTGAGCCTGCGGATCAGATAGACCAGCACCGCCGTCACCGCGAAGGCCGCCGCCGTGACGACCATTTCCCGGTTCGCAAGAATGCCCGCCGCCACATCCCGGAACCGCTGCAGCGCCGAGTCGGAGGCCGGCATCCCCAGCGCCTGCTCGTTCCCCGTGATATAATGCAGCACATGATAGAGCACCACGCCGCAGACCATCGGCACCGCCGAAGCGGGCGTCCCGAACAGCCCGGCGGCCAAAGGCATCGCATAGGGGATATGCCAGCAGAACAGCAGCGGAGTCAGAAGCAGGATCAAATGCCCGTTCGCGGAAAAGCGCAGATAAACCACCGCGATAAACAGATACACCAGCGCCAGCACCACCATGCATTCCAGGGAAAGCGCATACACATGGGCCAGCAGAAAAACCGCACATAAAAAGACCATGAACCCCAGCGGCATGAAGGAACAGAACAGCGCCGCCACCAGCACGATCACCATGCTGTCCAGCCGCTCCATATAGTCGAGCCGACTGTTGATCGTGAGAAAAAGGATCAGGGCCAGCGCGAACTTCAGCACCGGCACCACGAATTCCTCATTCTTCGCATAAAAGCTTTTTATGTACTCCTTCATCAAAAGCAGTTCTGTCATACACCAAATCCTTTCAGATATCCTCTTCCGTTTCGTCCAGACGGTCCAGATACTGCCAGAGAATGTTCAGGCGCCTTCTCGCCCGCCGGTAGCGGAACGCATAGACCATCCAGGTGACCGCAAGATAAGCGGCCGTCACTGCCAGATACAGAACGATGACGGACCTCCCGGTCTCCATGAGATCCATGGAATAAATATCCTCAAACAGCTCTTCAAAATGAAAGCTGATATATGCGCCCGCGCCCGCAAAAAAAGCAGCCGTGATCACCAAAAAGGAAATGATCATCTGCGCACTGATATAATCGCCCCTGAAATATCCGGCCACGGCCCTGTCCTTTTTCCCCTGCTTTTCCTCGTAAAAGGCCATCTTCGTCATCCGCAGGACCTTTTCTTCATTTACCATCCACAGTCATCTCCTGTCACAGATCCCGTCAGGCGCCCTCCGTCCTCTCAGCCCGTCCCGCTGCCGATGGAAAGCGCTGCAAAATATATCTTCCGAACGCCGTGCTGACGGCATACCGCGGCGATCTCATCTATCGTGCTTCCCGTCGTATAGATGTCGTCGATCACTACAATCACATTTAATTTTACATCATCCTGCCTGATTTTAAAAGCATTTTTCAAATTATTTTGCCGCTCTTTTCCGTCCAGCAGCTTCTGAGGCCTGGTATTTCTGACCCGGACGAGCCAATGCTCCAAAACCGGTATTTCCAGACGCTTCCCGAGCTCCCGCGAAAGCAGGAGCGCCTGATTGTATCCGCGGCTCCTCAGGCGCTTCGGATGCAGCGGCACGGGCACGAGGGCGTCCGGCCCCCAGGCGAGGATCTGCCGTCCCATATGAGCGGCCATTTCCTGTCCGAGAAAGGCCGCGTATTCCCGCCTTCCCGCATATTTGAACCGGTATATGGTCTGACGGACGCTGCCGTAGCGGTACAGGGAGATCCCCCTGTCGTAGAGATGCTTTCTCCGGGCGCAGTCAAAACAGTATTCGCGCCCCGCGTCCGACAGCTCCTTTCCGCACTTCATACAGACCGGTTCCTTCACGACGGTCAATGCCTCCCGGCATTCCGTGCAAATGAGGGCCCCCGCGGGCTTCACCGGCCTGTCGCAGACCGGACAGCGGCGCGGGAACAATAAATCCTTCAGTGTGAGCAAAATTCTCCTTTCAGCTCCCGGATCCTTTTGTCCAGGCTGGAATACCGCTTCGTCTCGCTGACGTTGGCGATCATTTCTTCCACGACCTGTCTGCTCCCCAGGATCGTGACGCAGTCCCTCGCCCGCGTCACGCCCGTATATAGGAGATTTCGGTTCATCAGCAGCTTCGGCCCTCCCAGCAGCGGCATGATGACCGCCGGGTACTCGCTGCCCTGCGCCTTATGGATGGTGACGGCATAAGCCAGCTCGATCTCATCCATCTGGGAAAGGCCGTAGGTCACGCGGCGTCCCTCATCATATTCCACCGCCACGGTCTGCATCCCCATATCGATCTCCCGTATCGTCCCCGTATCGCCGTTAAAAATCCCCACTCCCCTGTCTATGGGAATGCCGTAACGGCTGACAACCTCCCATTCCAGCTGATAATCGTTCCGGGTCTGCATGACCTTGTCGCCCTCCCGGAACAGCGTTTCCCCGACCTGGATCTCCTTTTTGGAAGGGTCAGGCGGATTCAGATAGGTCTGCAGGATCCCGTTCAGGGTCTCCACGCCCAGCGCGCCCCTGCGCATGGGCGTCAGCACCTGTATGTCGTACGGATCCGCCTGCACATAGGGCGGCAGCTTTTCCCGGATCAGCTGGATCATGTGCTTGTAAATGACGGGAATGCTGCTGCGCTCCAGGAAAAAGAAATCCCGGCTTTTGTTGTCCAGCCCGATGGGCTCCCCGCGGTTGATCCGATGCGCGTTCACGACGATATCGCTCTCTCCCGCCTGCCGGAAGATCTTCTGCAGACATACGACCGGAAATGCTTGGCTGGCGATCAGATCGTGCAGCACCTGACCGGGCCCCACGCTGGGCAGCTGGTTGTCGTCCCCCACCAGGATCAGTCTGGTCCCCGGGCTGACCGCCTTCAAAAGTGCCTGAAACAGATAGATATCCACCATGGACATTTCATCCACGATGATCACATCCGCCTCCAGCGGATTGTCCGCATTGCGCATAAAGCTGGCCCGGCGGTTCTCCTCCGGCGCGGCGCCGGAGAGCTCCAGCATCCGGTGAATGGTCCTGGCCTCGTAGCCGGTGGCCTCCGTCATCCGCCTGGCGGCCCGGCCCGTGGGAGCCGCCAGCAGAAGGTCCATCCCCCGGGACACGAAATAGCGGATCATCAGATTGATCGTGGTCGTCTTGCCGGTCCCCGGCCCTCCGGTCAGGATGAGCAGGGGATTGCGGATGCTCTCCAGCACCGCCTTCTTCTGGAGCTCGTCCAGCTCGATCCCTTCCTCCTCCTGAAGCCTTTCGACCCTGTCCAAGAGCTCTCTTCCCTCTTCCCCGGAAAGGGGCTGTTCCTCCCCGTCCTCCCGTTCCATGCCCGCGTGCAGTTCCAGGAGCATCCGCGCGCAGGAAAGCTCCGCCTGATAAAAGGAAGCGCCGTAACAGTTCACGTCATCTCCCTCCCGGCGCGCCGCGATCCGGCGCTCCATGGCCAGGTTCGAGATCTGCTCGTCCACCGCCTCCTCTTCCAGCTCCAGAAGGGCGGCCGCGCGGCGCACCAGGACGGTCTTCGGCAGATACATGTGCCCCTCTCCCGCCGCCTGCTGCAGCGTATAGAGGATACCGCTCCGGATCCGGTATTCCGAATCCATGAGGATACCGATCTTCGCCGCCAGCTCATCCGCCTTCCTGAAGCCGATCCCCTCGATGTCGTCCGCCAGCCGATAAGGGTTTTCCTCCAGGATACGGTAAAGACGGTCCTGATAGGTCTCGTAGATCCTGACCGCCATGGCGTTGGAGATCCCGTACTTCTGCAGATAGACCATGGCCTGACGCATATCCCGCTTCTCTTCCAACTGGACGGCGATGTCCATGGCCTTGCGTTCGCTGATCCCCTTGATCTCAGCCAGCCGCTCCGGTTCCTCCTCGATGATGCGGAACGTGTCCCTCCCGAACCGCTTCACGATGCGGGCTGCCAGCGCCGCGCCCACGCCGCGGACCGCGCCGGAGCCCAGATACCGCTCCATTCCCAGCGCATCCTCCGGGGAAACGTGCTGCCAGGATACGACCTTAAACTGCCGCCCATACACCGCATGCTCCGTGAAATCGCCGGAAAGCTCCAGCGTTTCGCCCTCGTCCAGAGCGGGGAACGAACCGACGCAGGTGATCTCCTCCCCGCCCTGCAGCTCAAACACGGTGTACCCGTTCTCCGTATTCCGATATATGATATGGGAAACATACCCTTCCAGCCGTTCCAAATGAACCTCCACTCCTCATCCGCCGCGGACGAATCGGAAAAGGGCCGCCCGTCCGGCAGCCCTCTCTTATGCAGCGGAAAGATCCGGCAGATCGCACACGCGCTCAAAGAATACCCGTCAGTCGCGGTATCCGCCCAGAAATTCCACGTATTTGCCCGTTCCGATCGCCACGGCGGTCATTGGATCCTCCGCCGTCATCGTGTTGATCCCCGTCCGATCCTGGATCAGCTCTTCCAACCCGCGCAGCAGACTTCCGCCGCCCGTCAGCACGATCCCTCTGTCGGCGATATCCGCGGCCAACTCCGGCGGCGTCTTCTCCAGCACGCCGTGGATCGCCTCCACGATCTGGAGCGTGGACTCCTTCAGCGCCTCCTCCGTCTCTTCGGAAGAAACCTTGATCGTCTTGGGCAGCCCCGTCACCAGATTCCGCCCCCGAACGTCCATATAATCCGGTTCCGGACGCCGGAACGCGGACCCGATCTTGATCTTGATATCCTCTGCCGTCCGTTCACCGATCAGAAGATTGTGCTTCTTTCTCATATAGCGGACGATGGCCTCGTCGAAATCGTCGCCCGCGATCTTGATGGAGGCGCTGACCACCGTGCCGCCCAGGGAAATGACGGCGATATCGGACGTGCCGCCGCCGATATCCACGATCATATTGCCGCAGGGCCTGGAAATATCGATGCCCGCCCCGATGGCCGCCGCAATGGGCTCTTCAATGATGGAAACCTCTCTGGCGCCCGCCTGATAGGTGGCATCCTCCACGGCCTTCTTCTCCACCTCGGTGACGCCGCTGGGCACACAGACCGCGATCCGGGGACGGCGGAAGGTCTTCTTCCCCAGCGCCTTCTGGATGAAATACTTCATCATCTTCTCTGTGACCGTATAATCCGAAATGACGCCCTGACGCAGCGGTCTGACGGCCACGATATTGCCCGGCGTGCGCCCCAGCATCAGACGCGCGTCCTCGCCGATGGCCTTGATCTTGTTCGTGTCCCGGTCAAACGCCACAACGGAGGGCTCCTTCAGCACAACGCCTTTTCCTCTTATATAAACCAAGATACTGGCTGTTCCCAGATCGATCCCGATATCCGTATACTGCATGCTCTCTTCGCTCTCCTTCCCGCCCGGCGGCGATACCCCGCGCCCCGGTCATCCCCTTTTCCGAATCTATGTTCATCCGGCCGATCGCCTTCCGTCATTTCCACCCGGCCTGCCGGATCGCCATTCTGTCATTCTATCCAGTCAGCCGCTCGCCGTTCTGCATTTCCGTCCGGTCCGCCGCTCTGTCCGGCCGTCCGTCCCCGCATTTTCCGGGAAAAGGACACAGAAAGGGCATAAAGCCCCCTCTTTTGCACAGTCCGGGCTTATTATAGCGTAAAAACCGGGAATTGGGAAGGGGATTCCGAAAAATTTATGATTTTCTTAAGGCTTTTCCGGCAGCCGCAGAACCGATCCCGGTCAGCAGAACGCCTCCGGCAGAAAGCGGCGCCCGCCTGCCCCGGCTGTGTGCATTCCATTTTCCCGGACCGTTAGAAAAACGCCGGTGCTTAACGAAGCGAGCCTTTTGGCGAAGCTGAGTTTAGCACCGCTGCGTTTTTCTCGAGCGCGAGCGTGTCCGGAAAAGGAATGCACACAGCCGGGGCAGGCGGGCGCCGCTTTCTGCCGGAGGCGTTCCGCTGACCGGGATCAGCTCTGCGGCTGCCGCTCCAGCATTTTTTTGATATACTGCCCGGTGTAGGAAACCGGATCCTGCGCCACCTCCTCGGGCGTACCGGCGGCGATGACCGTGCCGCCGCGCAGACCGCCCTCGGGCCCCATATCGATGATATAATCCGCCGTCTTGATCACATCCAGATTGTGCTCGATGACGATCACCGTGTTGCCGCCCTCCGCCAGCCGGTGCAGGATCTCGATGAGCTTGTGCACGTCCGCGAAATGCAGGCCTGTAGTGGGCTCGTCCAGAATATAGACGGTCCTGCCCGTGCTGCGCCGGGACAGCTCCGCCGCCAGCTTGATGCGCTGGGCCTCGCCGCCGGACAGCTCCGTGGAGGGCTGTCCCAGCTTCACATAGGAAAGCCCCACGTCGTACAGCGTCTGGATCTTGCTCTGGATGCTGGGAACGTTCTCAAAAAACGTCAGCGCCTCCTCCACCGTCATATCCAGCACGTCAAAAATGTTTTTGCCCTTATAATGAACATCCAGCGTCTCCCGGTTATAGCGCTTGCCGCCGCAGACCTCACAGGGCACATATACATCCGGCAGGAAATGCATCTCGATCTTGATGATGCCGTCCCCGGAACACGCCTCGCAGCGCCCGCCCTTGACATTGAAGCTGAAGCGGCCCTTCTTATAGCCTTTGGCCTTGGCGTCCGGCGTGGCCGCGAAAAGATCCCGGATCATGTCGAACACGCCGGTATAGGTGGCAGGATTGGAGCGGGGCGTCCGCCCGATGGGGGACTGATCGATATTGATCACCTTATCCAACTGCCGGATCCCCTCGATCCCCTTATGTTTTCCCGGAATGCATCTGGCCCGGTTCAGATCCCTTGCCAGGTGCTTGTAGAGGATCTCATTCACCAGAGAGGACTTCCCGGAACCGGATACGCCGGTGACGCAGGTGAAGACGCCCAGCGGGAAATCCACGTCGATCTCTTTCAGATTGTTCTCCGCCGCGCCCCTGACGGTCAGCCATCCGGAAGGCTGTCTGCGCTTTTCGGGAACCGGGATCCGCTTCGCACCGCTCAGATACTGGCCCGTGACGGATTCCGGCACCTTCATGATGTCCTCCGCCGTCCCGCAGGCGACCACCTCGCCGCCGTGGGAACCTGCGCCGGGGCCGATATCCACGATATAATCGGCCGCCCGCATGGTATCCTCGTCATGCTCCACCACGATCAGCGTGTTGCCCAGATCCCGCAGATTCTTCAGCGTGGCCAGCAGCTTGTCGTTGTCCCGCTGATGCAGGCCGATGCTGGGCTCGTCCAGGATGTAACAGACGCCCACCAGCCCGGAACCGATCTGCGTCGCCAGGCGGATACGCTGGGCCTCGCCGCCGGACAGGGAGCCGGTAGCCCGGGACAGGGAGAGATAGTCCAGCCCCACGTCCACCAGAAAGCCCACTCTGGCCCGGATCTCCTTCAGGATCTGCGCGCCGATCAGCTCCTGCTGTCTGGTCAGCTTCAGGTCCGAAAGAAACGCCTGCAGCTCGTTGATGAACATGGACGTGATCTCATGGATATTTTTCCCGCAGACCGTCACCGCCAGGGCGCTCTTCTTCAGACGCTGTCCCTTGCACAGCGCGCAGGGCGTGATGCGCATGAAGGTCTCGTATTCCTGCTTCATGAGATCGGAGGCGGTTTCCCGATACCGGCGCTGGACGTTCAGGATCAGCCCCTCAAAGGCGACGGGATAGACGCCCTTGCCGCGCTGTCCCTCATAGTAGACGGACACCTCCCGGCCGCCCGTGCCGTAGATCAGCATGTCCTGGATCTCCTTCGGATACTGTTCAAAGGGCGTATCCAGGCTGAACCCATACTCCTTCGCCAGCGCCTGGAGCAGGGCATTGGCAAAGGAACCCGGTTGATGGCAGGACTGCCAGCCCAGCACCCGGATGGCTCCTTCGTTGATGCTCAAGGACCGGTCCGGGATCATCAGCTCCGGGGAAAACTCCATCTTATAGCCCAGGCCGAAACATTCCGGACACGCGCCGAAGGGATTGTTGAAGGAAAAGCTCCTGGGCTCTATCTCCTCGATGCTGACGCCGCAGTCCGGACAGGCGAAGCTCTGGCTGAAGGAGAGCATCTCCCCCGAGCCCAGGCGGTCCACATACAAAAGGCCGTCGGACAGCGCCATCACGTTTTCGATGGAATCCGCCAGACGCCGCTCGATACCGGGCCGGACGACCAGGCGGTCCACCACGATCTCGATGTTGTGCTTGATGTTTTTATCCAGCTGGATCTGCTCGGAAAGCTCGTACAGGCTGCCGTCGATCCGAACGCGCACATACCCGCTGCGGGACGCCCGCTCCAGCACCTTTTCATGACGGCCCTTCCGCCCCTTGACCACCGGGGCCAGCAGCTGGATCCGGGACCCCTCCGGCAGCTCCATGATCTGATCCACCATCTGATCCACCGTCTGCCGCCGGATCTCCTTGCCGCAGTTCGGGCAGTGCGGAATACCGATCCTGGCATAGAGCAGGCGGAAATAATCGTAGATCTCCGTCACCGTGCCCACGGTGGAACGGGGATTGCGGTTCGTGGACTTCTGGTCGATGGAGATGGCCGGGGAAAGCCCTTCTATCTTTTCCACATCCGGCTTTTCCATCTGCCCCAGGAACTGTCTGGCGTAGGAGGACAGCGATTCCATATACCGGCGCTGTCCCTCCGCGTAGATCGTATCGAAGGCCAGAGAGGACTTCCCGGAACCGGACAGACCGGTCAGCACCACCAGCGCGTCCCGGGGGATGTCCACATCGATATGCTTCAGATTATGCTCATTCGCTCCCCGGATGCGGATGCAGTTCCTCCGGGAGAGCATCTTCTTCGTTTCTTCCATGAAATTTGCTCCATTCTGACTTTTGTTCCATGGCCGCCCGAGACCGGGAAATGCCTTCGGCGGATCTTATGCGTCCCCGTACGGGCCGGCGTGAAAAACCCCGGAGTTCAGGAAACGCTTTTACGGGATCTCATACGTCCGCGGCACAGATCAGCGCCGCAGGACGTCAGTCCATGTCCGCCAGCGCCTTTTTCAGCTCGATCATCCGGTCGCGCAGCTCCGCCGCCAGCTCGAAGTTCAGATCCGCCGCGGCCCGTTTCATCTTCTTCTGCACATCCGCGATCAGCTTTTCCAGCTCATCCCGGTCCATGGACTCCAGATCCTTCTCGAACTTCGTCTCCTCCGCCGGGACCTCCTTCGTGATGCTGATCAGATCCCGCACCGCCTTTTGGATGGACTGAGGCGTGATGCCGTGCTTCTCGTTGTAGCGCTGCTGGATCTCCCGGCGGCGGTTGGTCTCGTCGATGGCCGCCCGCATGGAATCCGTCACCGTGTCGGCGTACATGATCACATGCCCGTCCACATTGCGGGCCGCGCGGCCCACCGTCTGGATCAGCGACGTCTCGGAGCGCAGGAACCCTTCCTTGTCCGCGTCCAGGATCGCCACCAGGGAGATCTCCGGGATATCCAGACCCTCCCGCAGAAGGTTGATGCCCACCAGCACATCGAACACGTTCATCCGCATGTCCCGGATGATCTCGGCACGCTCCAGCGTATCGATATCCGAATGCAGATACTTCACCCGGACGCCCACTTCCCGCATGTAGTCGGTCAGATCCTCCGCCATCCGCTTGGTCAGCGTGGTGATCATGACCTTTCGGCCGCAGTCGGTCTCCCTGCGGATCTCCGCGATCAGATCGTCGATCTGCCCCTCCACGGGACGGACATCGATCCGGGGATCCAGAAGACCGGTGGGGCGGATGATCTGCTCCGCGCGCAGAAGCTCGTGCTCCGCCTCGTATTCGTTGGGCGTGGCGGAAACGAACAGCATCTGATCGATATGGCTTTCAAATTCTCCGAAATTCAGCGGCCGGTTGTCCAGCGCGGAGGGCAGCCGGAAGCCGTAATCCACCAGCGTCTGCTTCCGGGAACGGTCCCCCGCGAACATCCCGCGGATCTGCGGGATCGTCATGTGGGACTCATCTATGATGATCAGAAAATCTTCCTTAAAAAAGTCCAGCAGCGTGAAGGGCGGCGCGCCCTCCGGCATCCCGGTCAGGTGCCGGGAATAGTTCTCGATACCGGAACAGAAGCCGGTCTCCCGCAGCATCTCGATATCGAAATTCGTCCGTTCCGAAATGCGCTGGGCCTCCAACAGCTTATCCTCCCCTTTGAAATAGCGGATCCGCTCCTCCAGCTCCTTCTCGATCTCGTCGCAGGCCCGGTTGATCTGCTCCTGCGGCACCACATAATGGGACGCCGGGTATATGATGATATGCTCCAGCGTGGCCTGCACCTGCCCGTTCAGCGGATCCACCAGCGCGATCCGGTCGATCTCATCCCCGAAGAACTCCACCCGGATCAGATGGTCGCCGCCCTGCGCGGGATTGACCTCGATCACGTCTCCGCGTACCCGGAAACAGCCGCGGTTTAAGTCCATATCGTTGCGGTCGTACTGGATCGCGATCAGCGCCCGCAGCACGTCGTCCCGGTCCTTCTGCATGCCCGGCCGCAGCGAAACGCTCATCCCGGAAAACTCGTCCGGAGAGCCCAGGCCGTAAATGCAGGAAACGCTGGCCACCACCACCACATCCCGCCGCTCGGACAGGGAGGCCGTGGCCGAAAGCCGGAGCTTGTCGATCTCATCGTTGATGGAAGAATCCTTGGCGATATAGGTGTCCGTGGAGGGAACGTAGGCCTCCGGCTGGTAATAATCGTAATAGGAAACAAAATACTCCACCGCGTTCTCCGGAAAAAACTCCTTGAACTCCCCATAGAGCTGCGCAGCCAGCGTCTTATTGTGCGCGATGACCAGGGTGGGCTTGTTCAGCGCCTGGATCACATTGGCCATCGTGAAGGTCTTGCCGGAGCCCGTGACGCCCAGCAGGGTCTGGAACTGGTTGCCCTCCCGGAAGCCCTGCACCAGCTTCTCAATGGCCTGGGGCTGATCGCCGGTGGGCTGATAGGGGGCGTGAAGCTTAAAGATGCTCTGTGCGTTCTGCACCAATATCACCTCCGAAATCCATAAGGGCACAATAGCAGGGAGCCGCCTGAAAACAGCATGATTATATCATACGCCCCTCCGTTTGTACAGTCCTTTTCAGAACATTTGTTCTTATCGGCGCCTGTACAGATCCCTTCGGGCCTTCCGGCTCAGGAGCCGCATTTTTTTGCTCAGAATGGGGATTTTTCCGCATAAAAATCCATCATGCACATCTCTGCACATGACGGATCTTTGTTCTGCGATCCTCCGTATGACGGTTCCGCCGCCCTTTATCGCGGATGCCTTCTCCGGCCTTACATCCCCGCCAGGACCTGCTCCACCAGACAGCTCACATACTGCACATAGAGCCTGCCGATATACTCGGCCCCCTTATCCGTGGGATGCACGCCGTCCGCCGCAAAGCTGGTGGGCTCGTCTCCGATGAAAGCCGCCTGCAGAAGCCCGTCCGTAGGCAGATACACATCCGCGTATTCCCTCGACAGCCTGCGGATGATCTCGATCTTCGGTCCCAAGTCCTCCCGGAAAAAGGCCTTGTCCTCCACCGGGATCAGAAAGGGCTCCATCATCATGATCTTCGCATGCGTCCTTTCCCGCAGCGCCTGCAGGACCTTGCGGTAACGGGCCTCGAACAGGCCGTTGTCCTGCCAATTCCGGTCCTCCGCATAGTGCCAGACATCGTTGATCCCCACCAGGATGGACACGATATCCGGCTGCACGGCGATGAAATCCTCCTCCAGCCGCGCCGCCAGATCCTTCGTCTGGTCCCCGCTGATCCCGAGATTGATGAATTCAAACTCCGCCTGCGGATACTTTTCCTTCAGATACATCGCCGCATATTTCGGATATCCGTAACCCATCTCATGGCAGTCGTCCCGGTCGCGCCCCGCATCCGTGATGCTGTCTCCCTGGAATAAAAGTTTCAGTTTCAT
>CANRMT010000049.1 GCA_947631815.1 uncultured Eisenbergiella sp.
GCGGATCCGGAGAAGGCGCGCGGCTGAGGGGGAACGGCCTAACCGGAGGAGATGTCCGGATCCCGGATTCCGGGTGACGGCCGAAGAACAAAAGAAGCGGCAGTATATACCGCCGGAATTTTATGGGGCGCGGTCTTGACAGACTGCGCCCCGTGTTTTATGCTGAAATGGAATTACGGTTTTCTGTCATGGGATATGACGATTCAGGGGCGTTCGCCCGGGATTTTCCACAGTCGAGAGGGACCGCGTCATGCGGGCATTTTTGCAAAACAAAACCGATCTGCAGCGGCGGGTACGGTATGGCCGGATTCTGTCATTCTGTCTGCTGCCGCGCGTATCGGATGGAAAGGCGTTTTATGTATTGTCATATCAATGCGGGCGGTCTGCGCGGCCTGGAGAGCTATGTGGCGCAGGTGGAGGTGGATATCTCCCCCGGCCTGCCGTGCTTTGACATGGTGGGACTGCTCGCCAGCGAGGTGAAGGAGGCAAGAGAGCGCATCCGGGTGGCGCTCCGGAACGCGGGCGTCAGGATCCCGGCCGAGAAGATCACCGTCAATATTTCCCCCGCCGGGATCCACAAGGCGGGTACGGCCTTCGATCTGCCCGTCGCGCTGGGCATCATGGCGGCCCAGGGGATGATCCCGGCGGAACGGCTGTCGGGCGTGCTGGTGGCGGGGGAGCTGGGGCTGGACGCGGGCGTCCGGCCGATCCGCGGGGTGCTGCCCATCGTGCTGGAATGCGGGCGGCAGAAGCTCACCGAATGCATCCTCCCGCTGGAGAATCTGCGGGAGGGAAGCCTCACCGGCGACATCGCGGTGATGGGGGTGGAACGGCTGGAGGAGGCGTCGAGGTATCTCTGCCTGGATGCCGCGGGAAGAGAGCGGATGCGGGAGCGGGCGGCCAGGCGGGCCGCCGCGGACGCCAAAGAAACGGAGGAGACCGGGGAGAACGGCATGGATTTCGGCGCGGTGAAGGGGATGCGGGAAGCGAAATACGCCGCCCTGACCGCGGCGGCGGGGTTTCACAATCTGCTGCTCATCGGACCGCCGGGAGCGGGGAAGACCATGCTGGCGAAATGCATCCCCTCGATCCTGCCCCCGCTGAGCAGGCAGGAGCAGAAGGAGGTGTCGGCCATTTACAGCGTGGCCGGGAAGCTGCAGCAGGGAAAGCTCATGAGCAGGCGGCCCTTTGTCAGTCCCCATCATACGGTCAGCGGATATGCGATGGCAGGAGGCGGCGCGGTCCCCAGGCCGGGAATGGTCACGCTGGCGCACAGGGGCGTGCTGTTCCTGGATGAGATGGCGGAGTTCAAACGGCAGACGCTGGACATCCTGCGCCAGCCCATGGAGGACGGGACGATCTTTCTGGCGAAAAGCGGCGGGAATTTCATCTATCCCGCGGATTTCATGCTGGTGGCCTCCACCAATCCCTGTCCCTGCGGCTACTATCCGGACAGGAACCGCTGCCGGTGCAGCCCGTGGGAGGTGCGCCGTTATCTCTCCCGGATCTCCGGACCGCTGCTGGACCGGATCGATATCTGCTGCACGGCGCGGCCGGTACAGCTGTCCGGGCTATGGGAGCCGAGCGGGGAAGAGGAACGGGACGGACCGGCGGAGAGAGGCGGCGGGACCGGACGCCGGACAGGAGCGGACGGAACGGGCACAGAAGGGACCGGGCGCGGGATGGGCGTGGACGGACCTGGTGCTTCCGGGGACAGCCTACAGTGGGACAGCGCGCACATGCGGGACCGGGTGCTCCAGGCCAGAGAGCGGCAGAAATGGCGGTATGCGGGAACCGGGATCGAGACGAACGGCAGGCTGGGCGCGGCGGATATCATGAAATACTGCCATCTGGGCATGCGACAGCAGCAGTTTCTGGAGGAGGCGGCGAACCGGCTGGGCTTTTCCGCCCGTGCCTGCCACCGGATCCTGCGGGTGGCGCGCACGCTGGCGGATCTGGACGGGGTGGAGGCGATCTCCAACGGGCACCTGGGACAGGCTCTTCATTACCGCCAGAACGAAAGCCTGTATCAAAAGGAATGAAGCGACGGCCGAAGAGGAAAGCATATCATTGTCTATATATATAGAAAGAACACGTACAGAAACCGGCATATCCGGCGCAGAGAGAGGGGAGGAGCACGAAGTGACATGGGAAGAAACGGCAGTTCATCTCTGGCTGTGCAGCATCGACGGCATTGGGGCGGTCAGCATCCGCAGACTGTTGGAGAAGGCGGGGAGCGCGAGGGGCGTGCTGGCGCTTTCGCAGGAGGATGCCGCCGGGCTGATCGGACCGGCCCGGGCGCTGCTGCTGGAACGGGCCAGGGACAAGAAGCGGCTGTGCGCCGCCGAAGACAGGCTGGAGCGCTATCGGGAAAAGGGGATCTTTTTCCTGCCGCTGTGCCATCCGGATTACCCGCCGCGGCTGAAGGAGATCCCGGATCCGCCTGTGGCCCTCTACGGAAAGGGGCGTCTGCCGGACCCGTCCCATAAGGCCGCGGCCGTCATCGGGACGCGGGAATGTTCCGAGTACGGACGGCAGATAAGCCGCCGTTTCGCATCCGGGCTCGCCGGAGCGGGCGTGACGGTGGTCAGCGGAATGGCGCGGGGCGTGGACGGCGCGGCGGGGCGCGCGGCGCTGGACGCGGGCGGAGATTCCGTGGCGGTGCTGGGCTGCGGGGTGGACATCTGCTACCCTTACGAAAACAAACGGCTGTATGAACGCCTGGAACAGGAGGGATGCCTGCTCTCGGAGTATCCGCCGCAGACCAGGCCGGAGGCGGGTCTGTTCCCGCCGCGCAACCGGATCATCAGCGGGTTGTCCGATCTGGTGCTGGTGACGGAGGCCCGGGAGAAAAGCGGCACGCTCATCACGGTGGATCTTGCGCTGGAGCAGGGCAGGGAGGTGTTCGCCGTGCCGGGGCGGATCACCGACGCCTGTTCCAGAGGCTGCAACTGTCTGATCGCGGGAGGCGCCGGAGCGGCCTTAAGCGTCCCCCAGCTTCTCCGCGCGCTCCATGTGGAGGTGACGGCGAAAATTGACGGGGAGAAACGGCAGGAAAGAACGGCCCCGCCTGCCTCCGGCCGCCGTTCCGCACAGACCGCCTCCCGTCCCCTGACCGCGGCGGTCCTATCCGCGCTGGATCTCATGCCCGGAACGCTGGATGAGATCATGGAACGGCTGGAGGCCGTGAAGGAGCGGGACGGGGAAGCGCGGGAAACGGCGCGGGAGGGAAGCGCCGCGTCCCTGCAGGAGGTGATGGAGGAGCTGCTCTGTCTGTGCATGGACGGACGGGCGGCGTGCCGGGGCGGGCAGTATTTCCGCACGGATGCCGCCGTATCGGGGCAGACGGATCCGGACGGGACGGGATGAAGAAGCGGCCAGTACGGGATCGGCGGAAATCACCAAATCACTATTTTTTGTATTTTTTTCCTTGCATTGCGTCAGGATATGTTGTATAGTGAGTCACGATAAGCGCCGGACGGCCCGGAAGGGGCCGCCGCGGCGCGGAGATTGAGGAACGGGGAATGGCAAAATATCTGGTTATTGTGGAATCACCGGCCAAGGTGAAGACCATCAAAAAATTTTTGGGAGCGAATTATGAGGTGATGGCCAGCAACGGTCATGTCAGAGACCTCCCGAAAAGTCAGCTCGGCATCGATGTGGAGGGCGACTACGAGCCGAAGTATATCACGATCCGGGGCAAGGGAGAGATCCTGGCAGGGCTTCGCCGCGAGGTGAAGAAGGCCGAAAAGATCTATCTGGCGACGGACCCTGACCGCGAGGGCGAAGCGATCTCCTGGCACCTGGTGGAGGCGCTGAAGCTGTCCGGGAAGAGGGTTTACCGGATCACGTTCAATGAGATCACGAAAAACGCGGTGAAGGATTCCCTGAAGCACGCCAGACAGATCAATATGGACCTGGTGAACGCGCAGCAGACGAGGCGGATGCTGGACCGGATGGTGGGCTATCGGATCTCCCCGCTTCTGTGGGAGAAGGTCAAGAGAGGGCTTTCCGCCGGGCGCGTGCAGTCTGTGGCGCTTCGGATCATATGCGACAGAGAGGAAGAGATCGACGCGTTCATCCCGGAGGAGTACTGGACGCTGGAGGCATCCTTCCGGATCCCCGGGGAGAAGAAGCCGCTGACCGCCAGGTATCACGGGGAAGGGGACCGGAAGAGGAACCTGAAGAGCGCGGACGAGGTGGAAGCGGTGAAAAGGGCCTGCCAGGGCGCGGCCTTCCGCGTGACCGAGGTAAAAAGAGGAGAACGCATCCGAAAAGCGCCCCTGCCGTTCACCACGTCCACACTGCAGCAGGAAGCGAGCAGAGTGCTGAATTTTTCTACTCAGAAGACCATGCGGCTGGCGCAGCAGCTCTATGAGGGCGTGGATATCAAGGGGAACGGCACGGTCGGTGTCATCACCTATCTGCGTACCGATTCCACCCGGGTGTCGGAAGAGGCGGAGACGATGGCGAAGGCCTACATCGCGTCCCATTACGGAAAGGAATACGGCGGTGAGGGGAGCGTGAAAAAGGGCGGACAGAAGATCCAGGACGCTCATGAGGCGATCCGCCCCACGGATCTGGAGCTTTCTCCGGCGGAGCTGAAGGAATCGCTCTCCCGGGACCAGCTCAGGCTGTATCAGTTGATCTGGAAGCGCTTCGTGGCCAGCCGGATGGCTCCGGCCCGCTATGAGACCATGGCGCTGAAGATCGACGGCGGCGGACACCGCTTTACGGTCTCCGCCGGGAAAATGGTCTTCGACGGCTTCCTGAGCGTATACAATGAGGAGGAAGAGGAGAAGGCCGAGAACAACACGCTGGCGAAGGGCATAGACGAGAACATGGAGCTTTCCCTGAGCGCGCTGGAGGGCGTACAGCACTTCACGCAGCCGCCCGTCCACTATACGGAGGCCACGCTGGTGCGCACGCTGGAGGAGCTGGGGATCGGCAGGCCCAGCACCTATGCGCCCACCATCACCACGATCCTCGCGCGCCGCTATGTGACCAAGGAGAACCGAAACCTCTATGTGACCGAGCTGGGAGAGGTGGTCAACGATATGATGAAGAAGGCCTTCCCCAGCATCGTGGATGTGAATTTCACGGCCAATCTGGAAGCACTGCTCGACGGCGTGTCCGAGGGCACCGTGGAGTGGAAGACGATCATCGCCAACTTTTATCCGGATCTGGACGAGGCGGTCAAAAAGGCCGAGAAGGAGCTGGCCGAGGTGAAGATCGGGGACGAGGAATCGGATGAGATCTGCGAGCTGTGCGGCCGCCGGATGGTGATCAAATACGGCCCCCACGGACGTTTCCTGGCGTGTCCGGGCTTCCCGGAGTGCCGCAATACGAAGCCGTATTATGAAAAGACCGGCGTGAGCTGCCCGAAATGCGGCGGCGATATCGTGGAGAAGAAGACGCAGAAGGGCCGCCGCTACTACGGCTGCATCCGCTACCCGGAATGCGATTTCATGGTCTGGCAGAGGCCGTCCGCCGAGAAATGTCCGGTCTGCGGTTCCATGCTGCTCCAGAAGGGCGGCAAACTGGTGTGCTCGCGGGAAGGATGCGGATATATTACAGAAAATTCTGAAAAAAAAGAGGCATAAATTCATTGCGGGTTTCCCATCGGCATGATAGAATGTTTTTATATTCTGACATTTTACTATGGCCAGGCCGGTGTCAGATCAACATAAGAATATGTCTGGGAGGACAGGGTCCATGAGCAGTGTGCATTTGCTGGACAGAACGAGGAAGATCGGGAAACTGCTGCATAACAACAATTCGAGCAAGGTGGTTTTCAGCGATATCTGTGAAGTGATGAAGGAAACGCTGGATTCCAGCGTGCTGGTCATCAGCAGGAAGGGCAAGGTCCTTGGCGTTTCCGAAAAAAGTGAAATGGAGGCCGACGGGCTTCTGCGGGGAGAGGTCGGAAGGTTTGTCGATCCGATGCTCAATGAGCGCATGCTGGCCGTGCTGTCCACCAAAGAAAATGTGAACCTGGCCACGCTGGGCTTCGGCGTATCGGAGGATTCCCCGTTTTCCGCCATCGTGGCGCCCATCGAGATCGCCGGGGAAAGGCTGGGGACCCTGTTTTTGTACCGGAAGGGGGATGCCTACGGGATAGACGACATTATCCTCTGCGAATACGGGACGACGGTGATCGGGCTGGAAATGCTCCGGGCGGAGAGCGAAGAGAGCGCGGAGGCGGACCGGAAGATCTCGGTGGTGAATTCGGCGCTGGGCACGCTGTCCTATTCGGAGCAGGAGGCGATCATCCGGATCTTCCAGGAGCTCAAAGGGACGGAGGGGATCCTGGTGGCGAGCAAGATCGCGGACCAGGCGGGCATCACCCGTTCCGTGATCGTCAACGCGCTGCGCAAGTTCGAGAGCGCGGGCATCATCGAGGCGAGGTCCTCCGGGATGAAAGGCACCTATATTCGCGTGCAGAACGAGTTCGCTGCGGCGGAGGTGAAAAAGTTGGTAAAACCCCTTGCATGAGGGGTTTTATTATGCTATAATGTCACCGCTGTGACTAAAAAACACGCATGCGGATCCGTCAATGGTGTCCCTTTGACGCGGGGGATGACTGGCGGATATGATGCATGCGGAAGAAAAACCAGACGGAGGTAAGAAAATGAGCGTTATTTCCATGAAACAGTTACTCGAAGCCGGTGTGCATTTCGGGCATCAGACCAGAAGATGGAACCCCAAGATGGCTCCCTATATCTTCACCGAGCGCAACGGGATCCACATCATCGACCTGCAGAAGTCCGTGGGCAAGGTGGACGAGGCCTACAAGGCCGTGTTTGAGATCGCTTCCCAGGGAGGCACGATCCTGTTCGTCGGCACCAAGAAGCAGGCGCAGGATGCCGTGAAGACGGAGGCGGAGCGCTGCGGCATGTTTTATGTCAATGAGAGATGGCTGGGCGGCATGCTGACCAACTTCAAGACCATCCGGAGCCGGATCGACCGTCTGAAGGCGATCGAGACCATGTCCGTGGACGGCACCTTTGACGTCCTTCCCAAGAAGGAAGTCATCAAGATCCGCAAGGAATGGGAGAAGCTGGAGAAGAACCTGGGCGGCATTAAGGAAATGACCCGGATCCCCGACGCGATCTTCGTAGTGGATCCCAAGAAGGAGCACATCTGCGTGCAGGAAGCGCATGCGCTGGGCATCACCCTGATCGGCATCGGCGATACCAACTGCGATCCCGAGGAGCTGGACTACATCATCCCCGGCAATGACGACGCGATCAGAGCCGTCAAGCTGATCACCTCCAAGATGGCGGATGCCGTCGTTGAGGCGAACCAGGGAGAAGAGACCTATACGGAAGAAGCCGTTGCCGAGGCGGCGGGAGAGCCCGCTGACATTGAAGAAGTGGCTGCGGCGGAATGATCGGTTGGGACGGAGGAAAATAATATGGCTATTACAGCATCGATGGTAAAAGAATTAAGAGAGATGACCGGCGCGGGCATGATGGACTGCAAGAGAGCCCTCACGGAAACCGACGGCGATATGGATGCCGCCGTTGAGGTACTGCGCAAGAAGGGTCAGGCGAAGGCGGAGAAGAAGGCCGCCAGGATCGCGGCGGAGGGCATCTGCCGGATCGCGAGCAAGGACGATACCGCCGCGGCAGTGGTGGAGGTCAATTCCGAGACCGACTTCGTCGCGAAGAACGAGAAGTTCCAGGCGTTCGTGGAAGCGGTCGCCCTGCAGGCGGTGAATTCCGACGCGGCCGATATGGACGCGTTCATGGCGGAGCCCTGGCATGAGGATACCTCCAAGAGCGTAAAGGATGCTCTGGTGGATATGATCGCCGTGATCGGTGAGAATCTGAAGATCAGAAGATTCGAGAAGGTCGTGGCGGAGCATGGCTGCGTGGTCTCCTATACCCACGGCGGCGGGCGCATCGGCGTGCTGGTGGAGGCCGATACCGATGTGGTCAACGACGCGGTGAAGGAAGCGCTGGTGAACCTGGCGATGCAGGTCGCCGCGCTCTATCCGAAGTATGTGTCCACCGCGGACGTGTCCGAGGAGTACAAGGCGCATGAGAAGGAGATCATCAAGGCGCAGATCGAGAACGATCCCAAGATGGCCGGCAAGCCGGAGAAGGTGATCGAGGGCGCCGTGATGGGCCGTCTGAACAAGGAGCTCAAGGAAGTGTGCCTGCTGGAGCAGGTCTACGTCAAGGCCGAGGACGGCAAGCAGACCGTCGCGCAGTATCTGGCGCAGGTCGCCAAGGAGAACGGCGCGAACATTTCCGTGAAGAAGTTCGTCCGCTTTGAGACCGGCGAGGGCCTGGAGAAGAAGAGCGAGGATTTCGCGGCGGAGGTTGCCGCGCAGATCGGCGGCTGAGGAAGCCCGAAGTGTGAAGACAGCGGACACCTGTCCGTGTCGGCACATGATATCTGGATGAAAAAGAAGATGCCGGGAATCGAAAGGTTCCCGGCATTTTGAAAAATACCCCGGCGCGGGAGAGAGGCCGTGGAGCCGTCCGGACAAAACGGCGTCCGGCGGAGCGCTCCGGGGAGGCAGGCCGCTGTATGAGCGGCGGAAGGAAAGGGAGAAGAAGATGTATTCATTGGATGAAGTGAGAAAAGTGGACCCCCAGACCGCGGACGCCATCGTAGCGGAGCAGGAGAGGCAGAACAGCCATATCGAGCTGATCGCCTCCGAGAACTGGGTGAGCAAGGCGGTCATGGCGGCCATGGGAAGTGTCCTGACCAACAAATACGCGGAGGGGTATCCCGGGAAGCGCTATTACGGCGGCTGTCAGTGCGTGGATGAGGTGGAGCGGCTGGCGATCGAGCGCGCGAAGAAGCTCTTTGACTGCGAATACGCCAATGTGCAGCCCCATTCCGGCGCGCAGGCGAATATGGCGGTGCAGTTCGCGGTGCTCGAGCCGGGTGATACGATCATGGGCATGAACCTGGATCACGGCGGACACCTGACCCACGGGAGCCCGGTGAACCTTTCGGGCAAATATTTCCATGTCGTTCCCTACGGCGTGGATGCCGACGGTTTTCTGGATTATGATGCCATGAGAGAGACGGCCCGCGCCTGCAGGCCGAAAATGATCATCGCGGGCGCATCCGCCTATGCCAGAACCATCGACTGGGCGCAATTCCGCGAGGCCGCGGACGAGGTGGGCGCCTGCCTGATGGTGGATATGGCGCACATCGCGGGCCTGGTGGCGGCCGGGCTGCATCCCAGCCCCATCCCCTATGCGGACGTGGTGACCACCACGACCCACAAGACGCTGCGCGGGCCCAGAGGAGGTCTGATCCTTTCCAGCGAGGCGGCGGCGAAGAAATACAACTTCAACAAGGCGGTCTTCCCCGGCACACAGGGCGGCCCGCTGATGCATGTGATCGCGGGCAAGGCGGTCTGCTTCCAGGAGGCGCTGAGCGATGATTTCAAGACATATCAGCAGCAGATCGTGAAGAATGCCCAGGCGCTCTGCGCCGGTCTGCAGGAGCGGGGGATCCGCATCGTCTCCGGCGGCACGGACAATCACCTGATGCTGGTGGACCTGACCAATTTCGGGCTGACCGGCAGAGCGGTGGAGAAGCTTCTGGACGAAGCGCACATCACGGCCAACAAGAACACGATCCCCAACGATCCGCAGTCTCCGTTCGTGACCAGCGGGATCCGTCTGGGAACGCCTGCCGTTACGACCAGAGGAATGAAGGAAGCGGATATGGAACAGATCGCGGAGGCCATCGCGGCGGTGATCCGGGAAGGAGAAGCGGGCGTCGGAAGGGCGCGCGCCATCGTGGACGGACTGGTGCGCAGATATCCGCTGGACTGCTGAGACCGGTCCCGGAGTTAGGCTGCGGCGTCACAAAACGCGGGATCGCAGCGCCGGATCTGAAATCCGGCGCGCCTGCCGTCCCGTGCATGCCCGCGGCGTGCGGAGGCTGAAATGAAATCGATGGAAGGAAAACAAGTTGGGACGGCGGGATACGGCATTTCCGCCGACTGGCTGAAGGTCATCGCCATGGTGACCATGCTGGCGGACCATACGGGCGTGGTGCTTTTTCCGGACGATATCGGCTGGCGGCTCATCGGCAGGATCGCGTTCCCGATCTATGTATGGCTTCTGGTGGAGGGCTTTTCCCATACGTCCGATCTGCGCCGGTATCTGCTGCGCATGGGCGCCTTCGCCCTGATCTCCGAAGTGCCCTTTGACCTGGCGGTGTCGGGGACGGCGGTGTCCTGGGAGTGGCAGAACGTATACTGGACGCTGGCCAGCGGCCTGCTGATGCTTTATATCCTCGAACGGATCCGGGGCAGGGGTCTGGTCCGGTGGCTCCTGACGGCCCTCGTGGTCTGCGCCTTTATGGCGGCGGTGGAGCTTCTGGGCTTCGATTACGGATGCACGGGGCCGTTTCTGGTGTTCGTTTTTTACCTGTATGCCCGATACGGGCATCCCCATCCGGCGGTCGGGTTCCTGCTGTTCTGCGCGGCCAATCTGCTGACGCCGGTCCTGAACGGCTATCCTCTGAACTATCCCGTCGTCTGGCTCAACGCGGCCTCTACGGCGGTGATAGAAGGGTTCGGTATTTTTGCCGTGCCGCTGATCTGCCTGTACAACGGCGTGAGGCGCTGGAAACGGGGCAGATATTTCTTTTATCTATATTATCCGGCGCACCTGCTCCTTCTCTACGCCGTCAGCAGGCTCTGACCGGCGGACGGTGCGGGCGGTCCGCTGCGAGCGGCATACGGTCGGCGGGAGCGGCGTGCCTCTGGCGGACGGCAGGGACGGTCCGCGGGCGGACAACAAAAAAATATTGTGCTTGATTAATTTGGCGGGCTATGCTAGAATATCTCCCGATGGCGCACAGTTGTACGTGAAGTGAGAACAAAGGGGGCGAAGAAAGTGGCAGAGCCTGCCAAATATTTTGTCGTCACGAAGAAGGCGGTGCCGGAAGTGCTCCTGAAGGTGGTCGAGGCAAAGAGGTATCTGGAATCCGGCAGGGCGCTGACCATTCAGGATGCCGTGGATATGGCCGGTATCAGCAGAAGCTCTTTTTACAAATACAAGGATGATATCTTTCCTTTCCATGATAATTCCCAGGGCAAGACCATCACGCTGTCCATGCAGATCGATGATGAGCCGGGGCTTTTGTCGGACGTTCTTAAGGTCATCGCCCGATTCGGCGCGAATATCCTGACGATCCACCAGAGCGTCCCGGTGAACGGTGTGGCGGCGCTGAGCCTGAGCGTGCAGGTGCTCGGGGCGTCGCGGGACGTGTCGGTCATGCTGGACGAGCTGGAGAACGGGCAGGGCGTTCACAGCGTGAAGATCCTGGCGAAGGAATGAGGAAGGCAGGGTAAGGAGGAGAGAATGGTCAAGGTTGCGGTTATGGGATACGGAACGGTGGGAAGCGGCGTGGTGGAGGTGCTCCACAGCAACGCGGCGCTGATCGAGAACCGCGCCGGTACGGCGGTGGAGGTAAAGTACATTCTGGACATCCGCGAGTTCCCCGGCGATCCGTATGAAGATAAGGTGATCCACGATTTTGAGATCATACTGCGGGATCCCGAAGTAAAAGTGGTCTGCGAGACCATGGGAGGCATTGAGCCCGCTCTGACATTTTCCAGGCGCGCGCTGATGGCGGGAAAGAGCGTCTGCACTTCCAACAAGGAACTGGTGGCCTGTCACGGGGCGGAGTTGATCGCTCTGGCGAAGGAAAACAGGTGCAATTATCTCTTCGAGGCCAGCGTCGGCGGCGGCATTCCGATCATCCGTCCGCTGAACACGGCGCTGACCGCGGAAAGGATCCTGGAGATCACCGGCATCCTGAACGGCACCACCAACTATATCCTTTCCAAAATGGAAAAGGAAGGGGCACAGTTCGAAGAGGTGCTGAAAAAGGCCCAGGAAAAGGGCTACGCGGAGCGCAATCCCCAGGCCGACGTGGAGGGCTATGACGCCTGCCGCAAGATCGCGATCCTGGCCAGCCTGATGTCGGGGAAGACCGTGGATTACCGGGACATCTATACGGAGGGGATCACCGGCATCACGCCGGAGGATTTCGCATACGCGAGGGCGCTGGGCATGGCGATCCGCCTGCTGGCCGTCTGCAAGGCCGAGCCGGACGGGTATATGGCCGCCGTTTCTCCCTGCCTGCTCTCTGAAGATAATCCGCTGTCCGGCATCCATAATGTGTTCAACGCCGTGTTCGTCTGCGGCAATATGGTGGGAGAGACCATGTATTACGGCAGGGGCGCGGGCAAGCTCCCCACCGCCAGTGCGGTGGCGGCGGACGTGATCGACTGTGTCAAGCATCAGGGAACGCATATCTGGTGTAAGTGGGACCGGGAGAAGATCGAGCTGAAGGATTTCGGACAGGTCACCGGCAGGTTTTTCGTGCGGACGGCCCTCTCGGACGAGGCGGCGGCGGAAGCGCTGTTCGGAAGCGTGGAAAAGATACGCCTGCCCGAGTGTCCGCGGGAATTCGGATTCGTGACCGGGGAGATGACTCAGGATGCGTTTGCCCGGAAGGCGGAACAGCTGCCCGGCTTCATATCCCGGATCCGCATCAAGGACTGAGAGCGGTCCCGCCGGTGCGCGGCGGGCGGAAAGCCGCGGTCCGTCGGAGCAAAGGGCGTTATTTTGCACCGCGCGGAATGCCGGGGGCCGGACCGCCGTAAAATGAGGAAGAGGAGTAAAAATTTATGAAATATGTGGTAGTGCTGGGGGACGGGATGGCGGACGAGCCGCTGTCGGAGCTGAACGACAAAACCCCCCTTTCCTACGCGGACACGCCGAATCTGGACCGGATCTCGGCGCAGTCGGAGATCGGCATGGTGCATACCGTGCCGGAGGGCATGGCGCCGGGCTCGGATACGGCCAATCTCTCGGTGCTGGGATACGATCCCAGAAAGTGTTATTCGGGGCGTTCTCCCTTGGAAGCGCTGTCCATCGGCGTGGACATGAAGGAGACGGATGTGGCGCTGCGCTGCAATATCGTCACGCTGTCGGATGACGATGTGCCGTTCGAGGAAAAGACGATCCTGGACCACAGCTCCGATGAGATCTCCACGCAGGACTGCAGCGTGCTGCTGGACGCGGTGCGGGCGGAGCTGGAAAAGGGTCCGTACCACTTTTATCTGGGCACCAGTTACCGGCACTGCCTGATCTGGGAACGGGGCCGCGTGCTGGAGCTGACAGCGCCCCATGATGTGCTGGGACGTCAGATCGGTCCTTATCTGCCGTCGGACGAGGCGCTGTACGCCATGATGAAAAGAAGCTATGAGATCCTGAAGGACCATCCGCTGAACCTGGAGCGGAAAAAACAGGGACGCCGTCCCGCCAACTGCTGCTGGTTCTGGGGCGCGGGCACGCGGCCTTCCCTGTCCTCCTTCGCGGAGACCTACGGGAAAAAGGGCATCATGATCTCCGCGGTGGATCTGCTCAAGGGCATCGCCGTGGGCGCGGGCATGGCCGTGGCGAAGGTGGAAGGCGCCAACGGCGGGCTGAACACCAACTATGAAGGGAAAATGCAGGCCGCGTTCGACGCGCTCACGAAGGACGGGTACGATTTCGCCTATATCCATGTGGAAGCGCCGGACGAGATGGGGCATCAGGGAAGCGTGGAGAAAAAGCTGAAGGCCATCGAATACCTGGATAAACGGCTGATCGGTCCGCTGTGGGAAAAGCTGACACAGTCGGGAGAGCCGTTCCGGATGATGGTGCTGCCGGACCATCCGACGCCCATCGCGAAGCGCACGCACACGGCGGCGGAGGTGCCGTGGCTCATCTATGACAGCACGAAGCCCCTCGCGCGGGACTGGCACTATAATGAGGCGGAGGGCATTCTGAGCGGGAATTACATGAAAAACGGCCCGGAGCTGATGCGGCATTTCCTGGGGCAGGACTGAGAGGAACGCCCGGAACGGCGCCGGAGAGCGCGCGGCGGGAGGGTGCCGGAGCGCATACGGGACGGCATCGGAAAATGCAGGGTGCGGCAGTGACAGAGCGCACCTGCAGTGCGGATGAGAAAATGACAGGATCTTTCCTGAAAGGAGTCATAGAAGCGGTATGAGAAAAGTAGTGAAATTCGGGGGCACTTCGCTGGCCGATGCGCGTCAGTTCCGGAAGGTGGGCGAGATCGTGCGGGCGGAATCCTCCAGGAGATATGTGGTGCCCAGCGCGCCCGGCAAAAGGGATCCTTCTGACACGAAGGTGACCGATATGCTCTATGCCTGTTATGCGCAGGCGGAGGCGGACGAGGATTTTTCCGAGCTGTTCGGACGCATTGAGGACCGGTATCGGGAGATCATAGACGGCCTGGGGCTGGATCTGTCGCTGGAGGAAGAGTTTTCCGGGATCAAAGAGAATTTCCGGGCTCATGCCGGGCGGGATTATGCGGCCTCCCGCGGCGAATATCTGAACGGCATCATTATGGCTGACTATCTGGACTATGCGTTTGTGGATGCGGCGGAGGTGGTGTTCTTCCGGGAGAACGGAGAATTCGACGACCGAAAGACCAACGAGGTGATGGGCGACCGCCTGAAGAACATGCCCAACGCGGTCATCCCCGGCTTTTACGGGACCGGAGCGGACGGCAGGGTGAAGACCTTTTCCAGGGGCGGCTCCGACATCACGGGGTCCATCGTCGCCAGGGCCGTACAGGCGGACGTCTATGAGAACTGGACCGACGTTTCGGGCTTTCTGATCGCGGACCCGCGGATCATTCCCAATCCGGAAAAGATCAGCATGATCACATACCGGGAGCTGCGGGAGCTGGCCTATATGGGCGCCGGGGTGCTGCACGAGGACTGCATTTTCCCGGTGCGCCGGGAGGGCATTCCCATCAATATCCGCAACACCAATCAGCCGGACGACGAGGGCACCTGGATCGTGGAAAGCACCTGCCAGAAGTCGCGCTTCGTCATCACGGGCATCGCGGGGAAAAAGGGATTCTGTTCGGTCAACATCGAAAAGGACAAGATGAACATGGAGATCGGCTTCGGCCGTCGGGTGCTGCAGGCCTTTGAGGACAACGGCATTTCCTTCGAGCACGTGCCCTCCGGCATCGACACGATGACCGTGTTCGTCCACCAGAATGAATTCATGAACAAGGAGCAGAACGTGGTGGCTGCCCTGCACCGGCTGGCGAATCCGGACATGGTGGATATCGAGGCCGATATCGCGCTGATCGCGGTGGTGGGCAGAGGAATGAAATCCACCCGGGGGACCGCGGCGCGGATCTTCGCAGCGCTGGCCCATGAGAATATCAACATCCGCATGATCGACCAGGGCTCCAGCGAGCTCAACATCATCATCGGCGTGCGCAACGAGGACTTCGAAGACGCCATCCGCGCCATTTACAATATGTTCGTGCTGGTACAGCTTTGAAAAAAGGACCGTTTCCCGCAGAAGGGGAACGGTTTTCACGTTGGCGCGCTCCGCCGCCCGGACCGGCGGCCTGACGGCGGGCCCGCACGGTTTTTACATTTGATGATATCGTGAAGAATCTTTAATAATTCTTAAAGACAACGGGAAAGATTTGTGTTATACTTTCATATCATGTGAAGAAAACGGTATTTGGAGAGGGCGGATGCCGTTTGGAGAGGAGAACATGGCCAAGACGGGAAAGCCTGTCATACAGGTGAAGGATCTGTACAAGATCTATCGGGTAGGCGATACGAAGGTGCGGGCCCTAAACGGCGTGGATTTCACCATTTATAAAGGGGAATTCTGCTCCATCGTCGGTACCTCCGGTTCCGGAAAGTCCACGCTCCTGAACATGCTGGCCGGTCTGGAAAAGCCCACGAAGGGCGAGATCGTGATCGCCGGTGAACATATGGAAAAGAAGACGGAGAATCAGCTGGTGAAGTTCCGGCGCGAGCATATCGGATTCATTTTCCAGTCCTTTAATCTGATGAGTACGATGAACGCCGTGGAGAACGTGGCTCTGCCGCTGACCTTCCAGGGCGTGAGGAAGGCGCAGCGCATGAAGAAGGCCGGGGAGCTTCTGGACCTCGTGGGGCTGAAGAAGTACAAAAAGCATAAGCCCATGCAGATGTCCGGCGGCCAGCAGCAGCGCGTGGGCGTGGCCCGCGCCCTGGTGGTGGAGCCGGAGATCGTGTTTGCGGACGAGCCCACGGGCAATCTGGATTCCAATACGTCCGAGGAGGTCATGCGGCTGATGCAGAAGGTGGTCCGGGAAAAGAACCAGACGCTGGTGATGGTGACGCACGACAATCACCTCGCCGGTTTCGCGGACCGGATCTTCCATATCAAAGACGGAAAGATCGTGAAGATCGAGGATCATACCGAAAAGCGGGCCGCTGAGGTCGGCCCTGCCGGAGACGGCGTACCGGCGGAGACGGTCGGCGGGAACGCCGGAGAGGCGCCGGGGCAGCAGACGGAAAAAGAGGACGGTGCGCAGGGCGCGGCCGGGAACGGAGGAGCAGACTGAGATGAGACGCAGGGATCGGTGGATGAAGAGACTGTTGACGGCCTTTGGGGCGGCGGCCCTGTCCGGCTGTCTTACGTTTGGCGCGGCGCCGGGAGGCATGGCCGTCCATGCGGCGGAGGCCGAAGGGCAGTCGGAAGGATATATCAACGACGATATGCGGGCCGCGGCCGATGAGGACATGCTCAATTACAAGAATTCGCTGGAACGCAGCAACAATCTGGAGCAGTACATTCTGGACGAGCTGGACAGCATTCTTTATAAAGGCATTTATTACATCGCGGAATCGGAGACCATGACGGAGTCGGAGATGTGGGCCTGGGTCGGCCGCGTGAAGGGCGAGATGGACGCGGCGATCGCCAACACGGGCGAGGTGACGACAACCACGGAGTTTCTTACCGTGGCGGATAATTGGGAGACGCCCACCGTTTCCTATAATCAGAGTGTGAACATCGTCCTTCCCCTCATCAACCTGGGTGAGGAATGGCTGACGGATATCCTGGTGGAGCCGGAGGTTTCCAACGATGTCAACCAGTGGCCGTTCCAGCTGGAAAATACCGGATATACCCGGAATTTCAGCGAGATCCCGGGTTGCGCCACGAAGCTGTACGACGAGGCGCTGTTCAACCGCCGGGAGGTGACCTATACCTTCACCGCCAGGGAGGACGTGCTGACGGGCTATTATCCGCTGAAATTCAAGGTCTGGTACAGCAGGGACGGCATCCGCTGCGAAGAACCTGCGGAGGTGACGGTGTTTGTATACTGTCAGGGCAAGCCGGGGAGCGGCAGGATCGGCATGAGCGAGGATACCAACGTTTCCCAGCCCAGGATCATCGTCACCGGCTTTGAGACGGACCCTGCGGACGTCTATGCGGGCGATACCTTCCTGCTCACGATCCACGTGCAGAACACTTCGCCGGATACGGCGGTCAGCAATGTGCTCTTCGACCTGCAGGCCGTGGAGGGCGGCACAGAGGGGACGAACGGCATCACCAACAGCTACGCGGCATTCCTTCCCACGTCCGGGTCCAGCTCCATCTATGTGGAACGGATGGCGGCGGGGAGCACCCATGACCTGCAGATCGAGATGCAGGCGAAGGCCGACCTTTCCCAGAAGCCCTATGTGGTGACGGTGAGCATGAAATACGATACGGATCTGAAGGCGGATCTGACCGACGAGGCGAAGGTGTCCGTCCCCGTCCTGCAGGAGTCGAAGTTCGATTCCAGCACGCCGGAGATCTATCCCGCCAACATCATGGTGGGGGAGCAGGCCAACGTCATGTTCCAGATCTATAATACGGGCAAGACCACGCTGTACAATGTGCAGGTGAAATTCGAGGCCGACAGCCTGGAGGGCGGAGATACCTTCATCGGCAACCTGCAGCCCGGCGCCACCGGCAACGTGGACGCCATGGTGACCGGCATCGCGGGGACCATGGACGACGGCACGGTGAAAGCGGTGATCATCTACGAGGACGACGCGGGCAAACAGACGCGGACGGAGAAGGAGATCAACATATTCGTGAATGAGATGATGATGGACGAGGGGATGATGGAGTTCCCGGAGGGCGGCGTCATGATAGAAGAGGAGTCGGAGAAAAAACCCGCGCTTCCGGTCATCATCGGCGTTATCGCGTGCGCTGCGGTCCTGGTGATCGCGGTCATCGCCGTCATCGTAAAGCTGCGCAAAAAGAAAAAGGCGGCGAAGCAGCTGGCGGAGGACCTGCTGGATCTGGATAAGGAGGACTGAGCCGAAGCTGCGGCGGGACGGAACGGACGCGCGGGCCGCCTGGGGGAAGGTGCGCTGTGCGTACGCGGGCGGCTGAACAACAGGGCGCCGCACGGCCTGCAGGCTTTGCGCGGTCCGGGCGGTATTGGAGTAGAGGGTATGCGGATTCTGGATTTGCTGCGGATGAGTTCCAGCAGCCTGTTCAAAAGAAAATTCAGGACGGTTCTGACGGTGCTGGGCGTGATGATCGGCACGGCGTCCATCGTGGTCATGGTCTCTCTGGGGCTGGGTCTGAACCGGGCCTCCATGGCGGAGATCGAGCGCTACGGCGGGCTGACGACGGTCACGGTGCGGGAAGGAAGAGGCGGTTCCTCGGGCACGTCGGTGTACGGCGTCGTGGGTTCCGTTTCCGTTATCAGCAGTTCCGGCTCTTCCTCTTCTTCCACGGAGGAGGTGAAGCGCCTGGACGATGAGGCGCTGGAGGTGCTTTCCGGCCTGGAGCATGTGGAGAGCGTTTCCCCTTCGCTGCGTCTGTCCGCGATGGCGAAATACGGGTCTTATGAGTGCTATCTGGACATAGAGGGCACGACGCCGGAGGGCCTGGCGAACAAGAACATTCAGATCGGGGAGGGGCATCTTCCCGAGGATCCGTCCGAACTGGAATTCTTTTACGGCAATATGGTGGCCGCGGACTTTTATAATCCCAAGACTTATGATTATCCCTATTATTCCAACCGGGAGATGGTCGTGGACTTCATGAAGGACACCGTGTTCATCATCTTTGATACGGACGCGTACTGGAGCAGCCAGAACAGTCAGAATGTGCCGGGGCAGGACGGCGGGAACGCCGTGCAGCCCCCCAAGAAGTATATCATCCCGACGGTCGGCGTGGAAAAGCCCAACGGAGAGAACGAGTGGAGCAATAACGGTTATACGGTGTTCTGCAATCTGGAAGCGTTGGAGACCACGCTGAAGCGCGTTTTCCGCAATAAGGTCATTCCGGGACAGCCCACCACCTCCACCGGGAAGCCCTATAAGGATATCTACTATTCCTGGATCGATGTGAACGTGGACGATATCGAAAATGTGCTGGCGGTGCAGGAGCAGATACAGGCTCTGGGCTACAGCGCCAGCAGCAACATCAAGTGGATCGAATCCACCAGACAGCAGTACGCCAACGTGCAGGCCATGCTGGGAGGCATCGGCGCGGTGGCGCTTCTCGTCGCGGCCATCGGCATCACCAATACGATGATGATGTCCATCTATGAGCGGACGAAGGAGATCGGCGTCATGAAGGTGCTGGGCTGCGATATGCGCAACATCCAGGCCCTGTTTCTGATCGAGGCGGCCTACATCGGCTTTATCGGCGGCCTGGTGGGGCTGGGGGCCAGCTACGGCATATCCGCCGTCATCAATCACGTGGTGGCGGCCAGCGGCAACACGATGGAGGGGCTTTCCTATATTCCGCCCTGGCTGGCGCTGGCGTCCGTCGTCTTCGCCGTGATCATCGGCATGGTCGCGGGCTTCTTCCCTTCCAGAAGGGCGATGAAGCTGAGCCCGCTGGCGGCGATCCGAAACGAGTGATCAGATCCGGAAGGGATAACAAAATCCGAAAGGAATCTTCGTTTCGGAAGAAATAACAGGATTTGGGGTGTATAACAAAATCCGAGACGGACAATATGATCCGAAACGAATAACAAAAAGATAATAAACGGTTTTATATATTAAAATCTTTAAATTATCAGACAATTCAAATAATAATAGCATTATTTACTTAAAAGAACGCCATGATTTTAGTAAAAACAGATAAATTAAAATTTCATGGGAAAATTGTATTGACAAAAATATGATCCATATATATAACCTGACTTCCGTCGTTTCTCTTAAAACCTAGTACTCAGTTGTTGATCACCATGCAGTTTTCGAAGAGATTGTCTA
>CANRMT010000050.1 GCA_947631815.1 uncultured Eisenbergiella sp.
GGGTTATCCATGATTTTTTTTATGTCTGTCAATGGAATTTCCAATTCTCTAAAGAACATAATTTCCTGCAGCTTTTCCAGGGCTTTGTTATCATATAGCCGATAACCTGCTTCTGTTAATTCTGTCGGCTTCAATAGACCGATTTCGTCATAATATCTTAATGTCCTTATGCTTACTCCAGTAATCTCCGACACATCTTTTACGGTTTTCATTATTTCCTCCTTTCGGCTTAATCGTAAACCGTTACGCTGCGAGAGAGTCAATACCAAAATTCAAAAATTATGTATTTTTTATGCTAACAATTATAATAAACAAATTTCTGCTTTATTGGAATAGTGTGGTGTTGGCGGTCTATCTGTTGTTTTTAGTTTTTGCTTCTTTACACATACCAAGTTCCTGCCTTCGGCAAGAACTGTGCATTTGGCGCGGGTGGGAAGGTCCAGGCCCTTCTGAAAACGGCTGCAGAGCGGGGCAAAGAATGCGCAGCGCGGTTGCCGGAACCGGAAAGATGTGCTATCATGAAGGCAGAAAGACCTGAAAAGGGATTTCTGGAAGGGAAGGAAACGACGGAAGATGGAGACGGAGAGGACTGCCCGCGCGGTGCGGGAAATGCAGGAGATCATCGCCCTGGTGCGAAAAGCGGATTCGATCATTTTTGATGAAAGTCTGGTGGAAAATGTGCACGAAAAAGGGCGCGCCGACTATGTGACAAAGGTGGATGAAGGAGTACAGCGGTTTTTGCAGAAGGAGCTGGCGGAACGTTATCCCGAGATCGGCTTCATCGGAGAGGAGCAGGAGCGCTTCGCGGCGGATCCGAAGGGCGCCTACTGGATCCTGGATCCCATCGACGGCACCACGAACCTGATCCATCACTATCAGATGAGCGCGGTTTCCCTGGGACTGTACGAGGACGGCCGGATGTGTCTCGGCGTGGTGTACAATCCATTTTCCGGGGAAGTGTTTTCAGCCGTGAAGGGACAGGGCGCTTTTCTGAACGGGAAGCGGATCCGAACGGCCGCGACGCCGGATCTGGCCCACGGGCTGGTGTCCTACGGCTCCAGTCCGTATGAAAAGGAGCGGGCCCATGAGCTGTTCCTCCTGTATGAACGCATTTTCCGGGAGTGCGCTGACTTCCGCCGCTGCGGTTCCGCGGCGCTGGATCTGTGTTATGTGGCCTGCGGGCGGCAGGACGTCTATCTGGAGCGGAACCTGAAGCCCTGGGATTACGCGGCAGGCGGCCTGATCGTGACCGAAGCGGGAGGCTGTATTTCCGGCTGGAGCGAAGGGCAGGGGCTTCCCTGGATCGAAAACGCGGATATGCTGGCGACCGGCAGCGCGGCGCTGATGGGAGAGATGCTGGCGCTGCTGTGAGCGGTACGGTGCGGAGGATAAAAACGGAGCCGCCGCCGGTGATCCGGGCAAACGGCAGCGCAGGGATGAAAGATCGGATCAATTGCCGGGGATCCGGATAAGCGGCGGCGCGGGGATATGGCGCGGCGAGGGAGCAAAAAGACTGCGAGGAAAGTACGGGAAGTCGGTAAAAAAGGCTTGACAGGAAGCTGCAAAAGCGGTATTCTGTTAGCAGTTTAAACCGTTGATGAAGAGTGAGTAGCCCGCGCAGAGCGGATGCAGAGAGCCGTCGGCCGGTGTGAGGCGGCAGCGCAGTGCGGGTGAATGGACTTCGGAGGGCGACCCGAACCGAATGGGTAGGGAAGCCGGAGCTGATACTCCGTTACCAACGAAAGCATATGTCTGTATGCGTGAGAGGGCGCGCAGAGTCTGCGGCGGATGATCCAGGTCCGCCGGAAGAGGGTCGCACGCCAAGCCGGGTGGCACCGCAGGAGGATCGAACTCCTGTCCCAGCAGAAACCAATTTTTGCCGGGACAGGAGTTTTTTGACGTTTACGGACGCGATCCCTGGAGCGGCGCTCAGGAAAGGAGCTATGAACAATGGCAAATCAGAACAAGGAAATCCCCTACAAGATCTATCTGGAAGAGAAGGAAATGCCCAGACAGTGGTACAACGTCCGCGCGGATATGAAGAATAAGCCCGCGCCGCTGCTCAATCCGGGCACCCATCAGCCCATGACGGCCCAGGAGCTGTCCGCCGTTTTCTGCGACGAGCTGGTGGCCCAGGAGCTGGACAACGAGCACCGCTATATCGACATCCCGCAGGAGATCCAGGATTTTTACAAAATGTACCGTCCGTCGCCGCTGGTGCGCGCGTACTGCCTGGAGAAAAAGCTGGATACGCCCGCGAAGATCTATTACAAGTTCGAGGGCAACAACACCAGCGGCAGCCACAAGCTCAACTCCGCCATCGCGCAGGCCTATTATGCCAAGAAGCAGGGCCTGAAGGGCGTGACTACCGAGACCGGCGCCGGTCAGTGGGGCACCGCGCTTTCCATGGCGTGTGCGTATATGGGACTGGACTGCAAGGTCTACATGGTGAAATGCTCTTATGAGCAGAAGCCGTTCCGCCGCGAGGTCATGCGCACCTATGGCGCGGATGTGACGCCTTCTCCTTCCAATACCACGCAGGTGGGCCGGAAGATCCTGGCGGAGCATCCCGGAACCACCGGAAGCCTGGGCTGTGCGATCTCTGAGGCGGTGGAAGTGGCCGTCGGCACGGAAGGCTACCGCTATGTGCTGGGCAGCGTGCTCAATCAGGTGCTGCTGCATCAGTCGATCATCGGTCTGGAGACCAAGGCGGCGCTGGATAAATACGGCGTCAAGCCCGATATCATCATCGGCTGCGCGGGCGGCGGTTCCAATCTGGGCGGCCTGGTCGCTCCTTTCATGGGTGAAAAGCTGCGCGGCGAGAAGGATTACCGCATCATCGCGGTGGAGCCCGCGAGCTGCCCCAGCCTCACCAGAGGGAAATTCGTCTACGATTTCTGCGATACCGGCATGGTGACGCCGTTGGCGAAGATGTATACGCTGGGCAGCAATTTCATTCCGTCTCCGAACCATGCGGGCGGCCTGCGCTACCACGGCATGAGCGCGATCCTGTCTCAGCTGTATCATGACGGCCTGATGGAGGCCACCAGCGTGGAGCAGACCTCCGTCTTCGAGGCGGCCGAGATGTTCGCACGGGTGGAGGGCATCCTGCCTGCGCCGGAGAGCAGCCATGCGATCCGCGTTGCCATCGACGAGGCCATGAAGTGCAAGGAGACCGGCGAAGAGAAGACCATCGTCTTCGGCCTCACCGGCACGGGCTATTTCGATCTGGTGGCCTATGAGAAATACAATAACGGGGAAATGGACGATTATATCCCTACCGACGAAGATCTTGCGGTGGGATTTGCGGGCATCCCGAAGTTCGAAGGCAATGAGATCTGATCCCGTGTGAGGTTTTGCGGGAAGGGGATGCGCGGGCGTACCCCTGATCATATGCATAAAAAAGAAACGCTGTTTTCCGGCCTGAGCCGGAGGACAGCGTTTCTTTAAAATACGGGATTTCAACTGGGGAACAGCGTCTCCACGTTCGCGATCTCGTTGTCCCTGACGTCGAACTGCCAGACGCCGTGGCCCGGGATGCGGTGCTCCGTCAGAAAATAGTGGCCGTCGAAGCTGCTGATATAGTAGGGTGTGCCGCCGCCGATGAACGTGCCGTAGATATCTTCCCAGTTCCCTTCGGCCAGCGCGCCCAGATCCTTCGTCCGGATCAGGGTAGCGTAGTCCTGGCTGCCGGTCAGGTCCGTGGAGACCGTGATGTAAAAATAATCCTGAATGCGGGTCAGCTGTACCATGCCCGCGATCTCGGCGGGGACGGGCCAGGTTTCGCGGACGGACAGATCCTTCAGACCGGCGCGGATGATGGTGGAGTTTCCCGATACGAAATAGATGTCGTCCCCCTCGATCGTGAAGGAGCGGACATAAAATCCGTTCAGCTCCGGGATGGAGAGAACCTTTTCCAGCGCCACGTCGGAGGTGCCTGCGGGGCGGACGAACACGTACAGCTCGCCGGTCATGGAGCTTAAGGCATAAAAGCGCTTCGACGCCTCGTCGTAAACCACGTAATGGGGCCGGACGCCGATCCCGTCAAAGGTCTGGGTCAGATAAAAGATCCCGTCCTTTTTCTCAAAGACCAGAATGCGGTGGTTTTCCGTGTCGTCCGCCAGGTATACCGTGCCGTCCCCGGCGATGGTGTGCCCTCGGCTGATCTGATCGCTCATCACCGTCCATTCGGTCAGCGGACGGTCGAGCTCCGGGCTGGTCAGGATCTGATCGTGATAGCAGTCCACGATGAAATAGTCGTCCCCGATCCGGGTGATCTGCGTGGGCACGCTGAGCGCGCTCTGGATGTTCGCCGCAAGCCCTCCGGGCACGGGCGTTTCCAGGCGGTCCGCATACCGCAGGACTGCCGGGTGTGCCTGTCTGTATCGGAGGAAAAAGATCGTGCCGATACCGGCAGCCGCCGCGAGCAGGCATGCCGCGGCCAGAAGGAGCCGTGCCATTTTCAGACGATGTCCGGGCGCAGTTTCTTTGGAATAAGACGCTTTTCCATTGTCCGTCCGGCTTTTTTCCGCAGAGTCCGACAATGCGGTTTTTGTGATATGTCCTTGCGCACCTTTTCTCATATGATCCGGTTTCCTGCCTCTTGTTCCCATGGCTGTGTCCGGTGCCTGCCGCATGAAAATGTCGGAAAGCCGCGGAACAAATTCATTTTATCATGAGATAAGGGTGGCGGCAATTCAAACTTTGTGGTAAAATAAAATAAATGACACGTCCCGACAGGCGGCGTGCAAAGCAAAATACGAAAGGAGTCTGGAAACATGAAAAAGTTTCTCAATGAGTTCCGGGATTTCGCGCTGCGGGGCAACGTGATGGATCTGGCAGTCGGCGTTATCATCGGCGCGGCGTTTCAGGCGATCATCAATTCCCTGGTGAACGACGTGATCTCCCCGCTGATCGGTCTGGTGGCCAATACGGATCTGAGCTATATGGTGGCGACGGTGGGAGATGTGGAGATCCGCTACGGCGCGTTTATCACCGCCGTCATCAATTTCGTCATCATGGCGCTGATCATCTTCCTGATCGTAAAAGGGATGAATGCGCTGGCCGATAAGGGCAAGAAGAAAAAAGCGCCCGCGCCCGCGGCCGCGGCTCCGGCCACGAAGATCTGCCCGTACTGCAAGAGCGAGATCGCGGCAGGGGCGACCCGCTGCCCGCACTGCACTTCTCAGCTGGATAAGGGGAACAGATAAAAAAGCGTACATAAGCAGAACAGTAAGATACCGGACGCGGCAGGAAGCAGGGCTCCCCACGGAAGCGTGTGAGCCATAAAGGAACCTTCACCGGAATATGACCTGCGCCGGGCAGACGGAAAATTGAGAACGCTGTGTAAAAGGTTCATCCGATTACATAGCGTTTTTCCTTTGCCGCGGATACTTATTGAGAACGTTCAGTGCCTGAAGGATGCGCGGCTGTCACCGCTGCCGGTTTGCATTGTCTGTCAATCTGCGATCCATCTGAAAGAAATCAGTTATAAACTCCGGCCTTTCTTTTTGCAATCTCCACGGAATCTTCAAGATTATGCTCTATGATGATCACAAAATCCAAAGGAGGAAACGATCATATGGATATGATTTTGAAAACGACCGGCCTCTGCAAAAAATTCAAAGGGCAGATGGCGGTTGACAACGTGGACATCCACATTCAAAAAAACTCTGTTTACGGGCTGCTGGGGCCGAACGGAGCAGGAAAGTCCACGATCCTGAAGATGATCACGGGTATTCTGCGTCCGACATCCGGCGGGATTGCATTTGACGGACACCCGTGGAGCCGCAAGGATCTGAACAGCATTGGGGCTTTGATCGAAACGCCGCCGCTATATGAAAATCTGACGGCCTATGAAAATCTTAAGGCGAGGACGCTCGCGCTGAATTTGCCGGAAAGCCGGATCGATGAAGCGCTTGCGGTCGTGCAGCTTCAAAATACAGGCAAAAAGAGGGCGGGACAGTTTTCCCTCGGTATGAAGCAGCGCCTTGGCATTGCCCTCGCATTGCTGGCCCGGCCGAAGCTGCTGATCCTTGATGAACCGACAAACGGATTGGATCCTATCGGTATGCAGGATCTGCGCGGCCTGATCCGCTCTTTCCCGGGAAAAGGAATTACGGTGATCCTATCCAGTCACATTCTGTCCGAGGTTGAGCTGATCGCGGATCACATTGGCATTCTCTCAAACGGGAAACTGGGCTATGAAAGCGAGATCCGCAAAGACGCGGATCTGGAACGCATCTTTATGGATGTCGTCGGCAGCGCCGGAAGGGAGGGCTGATCGATGTCAGGAATCGTTCGATCTGAACTGCTGAAAATGCGTCACACCTTTTCCCTGAAGTTCGCTGTTCTGGCCCCGCTGGTCACCCTCCTGCTGAGTTATCTGCTGAGCGGCAGCTATGTTCAATTCTCGGCGTACAACTGGTGGTATTTCATGATCTTACCGCTTGCGGCCGCTTTATGTTCCGCGAGCATGATCGTCCGGGAGAAAAAAACCGGGATGCAGAATATCCTTTGTCTGTCGGTACGATTCGATAAGATCTGGCTCGGGAAAACGGCCGCAGTCGTCATCCTGCTTTTTGTATCAAACCTTCTGCTGTGGATTGCAGCAACTGCTGTCGGCTTTGTGACAGAGGTTACGGTTTCCCCGTTGGATGGACTGATCGGATGTATGCTGCTTTTCCTGACTTATTTGTGGCAGATCCCTTTTATCATGCTGTCAGCGGATTTCATGGGTTATCTTCCGACAGTCCTGATGTCGATGGCCGCGAACATGATCGCATCCGCTGTGGGAGCCGAAGCAGAATGGTTTTTATTCGTCCCTTTTGCGATCCCGGCCCGTATTGTATGTCCCTTTTTCAAAATGCACGTCAACGGGATCCCGCTGGAAAGCGGTTCGCCTCTTTTATCGAAGGGGTATGTTCCTCCGGCGCTGATCGTCAGCCTGATATCTGCGTTCGTTGTTTTTGGGTGCAGCGCAAAACTGTTTGCGAGGGGAGGCCGGATGCATGAATGAATATTGCCGCTGTCTGAAAAGCGACCTATATAAGCTGCGGCACTCATGGTATTTTGCGGTTCATTTGCTCTTTCCTGTTTTGGGAGCGGTTCTTATGCTGCTTTATGCCCATTTCTCGTCCGAAGACGAATTAAATAAACTGGCGGCCTTCGTGCAGATCATTGCGGCCGCATTTCCGTTTGCGATCTCGATCGTTTGTCAGATCATTGCAGAGCAGGAATTGCAGGCGGGGCATTTTCAAAATATGCTCACGCTCCCGGACCGCAAAAAGGCTGTTTTCTCAAAACTTGCGATCCTGCTTTTGTCGGGCCTGTTTTCCGCCGCGCTCAGCGCCGTTTTATTTGGGGTTCCGTTTTCCTATATGACGGGAATAAAACTTCCGGTGAAATTCTTTATCCTGATTCCGACCGTGCTTTGGGCGGGCAATATTATGATATACGGCCTGCAGTTGATATTGGCGTTCCGCTTTGGGCGGAACCTTGGGATCAGCATCGGCGTAATGGGGAGTTTGCTGTCGGCGCTTCTCCAAACAGGCATGGGTGACGGGCGGTGGTTTGTGATCCCCTACGGTTTAGGGATCCGCTTTGCGGAAAGCGCCCTGATATCCATATTCCATCTGCCATATGCGGGAAATCGTGAAATTCAGACGGGGATTCTTTTTTGCATCGCTGTTACCTGTGGTATAATCGGCTTGGCGGTATTTTGGTTTTCGCGATACAGCGGAACATCTTCTGATTGAAGCAAAAAGAGGTGGGACAATGGCACATATTTTAGCGATAGACGACGAACCTGCTATGCTCCAGCTGATCCGGCGTGTGCTGGAAAAAGATCGGCACCTGATCACCCTGATATCGGACACAAGTGAAGTCCTTCCCATGAACTTTTCAAAATATGACCTGATTTTGCTGGATATCATGATGCCGGGACTGGACGGGTTCAGGCTCTGCCAGGAGATCCGTTCCCGCGTGGACTGCCCCATTATTTTTCTGACGGCAAAAATACAGGAGGCCGATATTGTGCGCGGATTAGGGCTGGGCGCGGATGATTACATTACAAAACCGTTTGGAGCGGCTGAGCTTCGCGCGAGGGTAAATGCCCATTTGCGGCGTGATGTCAGAGAAAAGAAAAATGCTTTTTCTGTCTCCGGCATCGTGTTTCAGCTCAATGCCAAAGAAGCGGAGGCACAGGGGGAAAAACTTCCGTTCACCAAAAGCGAATATGAGATCTGTGAATATCTGGCGCTCCATCACGGGCAAACCTTTACGAGAGAGCAGATCTATGAAGCTGTTTTCGGCTTTGACGGTGAAAGTGACAGCTCTGTCATTTCCACGCACATCAAAAATATCCGCGGGAAGCTGGCAGCGTATCATGCGGCTCCGATAGAAACGGTATGGGGAGTGGGTTATAAATGGGTGTAAAAAAGCTTCGTTCGGTGTTTATACAGCACGCGCTGTCTCTCGCGGCCGCTGTCTTTATCGTCATAGCGGTCAATGTGGGGGCTTATCTCTGGTGTGTGGAGCAGAGCTTCATTTATTCCCTGAGCCGTGTGAGCGCCGCGATAGAGATCGCAAAAGAAAACCTGCGGTCCGCGGAGCAGCTTACGGAGGAGGATATACCGTTCCTCTGTGAGTATGCCTTATTCACAAAGGACGGGCAGTATAAAACAGGCACGATCGCACCGGAAAAGGGCATTTCCGTCTGGAATGTCTGCATGGAAAACGGGCGGCCGGGCGACCATCCGTATCTCTATACGGTCATAGATCGAAAAAGCGACGTTTTGATCCTGAGATACCGCATGACGGCGCAATTTGCAGATCCGATGCTGAGAAGCATATTTCCGTCCGCCGATCTGCTTCTGATCGGCGTGATCTTGCTGGAAATACTGATCTCCCTGATCGTCATATCCTTTCTTTTCGGCAGATATCTCGGGAAAAAGATCGACCGATTGCTGGTCGTCGTTCACAGGATCGAGCAGCAGGACTTGAATTTTGAAATGCAAAGGAGCAGACTGTTTGAGGTAGACCGGGCGTTGGATGCGCTCGATCACATGAGGCTTGCGTTGAAACAGTCTCTTTCCAAACAGTGGTACGACGATAAGCTGCGGCAGGAGCAGCTTTCCGCTCTGGCACACGATCTGAAAACGCCGCTTACCATTATCCGCGGCAATACGGAGCTGCTTTTTGAAACGCCGCTTTCCGCGGAGCAGAGGGAGTGCGCGGAATATATCGAGAACAGCTCCTTACAGATGCAGGCCTATGTGCAGACCCTGATCGAGGCTGCAAAATCGTGGGACAGCTGCCAGCCTTGTATGCAGAAGATCCATATGGGTTCTTTTCTGCAGGAGTTAAAAAAGCAGATCGACGGCCTGTGCGCGGTGAACGATATCACCCTGCTGTGGGATTGTGAGCAGTCCCCCGAATATATCACGGCAGATCACGATCTGCTCATGCGGATGCTCGTCAACGTGCTCTCAAACGCAGTCGAACACACTCCGCAGGGGGGAACGGCTGCCTTTGAAATACGGGAGCATGACTGCGAACTTTCTTTTCTGATCACGGATTCCGGGCAGGGATTTTCTGACGAAGCCCTGAAGCACGCAACGGAACAATTCTTTATGGATGACGATAGTCGAAGCTCAAAATTTCATTACGGTATCGGTCTGTATACTGCGGCTTCTATCGCCAAAAAACATAACGGAAGGATCATTTTGGAAAATTCCGCCGCTTCGGGCGGTGCGAAGGTAACAATACAGATCCCGTGCTGATACACATCATGCCAGAGGCAGCGCGAGCATGAACGCCGCCCGGCGTCATGTCAGAGGCAGCGTGAGCGTAAACGTGGCGCCGCCGCCCGGCGTGTCGGACACCGTCAGCAGTCCCTTATGGGCGCGCATGATCTCGTCGGCGATGGAGAGCCCCAGGCCGAAGTGGCCGTTCTGTCCGCGGGAGGTCTCGGCCCGGTAGAACCGCTCCAGCACCTTCTGTTTCTGACTGTCCGGGATGCCGGGGCCGTTATCGGATACGCTGAGGCAGAGGCGGTCCGGTTTTTCCGCGAGGGAGAGCGTGATGCGGCTCCCCTTCGGCGTATAACAGAACGCGTTGTGGATACAGATGGACAGCACCTGGCGAATGCGGCCGATATCGCATTCAACGGGGGCTGTTTTGTGTTCCGGCAGGCGGACGGAGAGCCGGTATCCCTTTTCTTTGGCCAGGGGCTCAAAGGCCTCGTAGACGTTCAGCAGGAGCGTGTCCGCCTCGCAGCGCGTTTTTGCCAGCGGAAAGGAATGGCTGTCCGCACCGGCCAGCGCCAGAAGGTCATCGATGAGCCGGGACATGCCGTTCCCTTCTTCGGAGATGACGGACAGGAAACGGCCGCAGGCCATTGGCTCCCGGTCCAGCGCCTGGCGGCAGGCCGTGGCGGCCGAGAGCATGACGGAGAGCGGGGTGCGCAGCTCGTGAGAGGCCGCCGCCACGAAGCGGATCTGGCTCTGGCGGCTCCGCTCGATGGGGGCCAGCAGGCGGCCGGTGAAATACCAGGCGAACAGGACCAGCACCGCGGAGGCCAGGAGCACCAGCAGAAGGGTGAAAAGCCGCTGGCGGCGGATCCGGGCGTTCATCGGCGCGATGGATTCCAGCACCAGCACGGAAAAGGTGCCCCGCCCGTTGCGGAACACGGCGCTGGAGCCGTAATAATCGGACAGCCCGGAGGAGGACGGAAAGCGGATCTCCACATGCCGGGAGGGCAGGGGAGCGTCGGACGCCTCCGCAAAGTGCCCGTCGAACCAGGCCCGGCCTTTTTCGATGATCTGCTGTGCGGCCGGATCCGTGCGGTGAAGCCCCCAGAGGAATTCCACGCCGTTGTCCTGCAGGCTGACGAGATACCGTCCGTTTTCTTCCAGCTCGGAGAGCAGTTCGGTGGTGATGACGGTCCGGGAGCTCAGACCGGAAAGCAGAGAATCCATATTGCGCTGAAAAGAGGAAAACTGATTTTCCCGAAGATCGTGTTCGGAGATCAGCAAAAAGAGCGAGGCCGTGACAGTCAGGACCAGGATCGTGATGCCGGAGCACAGAAGCGTGAGACGCAGGTGGATCTTATCGAACATCGTTCATTCCTCCAGACGGTAGCCGACGCTGCGCACGGTGACGAGGCGGGCACGGCTTCCCACCGATCTCAGGCGGCGGCGCAGAAAATACATATAGTTGTCCAGGTTGCCCTCCTCCACGTCGCTGTCCGGCCCCCACACCTTCAGCAGAAGCTGCTGGCGCGACAGGGGCTGGTTCGGACGGCGCAGAAAGCTCTCCAGAAGCGCGCCTTCCCGGCGGGAGAGCGTGCAGGCGCCCGTCGGCCCTGTCAGGGTCAGCGATTCCGACGTGAAGGACAGATCCGCGAAGGTCAGCGCTTTCAGGGGAGAGAGCTGCGCGGGACGCCGCAGGATGGTGCGGATGCGGGCGCACAGCTCCTGAAGATCGAAGGGCTTCACCAGATAGTCATCCGCGCCGCAGTCCAGTCCCGTGATCTTATCGTTCACCTCTCCCAGCGCGGTCAGCAAAATGACGGGCGTGTTCACGCCGTCCTTCCGGAGCTGCTTCAGGACGCTGATGCCGTCCCGGACCGGCAGCATCCGGTCCAGCAGGATCAGGTCGTAGGGCGTCTCTTCTATATAATAGAGAGCTTCTTCCCCGTCAAAGCAGGAATCCACGTCGAACTTTTCCTGCTCCAGCGAGTATTTCAGGGAGAAATTCAGGTTTTTATCATCCTCTACCAGCAAAATGCGCATGAGAAAACGCTCCTTTCGGCATGAACGGACGGGACCAGCCCGCCTCTCCGCGGAACCGCGGCCTGCGGGGCCGTTTATTTTTCATTTTATCATGTTTGTCTTTAAATTACATCTAAAACCGGAAGAGATCCCTGAAAACGCGATCAATACCCTGCGGCAGAATATGTCTGTCTGCCGGACCCCGGAAAATTCTTTTGACGAAAATGATCCGGCGCGTTTGCTTAGAGACTTTTTAGAGAAGCCCCTGTTAGGATGTCATTGCGGCGGGCGGTTGACAGCGGGCCGCGCCGCGGTTACGATAACATGCAAGGAGGCATCGAATATGAAGGAGATCAGAAAAGGTCTGGCGTTTCTGCTCTGCCTGGCCCTGCTTTGGACGCAGGCAGGCTGCGGCGCGCCCAAGGGGACGCCGGGGGCAGCGGAAGGAGAGGCGCAGGGGGCCTCCGCCGGTCAGCCGGACGGCGGGGCTGTCGGTCAGGGAACGGAGACGCCGGACGGCGCATCTGCCGGTGAGGCGGAGGATGTTGAAGCGGTCAGCATGGGGCGGTATGTCGAGACTGGATACGCGCTTCCGGCAGGAGGCAGCATCGGGCGTGCGCTCCGGGTGCTGGCCGACGGAAGGCTGGCCTATTTTGACGCGGACGCGGGACTGTATGTGTCTGCGGACGGGGGCGGGAGCTGGCAGCAGGAGCGGACGAAGGAGGAAATCTTGGGAGAAGCGTCCGGGAAGGGCTATGACAGCCGCACCGCCATCGGACCGGACGGGAGCGTGGCCATTTTGTGGATCGAGTACGGGGACGCGGTAGACTGTTCCCTGATCTTAAGCGGGGCGGACGGCTCCTGGAAGCGTATGGACGCCATGTTCGGCCAGGATAACTGGGGAGAACGGGTCGCCATAGCGGAGGACGGCGCGGTCTATGTCGCCGATCTGGACGGCGGGATTTACCGGGCGGATCCGGGATCCGGGGAAATGAAACTGCTCTTTACGGCGACGGAGCGGCCGGAGGTGATGGCCTTTTCCGGGAAAAACCTGCTTGCCCTGCACAATTACGGCGTGGATATCTACGATCTGGAGCAGGGCGCGCAGCAGGACGCGGACATCGTGCTGGATGATTTTGTGAAGGAAAACCTGAGGCCGCTGGGCGCCATGTCCGATGCGCTGGGGGCCTGTATGTTCACGGGAGAGGACGGCGTGATCTATCTGGTCTGCAAGGACGGGATCTACCGCCATGTGCTCTACGGGAGCGTCATGGAGCAGACGGTGGACGGGCGGTTCTGCAGCCTGTCCGATCCGTCCCTGGCGCTGTGCGGCGCGGCGCTCTGGGGCAGCGATGAATTTCTGGTCCTGAGCACGGCGGATGAGCTGTCCCGCTATGTTTACGATCCGGAGGAGCCCACGGTGCCGCAGAACGTGCTGAGGGTCTACAGCCTGCAGGAGAGCACCTGCATCCGCCAGATCATCAGCGTGTTCCAGAAGGAAAATCCGGAGGTATACGTGATCTATGAGACCGGCATGGACGGCTCTGCGGCAACGCTGACGGACGCCATGAAAAATCTGAACGTGGAGCTCCTCGGCGGGGAAGGGCCGGACGTGCTGATGCTGGACGGACTGGATGCCGATATTTACAAAAACAACGGGATGCTGGCGGATATCACCGATATCGCGGACGGGCTGACCGGGGAGAACGCGGCCTTTGCCAACATCATCGATGCGTATCGGACGCAGGACGGGGTTTTTCTCCTTCCGACCAGGTTTCAGTTGCCGCTGATCTTCGGAAAGGCGGAGGATATCGGACCGATATCGGATCTGAAAACGCTGGCGGACGCGGTGGAGGCGCTTGCGCAGGGCCGGGACCACGGGACGGTCACCGGCGTCATGACCTCTCAGCGGCAGCTTTCCCAGCTCATGACCATCAACAGCCAGACCTGGCTGAACGGCAAGGAGCTGGACGAGGAGAAGCTGGCGGATTTCCTGACGCAGGTGAAGCGGATCTGTGCGGCGGATCTGAAGGCTCTGACCGCGGAGGAACGGGAGCAGTTCGCGGGCAGCAGCTATACCGGCGCCCAGAGCGTCGGCAATGCCTGTGATTATATGCAGTTCGATTACGCCTTAATGGCCTACGGCGCGGCCCGCCTGATGCTGATGGACATCGGCGCCATCGGGTATTTCTATGACGAAAGCGACGACTACGATCTCAAGCTCTGGAGCGGCCAGGGGGGAACGGGCTTCCTGCCCGCCGTCGAGCTGGCGGTGGCCTCCAACGCGGCACAGCCGGAGTATGCGAAAGCCTTTGTGAAGACCGCGCTGTCCGAAACGGTGCAGAATGAAGACGTATTGGAGGGCTTTCCGGTCAATCTGGCCGCCTTTGACAAGCTGTGCGAGTTCCAGGAGCTGTCGTTCGGCGGGAGCTGGGGCGATGAATACTTCGGCTGCGGCTGGCCCGGAGAGAAGACCTGTGCGCGGCTGAAGGAGCTGGTCGGGCAGGCGAAGGAGCGCATCGCGGGCAATGCGGTGCTGGAGGAGGCGGTGGCCAAATACGGTCCCCAGGCGATCAACGGCGGCCTGGACGTGCAGCGTGCCGTGCAGGAGATCAAAAAGGAGGTGGCGATCTATCTGGCGGAGTGAACGGACCGCGCCCCGGAAAATGTGCGGGGCGGACGGCGGCTTTGTCGGGCAAAAGAGAGGACCGGCGGCGGGGACATGATCCCTGCCGAACCATAAAAATACGCATCCGAAAGGGCTGCCGCGTCTGCGTTTTCCAAGCGCAGGGCGGCGGCCCTTTTCACGGGGGATCCGGCTGTCATATTCTCCCGTCCTGTCCTCATAAAATATAGCAATCACATGTCAGGAAGTTCCCATGATCAGAGATTTCATCCATTTGATCCAAAGTAAATGCAGGCATTACGCTTTTGGTTCCGCGGTGCGCGACCTGGTCCGCACGGAAGGCTTTAAGAACGGTCTGTTCCTGCTGGGGGTGCTGGCCTTCGCCCGGGCCTGCTTCCTGCTGGCGCCGGACGCGCTGCTCACCTCGGCCTCCAATTCCGTCAACGGCCGGGAATTGCCCATCTACTGCGTGCAGACGGACCAGAAAAAAGTGGCTCTGAGCTTTGATGCCGCCTGGGGCAATGAGGATACGCAGAAGATCCTGGATATCCTGAAAAAGAAAAACGTCCACGTCACCTTTTTCATGACGGGCGGCTGGGTTTCCAGCTATCCGGAGGATGTGAAGGCCATTCTGGCGGCGGGTCACGATCTGGGCAATCACAGCGAGAACCACAAAAATATGAGCCAGCTTTCCACAAAAGAGCAGGAGCGGGAGCTGATGAGCGTTCACGACAAGGTGAAGGCGCTGACGGGCTATGAGATGTTCCTGTTCCGTCCGCCCTACGGGGATTACGACAATTCGGTGGTGCTCACGGCCCGCAAGTGCGGCTATTATCCGATCCAGTGGGATGTGGATTCCCTGGACTGGAAAGACTATGGGGCGGACGCCATTCTGGATAAGGTGCTGAACCATAAGCATCTGGGGAACGGGAGCATCATTCTCTGTCACAACGGCGCGAAGTATACGGCGGAGGCGCTGGAGGCGCTGATCGACGGGCTGCAGGAGAAGGGATATCAGGTGGTGCCGGTGTCCGAGCTGATCCTGCGGGAGGATTATCACATGGACGCGGAGGGACGGCAGATCCCGAACTAGGCACGCCGCTGGCACTTTCTGCGCCGCAGCCCGTCCCGCTGCGCCGTCTTTCGTGGGGGCCGACACAGCCGGGAGACGCCCCGCCGTATACACAGCACAGGTCCCGATGCAGCCGTGCATCATCCGTCACCGCTCCTTTCCGGCCCAAAACTGCCGGAGAATACGGGGAACTCGCTTCGCTCAAACAGCCCGTATTCCCCGGCATGGGCCGAAAAGGACCGTCGCCGGATCTTTCGATGCACGGCTGCAAGGGACTCTGTGCCTGTGTATGCGGCGGGACATCTCCCGGCTGTGCCGGCCCCTCGAAAGACGGCACGGCGGGACGGCCCTCGGCGTGAAAAGTTTGGGTTGTCAAAAGAAGGGATTCATAGTAAGATATCATCAGGCAAAAATCCGAAGAGGAAACGGAAGGGAGGAAGGCCGTCCGCAGGAGGGCGGCTGGGAAGGTCATGGGAAACTGGGAGAGAAACGTCCGGCGGGTCACGCCTTATACGCCGGGGGAGCAGCCGACACGGAAAGATGTGATCAAGCTCAATACCAACGAGTGTCCTTATCCGCCGTCCCCGAAGGTGGCGGAGGCGCTTGCGGCGTTCGATGCCGGGGAGCTGCGGCTGTATCCGGACCCGGAGGCGGGGATGCTGGTGCATGCCCTGGCGTCGCACTATGGGGTGAGGCCGGAGCAGGTGTTTGTGGGCGTGGGTTCGGACGATGTGCTGGCGATGGCGTTTCTCACGTTTTTCAACAGCGGCAGGCCGATCCTGTTCCCGGATGTGACCTATTCCTTTTATGAGGTATGGGCGGCACTGTTCGGCATTCCGTACCGGTGCCCGGCGCTGGATGAGACGTTTCGGATGCGCAGGGAGGATTATCTGGTGCCCAACGGCGGCATCGTTTTTCCCAATCCCAACGCGCCCACGGGGCTGGCGGCAAAGCTGGCCGATATCGAGGCGATCGCGGCCGGGAATCCGGACAGCGTGGTGATCGTGGACGAGGCCTATGTGGATTTCGGGGCGGTGAGCGCCCTGCCGCTGACAGAAAGATATGAGAATCTTCTGGTGGTGCAGACTTTTTCCAAATCCAGAGCCCTGGCGGGCATGCGCATCGGCTTTGCCATCGGTTCCGAAAAGCTCATCCGTTTTCTGAACGACGCGAAGTTTTCCTTCAATTCTTACACGATGAGTCGGCTGGCGTGCGTATGCGGGAAGGCGTGTGTGGAGGACGAGCCCTATTTCCGGGAGACCGTGGGAAAGATCACGGCGACCAGGGAACGGGTGAAAAAGGAGCTTCTGGCCCTCGGGTTTTCCTTCCCGGATTCCTCCGCAAACTTCATTTTTGCCAGACACAGGCGGGTTCCGGCCGCCCGGTTGTTCGAGGCGCTGCGCGGCGAGGGGATTTATGTGCGCTATTTCCCCAAGCCGAGGATCGACGATCATCTGCGCATCACGGTGGGGACCGATCGGGAGATGGACTGCCTGCTGGCATTTTTCCGGGACTATTTGGACAGGGAGAGAGAATAAACACAATGGAGCATATCGCAATCTGGTTCGCCTCTACGCTGGGGCAGTATATTTCAAAGGAAGCCGTCGTTTTCATCATTTCCATGATACCGATTTTGGAGCTGCGGGGCGGTCTGGTGGTGTCCAAGCTCATTGGCGTGCCGCTGCTGACGGCGATCCCGCTGTGCATCGTGGGGAACATCATTCCGATCCCCTTCATCCTGCTGTTCATCAAGCAGATCTTCAAATGGCTGAAAAAGATAAAGTTTTTTGAAAAGTTCGTGGTGAAGCTGGAAAACCGGGCCATGAGTAAGAGCGATTCCATCAAGCGCTACGAATTCTGGGGGCTGGCCCTTTTCGTGGGGATCCCGCTGCCCGGCACGGGGGCGTGGACAGGCTCGCTGATCGCGGCGCTTCTGAACATCGATCTCAAGAAAGCGATCCTGGCGGAGCTGGTGGGCATCGTCATGGCCACGGTCATCATGTCCGTGTTCAGCTACGGGCTGCTGGAGATTTTGTTCTGAACGGGCGCGGATGCGCCTGAAGCGCAGATTCGGCAGCACAGGTCTCAGAGAGGCCTGAAAAGGGAAAAAGAATGGATTCATACGAGGATTTCGCGCAGGTCTATGATATTTTCATGGATGACATACCGTACCGGCAGTGGTGCGAACGTGTGACAGAGGTGCTGGCGGCGCATGACATCCGTGACGGCCTGATCCTGGATCTGGGGTGCGGGACGGGAAGCATGACAGAGCTGCTGGCCGCACGTGGATTCGATATGATCGGCATTGACCTGTCGGGTCAAATGCTGGACCGGGCCCTGAAGAAGAGAGAGGCCTCCGGGCTGGATATTCTGTATTTGCAGCAGGACATGCGTTCCTTTGAGCTGTACGGGACCGTCCGGGCCGTGATCTGTCTTTGCGATTCGCTGAACTATCTGCTGGAGAAGGAAGAGCTGCTGGAGACTTTTCGGCTGGTGAACAACTATCTGGATCCCGGCGGGCTGTTCCTTTTTGATTTCAATACGGTATATAAATACGAGACGGTGATCGGGGACTGCGTGATCGCCGAGAACCGGGACGAATGCAGCTTCATATGGGAGAATTATTACGACGGGGAAGAAAGATGCAATGAATACGATCTGACCTTTTTTGTGCGGGAAGAGAGCGGGCTGTACCGGAAATTCACGGAAACCCATCTGCAGCGGGGATACACGCTTCCCGAGATGCAGAGCCTGCTGGAGAGGGCAGGTCTGGTCTTTCTGGACGCGGAGGATGCGGATACCGGCGGCAGCGTGACGCCGGAGAGTCAGCGGATCCGTGTGACGGCCCGGGAGCAGGGAAAAGGGAATGCGGAAATAAAGGAGAAAACGGATGGCTGATTATATTGTGAGGGCGATGGCGGCGGACGGACAGATCCGCGCGTTCGCAGCCACGACGCGGGAAACGGTGGAGACCGCCAGAAGGGCCCATAACACCAGCCCGGTGGTGACGGCCGGTCTGGGACGGCTGCTGACGGCGGGTGCGATGATGGGGATCATGCTCAAGGAGGAGTCCGATCTGCTGACGCTGCAGGTCAGAGGGGACGGGCCGGTACACGGCCTGACGGTGACGGCGGATGCGAACGGCCATGTGAAGGGATACGCGGACAATCCGGCGGTGATCCTGCCCGCCAACGCGAAGGGGAAGCTGGACGTGGGAGGCAGCGTAGGGCGCGGCACGCTCTCGGTGATCCGGGACCTGGGGCTGAAGGAGCCCTATATCGGGCAGACGGATCTGCAGACGGGAGAGATCGGGGACGATCTGACCTGGTATTTCGCTTCCTCCGAACAGGTGCCCTCGTCCGTGGGTCTGGGCGTCCTGATGGAGAAGAACAATACGGTGCGGGCCAGCGGCGGTTTTATCGTGCAGCTCATGCCGTATGCCGATGAGAAGGTGATAGACCGGCTGGAGCAAAACCTCGAGGCCGTCTCCTCCGTGACGGCCCTTCTGGATCAGGGGCTGACGCCGGAGGAGCTTCTGGGACGCGTGCTGGACGGGCTCGGTCTGGAGACCGGTGAAAGGATCCCCTGCAGCTTCTTCTGCAACTGCAGCAAGGAGCGGGTAGAAAAAGCGCTGATCTCCATCGGCAAAGAGGAGATCGGAGAGATGATCGCGGACGGGGAACCGATCGAGGTCAACTGTCATTTCTGTAATAAGAACTATACGTTTTCCGTGGAGGAGCTGAAAGAGATCGCGGAGAAGTGCGCGGCGCGCGGCTGACCGTTCGGCAAAGGCCGTACAGAGGCGGAATCGCCCGGAGGAAAGGCCGTACAGCGGCGTAACCGCCCGGCGGAAAGGCCGTGCGGCGTGCGGCGCGAAATGCCGCATGTGCAGCTGACGGGATTTGGAGGGAAGGATGAAACACGGTTTTATCAAAACAGCGGCGGCCACGCCAGCGGTCCGGGTGGCGGATCCCGCTTTTAATGCTCGGGCGGTCTGCAGCTGTCTGGAGGAATGTTACCGGGAAGGGGCGAAGCTCATCGTACTGCCGGAGCTCTGCCTGACCGGCTATACCTGCAACGATCTCTTTTTGCAGGAACGACTGCTGGACGCGGCCGCGGAGGCGCTGCGGTCGGTGGCCGTATACACGCGGGGGCACGACGCGCTGGTTTTCGTGGGGCTGCCGCTGGAAAAGGACGGCAAGCTCTACAATGTGGCGGCGGCGCTGTCGGACGGAAATGTGCTGGGCTTTGTGCCGAAGCGCAATCTGCCGGTCTATGCGGAATTTTATGAGATGCG
>CANRMT010000051.1 GCA_947631815.1 uncultured Eisenbergiella sp.
GCGGACTCCCAGAGCTCTCGGGTAAATATCTTGTCCTCCAGCGGCAGCACGAAGGTCAGCGCGATGATGTTGGTCGTATGCGCGTGATAGATGACGCGGTGCTGATCGTTGGTGGTGCGCTTTTTCACCTCATGGTTCATCAGATGCGCGGGCAGCTCGCTGGTGGGCCTGCCGCCCTCCACCAGTCCCCAGCGGACGCGATAGTTTTCCCCTTTGTCGTCGATTTCCACGATGCACAGGCTCGCCTCCGGGTCCACGATGATGTTGCGGAAATATTTGCCGCTGCCGGTGACCAGGAAATACTCTCCCGCCAGTCCGGGAACGCTGGTGCCGATGGGCTTCCAGGAATCGTGATCGCTCAGACGGTCCTGAATGCTGCCCACCTCGTTGTGCGTCAGACGATAGGAAAGGTTCCCGCCGTTGGCCTCATGCCAGCCCTGCTGGAAGCCGTCGTCCGCCATTTTTATGAATCCCTGCATGAACTTCGTATCCAGAATTTTCATTGCGGTTCACCTCTCAATTTCTCTTGCTGAGCACTTCGTCCTCATATTTTCTGATCGTATCAAACCATTTGCAGTCGGCGGGCGCGCCGTTGGATTCGCAGAAATAATCCCATACGTCGCCCATCGGATAGAGCTTCAGCTCCTCCTGGCGCACCATCAGCTCGGTGAAGTTCTGGGAATCCTGCAGGGCCTTTAACTGCTCTGCGGGCTGCAGCAGCGCATACAGCAGCGCCTTCTGCACGTTGCGCACGCCCACCACCCAGGCGCTGACACGGTTGATGCTGGCGTCAAAATAGTCCGTGGCGATGAACACGCGGTCCACGGCGTCGTTCCTGACGATCTCCTTCATGATCTCCTTGGTCTCGTCATCCAGAAGGACCACATGGTCGGAGTCCCAGCGTACGCCTCTGGTCACATGCAGCGCGATCTTATCGGAGAACAGGAGCATGGACGGGATCTTGTCGGAGACCACCTCGGTGGGATGATAATGTCCGTTGTCCATCAGGCTCAGAATGCCTCTGGTCGCCGCATAGTTGATGCAGAACTCGCTGGAGCCTACGGTATAGGATTCCAGGCCGATGCCGAACACCTTGGACTCCAGGCAGACATAGACCTTCGTCTTATCGTAAGGGATGGAAAGGATCTGGTCCAGGGAATCCGCAAATCTCTTCCTGGGCCCCAGCCGGTCCGCAGGAACGTCCTTCATGCCGTCGGGGATCCAGATGTTCATCACGCAGGGCTGCCCCAGCTCTTCCGCGAAATACTGAGAAATGCGGATGCAGGCCTGTCCGTGACGGATCCAGAACTGCCGGATCTCCTCGTCCGGGCTGGAAAGCGTATAGGAGGCCGCCTTGGGATGCGAGAAAAAGGTGGGGTTGAAATCGATGCCCAGGCCTCTTTCCTTCGCGAAATCCACCCACTTCTTAAAGTGTTTGGGTTCGATGGAATCCCGGTCCACGGCCTCTCCGTCCCCGAAGATGGCGTAGCTGGCATGCAGATTGATCTTGTGCTTTCCGGGGATCTGCTTTAAGGCCACATCCATATCCGCCATCAGCTCCTCCGGCGTGCGGGCCCTGCCCGGATAATTGCCGGTGGTCTGGATACCGCCGGTCAGCGGGCCGTCCTGATCAAAACCCACCACGTCGTCTCCCTGCCAGCAGTGGATCGCGATGGGGATCCGCTTCAGGGTTTCCAGCGCCTTGTCGGTGTCCACGCCGATCTGTGCATACCGCTCCTTCGCGTATGCGTATCTTTCCTGTGTTGTCATTGTTCGTCCTCCTTTTTCCTCTTTTTTTATTCTGTATCCTGCGGATATACGCATTTCACATGATACCGTTCAAAAAAGCTCATCCAGCGCTCGTCCGGCCGACGGTCCGTGATCACGATGTCCGCGTCCCCCGCGCCGCAGAGCCTGGAAAAGGCGATCCTGTCAAACTTCGTGTGATCGACGCACAGGATCCGCTCCCTGGCGGACTGCATCATGACCTGCTTCGCCTGAGAAAACATTTCGTTGCCGTCCGTGACGCCCCGCTCCATGTCGATCCCCTTGCAGGACAAAAACGCCTTATCGGCATTGAAGCCGGAAAAGCTCTCCGTGGTCTTGGGGCCCACCAGCGCCAGATATCCCTCCCGAAGGCTGCCGCCGGAACAGATGATGTTCCAGTCCGACACGTCCGAGAGCTCGATCAGGATCTCCACGGAATTGGTGAGCACCGTCAGATTTTCTTTCTCTTTAATGGCACGGGCGATAAATACGGCCGTGGAGCTGGCGTCCAGAATGATGTGATCCCCGTTCTGGATATAAGCCGCCGCCAGCTCCGCCAGCCGCTGCTTCTCGGCCACATTTGCCTTCTGGCGCACCCGGAACGGCATATCGAAGCCGATGTTTTCTTTCAGCACCGCGCCGCCGTAGCTTTTGGTGGCCAGCCCGTCCCGCTCCAGCTTCTCCAGATCCCGCCGGATGGTCTCTTCCGAAACGCCGAAAAGGGCGCTCAGCTCGCTGACCACCACTTTTTTTTCATCCTGCAGTTTTTCCAGTATGAGATTCCTGCGCTCCAAAGCCAACATATCGTCTCTCCTAAAGGATCGATCTGCACAGCTGCGCGTCCGGGTGCGCGATCACCGCGCTGTCCAGATACATGCCGCCCTCCGCCGCGCCCAGCTTCGCCTTGTCGATAGACGCCTGTACCGCCGCGACCGCTCCGGTCAGGTACAGATAGGATTTCCCGCACATTCCCTTGGCGATGCGCAGCTCGATGAGCTCCACCGCCGCGGTCTTGGCCGCCGTATCCGCCGCCACGATGATGGACGCCGCGTCATAGGTCTCCAGAATGCCCAGCGCATCGATGGCTCCCACGTGGGTCGTGCCGTAGATCGCAGGGAAAATGCCCGGATGCGGATTGCCCAGCACGAAGCTGTCGATGAAATGCTCCTCTGCGATCTGCCTGGCCGACTCCACCGCGCTCTTGACCGCGCTCAGCTCTCCCGCGATCAGCGCAATGTATTTGCCCGGGCAGACCACCTGGGCCTCCAGGAGCTCGACCTGCGCCGTCTTCACCATGATATCCGCCGCCCGGACGCCGGAGGAGACCGTTTTAAATTCTATCATTCCAATCGCTTTTGCCATAGCCTCTCACATTCCGCCGGATTTCCGGCCCCACTATTCCCCTCCGCCGCGATCCCGGTCATGCGTTTCCGTCCTCCGCCGTGATCTCGATCCACGTCTTTCCGATGTCCGTCACGACGCCGTCGATAGACGCATGCACCGGAACGCTGAGTCCCGCTGCCGCCGCCGCGATGACCTGTCCGCGCCGTACCTTCTCACCCCGGCTCACCGCGCAGACGGCCGGTGCGCCGATATGCTGGGAAAGCAGCTCTCTCACCCGATGGACCGGACGCACCCGATCGTCCAGCGGCGCCCGATGATCGTACCGGGACAGTCCCAGACGGGCGGTCAGACGCTTTTCCGGCACCTTCCGGTATTCCCGCGCCTCCGAAACGCCCCTGCCTTCCGCCTTCGGCGCTTTCAGTCCGGCCTTTTTCAGCCCGTCCTTGCAGTCCGCGATCAGCGACCGGGGGGACAGCCCCTGCGGACAGGCGAACAGCTCGCACACCCCACAGCCGGAGCAGAAAAACAGGTTTTCAAAGGCCTCCAGATCCCCGTAATCGTGATTGCTCATGGCCCGCATGAACCGGTGCGGCTCTATGGGATGTCCCAGATTGTGTCTGGGACACAGATCCGTACAGGTCTCGCACTGACAGCAGGAGGAGGCCGCCCGCTTCATGCCCGCGGAAGGCGGCATCTGCCTGCGCAGGATCAGCGGATGGTCCTTCGGCAGTACCAGGATGGCGTTGGTGGTCCGGGTCACCGTATCATGCCGGCTGCCCAGCCGCCCCATCATGGGGCCGCCCACCAGATAGGCCAGCTCCTCCGGATCCAACGCGGTCTCGCCTCCGGCCATTTTAACGACCTCTTCCAGAGAGGTGCCCAGCGGCACGCGCACCGTCGCGGGGGCCTTCACCTCGCCCACCACGCTGACCAGCTTGTCGGTCACCGGCGCATGCTCTGCCAGCGCGCGGCTGATATTGTAGACGGTCTCCACGTTGAATACCGCCACGCCCGCCTCGATGGGAAGTCCGCCGGGAGAAATGCCCCTTCCCGTGGCCTCATAGATCAGGATCACCTCATCGCCCGTGGGATAAACGCTCTGCAGAAGCTGAATGCGCATGTTCGGATGCTCCGGCACATACTGCTTCAGCGCTTCCACCGTCTCCGCATACTCCGCCTTCACGCCGATGACGGCTTCCTTCGCCCCCACTGTTTCCGCGATCCGGGAAAATGTGTCCACGATCTCCTTCGTATGCAGTTTTAAAAGCTGTCTGTGCAGCTTCAGAAGCGGTTCGCATTCCGCGCAGTTCATCAGGATGACCTGCGCCCGGCTGTCGATCTTGGCGTAGGTGGGGAACCCCGCGCCGCCCGCGCCGACGATGCCGCATTCCTTTATAAGGCTGCCGAGTTGTTCTGCTGTCATGATTCTGTCCTAAATGTTCTTTCCGTTCCGCATTTCCGGCAGGCTTACGCCTGCGCCCAGACCGAAGGATCGTCCAGGATGCCGACGATCGCCGCGTCCACGGGGGCCGTTTCCATCCCGCAGCCGATCCGTGCGGCGCTTCCCAGCGCCACCAGCACGTACTCTCCGATCCCGGCCCCGATATTGTCGATGGCCACCAGACAGCCGGTCCTTTCCCGCATGGAGGCCACCGGCTCGATGATCATGAACTTGTTGCCGATCAGATTTTCATTCTTGCGCGTGGAGACCACGCTGCCTGTCACTTTTCCAACGATCATAGCCGCTCCAATCTCATTTTATCAGGATCACGGAATCTCCGGTTTTGATCTGTCCCGCATTGGCCTCATCCGTATCGATGTGCATTTCCAGCGTGAACGTGTCCGACACGCGGATCTTCACCTGATTGAAGACGGTCCCTCTTTCATTGTCCGCCTTTACGGAGACGATATCTCCGTCGTGGACTCCGGCCTGTCTGGCGTCCTCCGGGGACATATGGATGTGGCGCATGGCCACGATGCAGCCCTCTTTCAGATAAAGCGCTCCCTTGGGACCCACCAGCGCGATGGGCGCGCTGCCCGCGATGTTCCCCGACTCCCGCACTGGCGCTTTGATCCCCAGCTTGATGGCATCCGTGGCCGAGATCTCCACCTGGGATGCCTTCCGCACGGGCCCCAGCACCCTTACATTCTCTATCGCTCTAAGCTTTAAGCCCACCAGCGTCACCAGCTCGTTGGAAGCGAACTGGCCGCCCATCAGCTCTTTTTTCTTTGTCAGATGATACCCTTCCCCGAACAGAACCTCCACGTGCTCCTGGGTCAGATGTACATGCCGCGCGGATACGCCCACCGGCACCAGATATCCTTTGGAATTCGACTGTTCCTTTTCCAGAGCGGCGATGACCGCTCTCGTGATGAATTCGATCTCTCTCGTCTGCATACCGTCACCTGCCATTCCGGGCAGCCCGCGGCAGTACGCCGCGGGCCGATGCCCTGGCCTTTCGTGCTTCGTTTGCCTGTACTGCCGCTCCCGCGCCGATCAGGCTCACTCCTTCACGCTGGGAAGGATCATTTCCACATCGTTGTGGGGTCTCGGGATCACATGGGTCGCGATCAGCTCGCCCAGCTTGCCCGCCGCATTAGCGCCGCTCTCCACGGAAGACTTCACAGCGCCTACGTCGCCGCGCACCATCACGGTCACCAGACCGGAACCGATCTTCTCCGTGCCGATCAGGGTCACGTTCGCGGATTTGCACATCGCGTCAGCCGCTTCGATGGCCGCTACCAGACCTCTTGTTTCCACCATTCCCAATGCTTCCTGTGCCATTTTTTTCTCCTCCTTTTTGGGTGCAGTTTTTTCTGTTGCAACAGATATTGTCTTTGTTTTATCAGAGGCCTTCACAGCCGCCGCGGCCGTGTCCGCCTTTTTCACTGTCCGGGAGCGCCTCGGTTTCACTTCTCCCGGCACAGTTACTCTCTCTTTTTCAGAAGGTGACTTCCTGTCCGACATAAGTTCCTTCCACGACCTCCTCTTTTCTGAACCGGCTGGCGCTCAGATGGACCAGCCGGACGATCTCCGGATGGGGATTCGCGATCACCCCGGAGGAAACCGGTTTTTTGATCGCCTTTTCGCAGGCCGCTTCCACCGCCTGCTTTACGGCCGCTACCTGCCCTTCGACCACCAGCGTCACCAGGCGCCCGCCCAGCTTGCGCTCCCAGGTGGCCAGCTGCACATCGGCAGTCTTGCACATGATATCCAACGCGTCCATCGCGGGCACGACGCCGGAGATTTCAATGAAACCGTAAGATGCGCCCATCGTCCGTTACCGCTCCTCTCTGCTCAAATGCGGGGAAGGATCTTCTCCACGTCGGCATGAGGCCTGGGGATCACATGGGCCGCCACCAGCTCGCCCAGGCGGGAAGCCGCCGCCGCGCCGGTCTCCACGGACGCCTTCACCGCGCCCACATCGCCGCGCACCATCACGGTCACCAGTCCGGAACCGATCTTCTCCGTGCCGATCAGCACTACCTCAGCCGCCTTGGTCATGGCGTCCGCCGCCTCGATGGCCGCCGTCAGCCCTCTTGTCTCGATCATGCCTAATGCTTCTTTTCCCATTTTCGGGTCCTCCTTTTTTCGGAATCTGTATTCCTGTCTGTCGGCAGTGTCCGCGCTTTTGTCCGGGACATCGCCTGTTCTCTCGTTTCGGGGACGGTTCCCGTCCCCCCGTTATTTCTTGTCAAAACCGCTCAGCTTCAACATCTTGCAGGTGTCGTCCGTGGGATTCGCGATGATGTGCGTCTGCACGATCCCGGTCACCCGCTTCGCCGTTTCGATCCCCGCTTCCATCGCCGCCTCCACATCCGCGACGCTCCCGCGGAACTTCACAGTCACCAGAAGCGGGACGGGAAGGGAATCCGCGTTGGCCGGTTTGTTCTTGTCAAATGTCTCCAGCGTCACGTCAGCCGCCTTGCATCCGGCGTCAGCCGCCAGGAACGCGCATACCAGCCCGTAGACCTCCAGTATTCCAACCGCCTGGTTCACTTCCTTCTCCTCCTGCCGTCACGGCACCTCACTGATTGATGATCGCGATCTTTAAGCCGCTCATGGCCAGATTCGTCTTGTGCGCCTCGTTGATCTCATCCAGCGGGAAGGTGTGCGTGATCAGCTTCTCCATGGGAAGGCCGATCCGCTTCGCGCTCTTCAGGAAATCGAACGTGGTGGCGTAATCCCGCAGGGTGTAGACCCAGCTGCCCACCGTGGTGATCTCCTTGGAGCAGATGTCGAAGTGGGGATTGATCGTGGCATCGCCGCCGTTGATGAAAAATCCCAGCTCGCACAGACCGCCGCCGTTGCGGATGAATTTATAAATATTGGAATGCCCCGCGGGGGAACCAGTGCACTGGAACGCGAAATCGGCCAGGTATCCGCCAAACGCCGCCTTCACGCCCTCCGTCAGCGCCTCGATGCCCTTGAACTCCTTGAAGTTCACGGTGCCGCTGGCACCCAGCTGCTTCGCGAAGTCCAGACGCTTCTGCTCGCCGTCCACGGCAATGATGTTCTGGATGCCCATGGTGCGCAGGATCGCGATGCAGATCAGGCCGATGGGGCCGCAGCCCTGTACCGCCACGCGGGAGTTGAACCGCAGGATGCCTGTGCTCTTGGCCCGCTCCACGGCGTGAATGAGCACCGCACAGGGTTCGATCAGGATCCTGGAGTACAGATCCAGGTCGCTGACGTTGAACACGGTGGAGCCGCCGCGGATGAAGATGTAATCGGAAAACCAGCCGTTGAGATGGATATCGTCGTCCGGCAGAAGCCCGTATACATCCGCGCCGCCCACGTTCTGCTTGTTCAGGTCGAACATGGTGATATCCGGGTTGTCCTTGAAGATCATGCAGGTCACGACCTTGTCCCCGATGTGCAGGTCCTTTCCGGCGCTGTCCTTTTTCACATTTTTCCCCATGCGGACGATCTCGCCGGTGCCCTCATGTCCCAGAGCCACCGGGATCAGTCCGAAGGGATCCCGCTTGAATTCGTGGGCGTCGGTGCCGCAGATGCCGCAGCCCTCCACCTTCACCAGGATATCGTCGTCCCCCACCTCGGGAATGGGGAATTCTTTGATGTCATAATGCTCCAGCGCGGTCAGCATGGCCACCCGCGCCGTCTTCGGAACGGGTTTTGCTCCTCCTGCGGCGGATGCGGTCCCGGAAGCGGGCTGCACGGCCGCGCCCTGCCCTTTTCCTTCCATGCTCAGGAGCACCTGTCTGACGATCTCCTCCACATTTACGTTGTTCAGATCCATCACGTTCTCCTTTCTACCGGATGCAAAGGCTGTCGGTCATCACGCAGCGTCTGCTCTTGGTAAAGCTCTTGGCGCTGGTCAGCCCCTCGCCCGTACGGCTTGCGATGGTGAAGGTGCAGTACCCCTCTCCGCCGAAGCCCAGCGCCGAATAGGACGGGCCGTTCTTGACCAGGATCGCGGTATCGATGGCCTTCGCATATTTGGTGATGTTGTCGATGTTCTTGGAATGGATGTGCGCGGAATGGCGGTTGCCGTGCTCCAGCCATACGGCCTTTTCCACCGCGTCGTCAAAATCCTTCGCCCGCACCACGCCCAGGATCGGCATCATCAGCTCCTCCGAGATCAGCGGATGCTCCTTCTCGCCCTCGAACACGATGCAGCGGATGTTGTCCGGCACGCTGACGCCGATCATGCCCAGCAGCGTTCTGGCATCCCGGCCCACGCACTTCCGGTTCAGCCCCTTGGGCGTCAGGACCGTCTTCACCAGCTTATCCTGCTCTTCCTTGGAAGCCAGATAACAGCCCTGCTCCGTGATCATGTAGTGCATCAGCTCATCCACCACGCTGTCCACCGCCACGATCTCCTTCTCGGCGATACAGGGCAGATTGTTGTCAAAGGTGCATCCGTTCACGATATCCCCGGCCGCCTTGCGGATGTCGGCCGTCTCGTCCACCAGGGCGGGCGGATTGCCCGCACCGGCGCCGATCCCCCGCTTGCCGGAGGAAAGCACCGCCGTCACCACGCCGGGACCGCCGGTGGCCACCAGCAGCGGGATATCCTTATGCTTCATCATGACGGCGCTGGTCTCCAGCGTGGGCTTTTCCACCGTACAGGCCACGTTGTCCGGGCCTCCGGCCATCAGCGAAGCCTCGTTGATCAGATTGATGGCGTAGATCGTGGTCTTGATGGCAGCCGGGTGGGGATTGAACACCACCGTATTGCCCGCCGCGATCATGCCGATGGAATTGCACAGCACCGTCTCGCTGGGATTGGTGCAGGGGGTGATGGCGCCGATCACGCCGAAGGGGCCCATCTCGATGAGGGTCAGCCCCCGGTCCCCGGACCAGGCCACCGTGGTGATGTCCTCGGTGCCGGGCGTCTTCTCCGCCACCAAGACATGCTTTAAGATCTTGTGTCCCACATTGCCCATGCCCGTTTCCTGCACGCCCATGCGGGCCAGCGTCTCGGCGTTCTCCTTGGTCAGCTTCCGGATATTGGAAATGATCTTCTCCCTCTGATCCATGGACAGCCAGCGCACCTGTGCCTGCGCCGCCTTCACGGCCGCGATGGCTTCGTTCATATCGGTGAACACCCCGTGCTTCCCGGCAGGGGCCTCCGCGATCTGCAGCCTTGCGACCACTTCTTTTACAATGTCGTTTACCATTTGCTCATTCATATCAAAAACTCCTGTTGTCTGCCGTTTCCCGTGCCTGTCCGACACGTCTGAAGGGGCCTGCCTCCGGCACGTCTGAAGGATTCCGTTTCCGGCATATCTGAAGGGCCTGTCTCCGGCGCCTCCGGAAAGCCGTTCATCCCTTCCGGCTCCCTCCGGCCATTTCCGCAAAGACCTGCTCCGCAAAATGCGCCAGGGCCGTGTCCTGCTCCGCGGTGCCGCCGCTGACGCCGAAGGAACCGATCAGCTGTCCGTCCGCCCACAGGGGAATGCCGCCGCCGAAAATGACGATCCGTCCCTGATTCGTGTACTGGATCCCGTACAGCGGCCTGCCCGGCGCGCTGAGCGTCCCCAGCTCTTCCGTAGACATCTGAAATGCCGCGGCAGTGTAGGTCTTGTTCAGGGCAATGTCAAAGCTCCCGGCATATGCGCCGTCCATGCAGCGCACCGCCACGGGATTGCCGTGAGAATCCGCCACCGCGGTCACCACGCGCATTCCCATCTCTGCAGCTTTCGCCTCCACCCGCTTCATCAGCGCTTCCGCCGCCTCCAGCGTGATATCGGCGCCCGCATGGGACAGACGGGCCGCGGCTTCACCGGCAAAGAGGGCTGTGCCGCCTGCCGTTTCGGAATGCGTTTCGCTGTGCTGCACATTTTCGTGCCGCGCATCTACACGCTGCACTTCTCCGTACTGCGTTCCTTTCCCGAGGTCGTCCAGCACCTCACGGACGATCCGGGCGATATCCGCTTCCGTCCTCATGGCTTTATTTCATGCCCAACTGAGCGAGCACCTGCTTGGTGATCTCCGCCACCACCTCGGGGCTGTACTCCTTCTTTCCGTTTACGGAACCGGAACAGCCGCTGCCGCCGCAGCCGCCCGCGCCGGTATTCCCGCCGCCGCAGTTGTGGCAGTTCAGGGTGTGCTTGTTCAGACAGAGATTGGCCGGATGCTTCCCGGGCAGGTTGAACTGACGGCGGATCTCATAGAGGCGCTCCACGGTGGCCCTGTCGAATTCCTTGGGACCGCCCAGCATCTTGGACTTGTACAAAAGCTCCGCATAGAATTCCACGGATTCCATCTTGTGGTAAGCCGCCAGCAGATCCACGGACCAGGTCAGCGCGCCGTGACTTTCCAGCAGGACCGCATCATAATAAGGAAGATACTTTTCCACGTTGTCGGGGATCTCCATCGTGGAAGGCGTGCCATACTCCGCGATGGGCACACAGCCCAGGGCGATGACCGCCTCCGGCATGATGGGCTGCGTCAGCGGAATGCCCGCGATGGCGAAGGCCGTGGCAAAGGTGGGATGCGCATGCACCACCGCACCCACATCGGGCCGCTTCTCGTACACTCTCATGTGCATCTTGATCTCGGACGAGGGCTTGAAGCCTTTGTTCGCCTGAATGACATTCCCCTTGGCGTCCACCTTGCAGATGTACTCCGGGGTCATAAACCCTTTGGAAACGCCGGTGGGAGTGCACAGGAACTCGTTGTCGTTCAGCTTGACGGAAATATTGCCGTCATTGGCCGCCACCATGTTCCTGTCATAGATCCGCTTGCCGATCTCACAGATCTGTTTTTTCAATTCATATTCGGTAGCCATGTGTCCTTTTCCTCCTTAAATGAATTCTTTTGGCTTCTTGTTGTTTTTAATGCTATTATACATCACAATCCCACATAATTCAACATGTTATGAGATTGTTTTTGCCGACTTCCCAGGGCATCACGTCGCCCTCTTCCCGCAGATATTCCAGGATGTCCGCCACGCCCTCTCCCGTTTTGGAATCCACCCGGAACACGGTCTTGCAGCCAGCCAGCCGCAGCCAGCGTTCCGCCCTGTCCGCGTCCGCGCCCGGATCGTTGATCTTGGTGACGATCCCGATCACATCCCGGTTGCACATGCAGGTGACGCAGGGGGGATACAGCGAGAACGGCTCCGTCGCCGCCAGCAGAAGTCCCACCACCTGGGCCTCGTAGGTGTAGAGCGCCAGCGCCCGCCCCAGCGTGTGGGTCTGCAGGTACTCCCCCGGCGTGTCGATGATCACGTCGAAATTGTTGATATACTGGGTCTTGTGATAGACGATCTTTTTCCCCCGCATCGCCTGGGTCAGCGTGGTCTTGCCGCACTCGCTCCGGCCCATGAAAATGATCTTTTTCACTCCGTGCCTCCCCTTTCCAACCGCCCGGATTTTGTCGGGGACCGGCCCCGCCGGAAGGCACTCCGCCTCCGGGCCTGTGTCCCTTCCATTTTCCCGGACCGTAGAAAAACGCCGGTACTTAGCGAGGCAAGTCCGTCAGGACGCAGCCGAGCTTAGTATCCGCTGCGTTTTTCTCCGAGCGGGAGCGTGTCCGGAAAAGGAAGGGACACAGGCCCGGAGGCGGAGTGCTTTCTGGCGGGGCCGGTCCCCGACAAAATCCGGGCGGTCGCTTCCTGCCGGTTCACGTCCGGGTGACGGGACAGACCGTATAGTGCAGGACCGTCTGCACATATTCCAGGATCGCCGCCGCGGCCGATTCCACCTCGGAGACCGTCCCGGTCACGATCAGGGAGCCGCTGAAACGGTCCACAAATCCCAGCTCCACGCCGGAGGACTTCACCGCGATATCCGCCATGATGATGGCCGTCTCCGCCGGGGATACGGTCAGTACGCCGATGGCCGAACGGGAATGCTCCACCCGCGGGTCCAGCCCCAGCTTTTCATACAGGATCGGATCGGGATTGGCGATGATGTGGGCCAGCGTGATCTGCCGACCGGGCACCAGCTCCTGTACGATCCTCTGTTTTGTCTGATCATCCATACCGTCCAAAATGCTCATGCCGTCATCCCTCCGGGCCCTTATCCGCCGATCTGGCAGATCAGCCGACTGTTCTGCTCCACCGTGCGCTTCAGCATTTCCATGTGCTCATTGGCGGGCGGCAGGATATCCTTCATCAGATACTCCCGGCCCAGCCCCTCATATTTGTCCTGTCCCAGCCGGTGATACGGCAGCAGATGGATGCGCTTCACGCCGGGAAGCCTGTCCGCGAACCGGGCGATATCGCGGATCTCCTCCGGCGTATCGTTGAACGTGGGGATCACGGGCACCCGGATGCTCAGCTCGGTCATGCCGGAGGCCGCCACCCTGCGCGCGTTTTCCAGCATCAGCTCGTTGCTCCTGCCGGTGAAAGCCTTGTGCTTCTGCGGATCCATATGCTTGATATCCATCAGGTACTGATCCAGATACGGCAGCACGCTCTCGATCACCTCATACCTGGCGCAGGCCATGCTCTCCATCGCCGTGGGAATCCCCACCGCTTTGGCCGCGTGCAGAAGATCTCTGGCAAACTGCGGCTGGCAGAGGCTCTCTCCGCCGGAAAGCGTCAGCCCGCCGCCGCTCCTGCGGTAGTACGGGCGGTCCTTTTCCACCTCTTCCATGACCTCTTCCACCGTCACATCCCTGCCGATGATCTTCGGCTTTCCCTGCACCAGCATGGTCTGGACGGCGTACTCCTGGGATTCCGGATTGCAGCACCAGCGGCACCGCAGCACACAGCCCTTCAGGAACGCGATGGTGCGGATTCCCCTGCCGTCATGGATGGAATAGCGCTGGATGTCGAAGATCCTGCCCTTCGTCCGTAAAAAATCCATGTCCATTTTAAAATCCCTGTTCCGTCCTGCGAATGATATCGTCCTGCAGAGATTTGGAAAGCGTGGTGAACAGCGCGCTGTAGCCCGCCACCCGCACCACCAGATGACGGTACTGATCCGGATGCGCCTGCGCGTCCAGAAGCGTCTCCCGGTCCACCACATTGAACTGCATGTGACTTCCCTTCTGGTCGAAATAGGAACGGATCAGCGCCACGAAATTCTCCAACCCCTTCTCTCCGCTCAGCGCTGTGGGATGGAATTTCTGGTTGAACAGCGTCCCGTTGGAGGCGATGCCGTGATCCAGCTTCGCCACGGAATTGGCAGCCGCGGTGGGTCCCTTCACGTCCTTGCCCGCGGAAGGGGAAACGCCGTCCGCCACCGGCATATGGGCCAGCCGCCCGTCCGGGGTCGCCCCGGTCTGTGCGCCCAGCGGCACATTGGCGGAAACCGGATACAGTCCGGCCTGGAACATGCCGCCCCTGGGATTCCGGTATTCCTGCAGCGGCTTGGTATAGGTATAGGCCACATCTCTGGCGAAGGCGTCCACCTCCGCGATATCGTTGCCGAACTTGGGCACCTGATCGATGAGATCCAGCATCTCCTGGAATTTCTTTTTATCCGCTTCGGAGACATCCATCTGCTTCACCTGGGCCACGATCTGTCCGATCTCCTCCGCGCCCACAGTCACGCCCTGCTCCTGCAGCGCGCCCACGATGCGCAGAGCGATGTCCTTCACGCTCTTCTCATCCAGCCCCTTGCCGTAATTCAGCACCAGGGCACGCTTCAAGTCCTTCATGGCGATCTTCTTTTCTTCAAACACCAGCTTTTTCACCGCATAGAGCGCATCCGCCATATTGGCGATGCCGAAGCCCTGGGGGCCGGTGAAATTGTAGACCGCGCCGCCCTCCTGTAAGGACATGCCCCGCTTCATGCAGTCGTCCACCATACAGGACTCGAAGGGCAGCGGACAGAGCGTGGCATGTGCCACGTCGATGGCGTTGTCCGCGTTCACCAGCAGGGAAATGAAGTAGTTCTGCTGCTGCTTATAGGCGTCGTAAAATTCCTCAAAGCTGGTCATCTCCTCCACCGGTTTGGTGGCCACGCCGATGAATTCTCCCTTGTCATAACCGCTCTCGAAGACCACCTCCAGCGGACGGCACATGTTGTAAAACGCCGCGTCGTGCCAGCCCTCCGTCTTTCCGGCCTTCTGGGGCTCCACACAGCCGATGATATTGTATTCCCTGGCGTCCTGCAGGGTCAGACCCCGGCTCATCAGGGATGGGATGATCACTTCGTCGTTGTAATAGGCGGGCAGCCCGATGCCCGTGCGGGTCAGCGCCGCCGCCCGCAGCAGAAGGGCCTGGGGCGAACCGTTCCAGACCCGGATGGACAGGGACGGCTGCGGCAGGAACACATGGGCCGACGCGCTGAGGCACATGAAGGACAGATCGTTGGTCACATCCAGCCCTTCCCTGTCCTGTCCGCCCACGATCAGGTTCTGGAACAGGCTGTAGCCCGCGAATCCCTCCGCGCTGGCCGCGTCCCGGCACTTGTTCAGATCGTTCAGCTTCACCCAGATACAGTCGATCAGCTCCTGCGCCGCTTCCCTGGTGATCACGCCGCTGTCCAGATCCGCCTTATAATAAGGATACATGTACTGATCGAAGCGACCGGGCGAAATGGAATGCCCGCTGGACTCGATCTGCAGAAGCTGCTGGACGAACCAGAAGCTCTGACACGCCTCCCAGAAGGACCTCGCGCCCTTTTCCGGCACGTTCGCACAGTTTTTCGCGATCTGCAGAAGCTCCTGCCTGCGCTTCTGATCGGTCTCCTGCTGGGCCGTCTGCTCCGCCAGCGCGGCATACCTGCGGGCGTAGCGGATCACGGCCTCGCAGCTTATGATCACGGCCTGCAGGAAACGGGAGCGGCGGGCATAATCCCCGTCCCCCAGACGGCAGGCGGCCAGCAGCTCCTTCGCCTCCGCGATGATGCCCGCGTAGCCGACGGCCAGCACTTTTTCATATTTCACGGTCACATGGCCGACGCCGTTGTAAAAATAATTGCCCGGCGTGAACATATCGTGGGCCATGGCCCGCAGCGTCTCCGGCGCCATATAGGCGGTAGCCAGCTCGCTGGTGGTCTTGCCCTTCCAGTATTTATGTACCTCCCGCAGATCCTTCTTGGTCTGCTCGGAAATATAGAACGGATCCGCCGTCCGATGCTCCACCGTGTCGAACTCGGCCTCCAGCCATTCATAGGAAAATTCGGGATAGGTCTGACAGCCCCTGGGCGCGATGGTCGTGCTGCCGACCACCAGCTCATTGTCCCGGATGATGATGGGAATGTTGTCCAGAATGTGAGCGAAGGCCTTCGCCCGGCGCATGATGATGGGCTCGCCTTCTGTGGCGCGGTAGCTTTCGGTCAGAAGCACCGCCCTGGCCGACTCGATCTCCGGCATCTTCGCGAACAAATGCTCCACCAGCTTCGGGATGCGGTCTGTCTTCGGGATCTCCTGCGCGTAAAATTTTTCCACGGCTCTCCTCCAATCCGCCCATGGAACCGGGCCTGTACACTTTATGAAGAAACAACAGAATTATATGGCAAAAAGAAAAGAATCAACATCTGTTTGATGTTGATTCTAACGCAGTTCCGGCCTTATGTCAATATAAATTGTGGATTTTTGTGGGATTATGTGAGATGTCTCTCCTTCACAGCCAGGAACGCCCGCACGGTCCCGAAATTCAGCACCAGCTCCCTGGGAAAGCCGATCTCCTCCAGCAGCGCCAGACCCCGGGGCGCTTCGCCCACGTGGGCGGCCCCATGGCTGTCGCTGGACAGCAGCACCGGATGCCTGCGGGCCGCGCATTCCCCGAGCATCGTCCGCAGGATATCCTTCGTGTCCCCCCGGAATCCGCCCGGCGTCAGCGAAGCCTCGTTCACCTCCAGAATGACGCCATAGCGCACGGCGGCCTCCGCCAGCGCACGGATATCCACCGGATAGCGCACGTCGTCCGGATGGCCGATGACGCGCACGTAGGGATTTTGCATGGCGCCGATGTAGGCGTCCGTATTGCAGCGGATCGCCGCTGCCCGGTCCTTCATCACCGGATGGGCCGCGCCCGGACGTCCGTCTTCGTAGGCTGCCACCCTGTCATATAAGGATACCGGTTCATAGGCCGGACAGTGATAGGTGGGCGGGTGGATGCTGGCGATCACGAAATCCAGGCCGGACAGGATCTCATCCTCCAGGTCCAGCCGCCCGCTCTCATCCAGGATGTTGGCCTCCGCCCCGTACAGCACAAAGATCCCCGCTCTTTTCCGGGGGGCCAGCTTCAGCCCCCGGAAATAGGACACGCTGCAGGAACCCGGCGTGGCCGGGCCGTGATCGGAAATGCCCAGATAAGCCATTCCCTTCCGCGACGCTGCCTTCGCCAGATTCGCCGCGGTATCGGCGGTCCCGTGGCCGCTGGACGCGGTATGCGTATGAAGATCGATGGGCAGGACGGGCGAAAACCCGCCTGCCTTCGCCGGAAATGTATCAGAGATCATGCCTGAAACACCTTGATCTTTTCGGATTCATAAATACAGCTGCGCGCGGCGGTCAGATCCGCCAGCTCCCCGTTCTGGATCATCTGCACCGCCAGATTGCCGATGGCCGTGGCCTCCGCAGGACCCGCATAGACGGTCTTGCCCGTGGCCTCGGCCGTCAGCCGGTTCAGATAATCGGCATTGGTGCCGCCGCCCACGATATGCAGGGCGTCATAGTGCACGCCGGTCTGCTGCTCCAGCTCCTCTGCGGTCTTCTGATAGCAGACCGCCAGGCTGTGATAGATGACTCTGGCCAGCTCTCCCACGGTCTCCGGCACGGGCTGTCCGCTCTCCCGACAGAAGGCCTTTACCTCCTCCGTCATGGATCCCGGCGCCAGGAAACGGAAATCGTAGCAGTCCACCACGGACGGGATCTCCTCTTTTTCGGCCAGATCGCAGAGCTGTGCGAAGGAATACCGGCTGCCGCACTCCTTCCGCAGACACTGGATCATCCACAGGCCCATGATATTTTTCAGATAACGGTAACGGTAGTTATAGCCGCCCTCGTTGGTGAAGTTCAGCCGCTTGCTCTCCGGGGAGCAATCCGCCTCCATCCGCTCCACGCCCATCAGGGACCAGGTGCCGGAGCTGATGTACAGCGTGTTTTCGGAATTGGAAGGAACGGCCACCACGGCGGAGCCGGTATCATGGGACGCGGGCAGCACCACGAGACAGGAATATCCCACCTCCTGCGCCACCTCCCTGGACAGGCTCCCCAGCACCGTACCGGGCTTCACGATGGGCCCGAAGATCCTGTCCGGCAGCCCCAGCATCGCCAAAAGCTCCCGGTCCCAATCCTTCGTATGCGGATTGAGCAACTGGGAGGTGGAGGCCTCCGTATATTCGATGGCCCTCTTTCCCGTCAGCAGGAAATGGAAATAATCCGGGATCATCAGCAGATGCTCCGCCTGCTCCAGATACTCCGGATGCTTCTGCTTCACCGCCTCCAGTTGGTAGATCGTATTGAAGATCTGCTTCTGGATGCCGGTTCTCGCATACAGCTCGTCCTCCGGGATAATCTCATAGACCTTCTGATCCATCCCGTCCGTCCGGCTGTCCCGATACCCGACGGTATTGCCCAGCACCTGATCGTTCCCGTCCAGCAACACGAAATCCACGCCCCAGGTATCGATCCCCATGCTCACCGGAACCTTCCCCAGATCCTTACATTTTTTCATGCCGGCCTTGATCTCGGCGAACAGCTTTTTCACATCCCAGCACAGCTCCCCGTCCTTCTCCGCCATGCCGTTCTCAAAACGGTGCACCTCTTCCATCACCATTCTGCCGTTTTCCAGATGTCCCAGAATATGCCGTCCGCTGGACGCGCCGATATCCACCGCAAGATAATAGGTTTCCACGCCGATTCCCTCCTTTGATCGCTTTTTCTGCCGGTAAAAGACAGATTATCACCTTATCTCCATTTTGCCTTTGTTTGGATACGATGTCAAGGAAAAACGCAGGGCTTTTCCCGGAAAAACGCAGGGCTTTTCCCGGAAAAACGCAGGGCTTTTCCTGGAAAAACGCGGGGCTTTTCCTGGAAAAACACGGGGCTTTTCAGGCCTTCTTTCCCCATGCCGACATCCATCGTCCTTTCAAAAGCCTTTCGCCGCTGCCGGACAGCCGCAAGTCAGCTGCGGTCAACCCCGCAGATAATCCCCAAGGAACTTCTTCACGCAGTCCCGCACTTCCTCCATCATATCCTGACAGCGTTTCCGGGAGATCCCTGCCTTTATTCCAACTGCCATCAGCTGCGCGGGTCCGGGGGAGGCCCCTTCGCCGTCCACCGCGGTCATATGCTCCCCATAGTATGTCGTGCTGTAGGTCAGATCATAGGCGGGACTCAGACGCCATTCATCCGTTTCCTCATGATAGAGGAACGAAAAATTTTTGGAATGATCATCCCTGTTATGTGCAAACACATTAAAGCACATTCTGCGGAACATATTCTCCACGTCTTCCCGGCGGCCCCCTGTGAGGATCCGGGTCAGCTTCATCAGTTCATGATAATCCAGGCTTGGCTGCCCGAAGTCCAGCTCTAAAAGCGCTGCCGCAGTCAGCACATGAAAACGCCGCACCGCTGTTCCCTCGCGCCGCCGGTCAAATCTGCGGCTCCCGAAATAGCCTTTGCAGACGGC
>CANRMT010000052.1 GCA_947631815.1 uncultured Eisenbergiella sp.
TTGATCAGGCAGACCGCCCGCTCCAGATCGTATTCCCCGTCCAGATACGCCAGGATCTCCTTATAGCCCAGCCCCTGCATGGAAACCATGCCGGGCCGCAGCCCCCTTTCCCGCAAAGCCCGCACTTCTTCCACGAGCCCGCGTTCCATCATCTCGTCCACGCGCCGGTCAATGCGCGCATAGAGCCTGTCCCTGTCATCGGTCAGGACAAAATAACGGGAACGGTAGGCGGCCTCCTTCCCGCGCTGCGCCTCGTTGTGCGCCGAGATCTTCCGCCCGGTCCGTTCCTGATATTCCAGCGCGCGGATGACGCGCTTGATGTTGTTGGCATGGATCTGCGCGGCGGCCTCCGGATCCACGCTGCGAAGCCTCTCGTGCAGCGCCTCAGCCCCCTCCCGGCGCGCCAGTTCCTCCATGGAAGCCCGGAACGCTCCGTCCTCCTCTGTCTCGGTAAAATCCACGTCATAAAGCACGGACTGGATATAAAAGCCTGTCCCGCCCACCAGGATCGGCAGTCTGCGGCGGGACAGGATATCCGAAACGGCCTCCTTCGCGAGCTGCTGAAACCGCACCACATTGAACGGCTCCTCCGGCTCCAGGATGTCGAGCAGATGATGGGGCACTCCGCCCTGCTCGGCGGGCGTGATCTTCGCGGAACCGATATCCATATGGCGGTAGACCTGCATGGAATCCGCCGAAATGATCTCCCCGTTCAGCGCCTTCGCCAGCCGCACGGACAGCGCCGTCTTGCCGGCCGCGGTGGGGCCCGTCAGCACGATCAGGGGCGGTTTGTTCTTTTCTGTGACCATAGAGCCTCTTCCTTTCCTTCCGTGCCGGCCGCTGTCTGCTTTCCACACGGCGCTGACTGCCGTTTCCCTTCCGCACAGTACGACCGCCGTTTTCTTCCTGCACAGTACGGCCGCCGTTTCCTATCTACACGATCCGCTTGAACCTGCGTTCCAGCTCCTGGCGGGACATGGTGATCATGGTGGGCCGTCCGTGCGGACACTGATACGGATTGTCCAGCGCCAGAAGCTGCCCCAGCAGCGCTTCCATTTCCGCCCGGCTCATCTTGTGATTGCCCTTTACCGCGGCCTTGCAGGCCATGGAGGCGATCCGCTCCGTCACCGCGGCCGGGGTGCCCGGACGCTTTCCGGTCTCCAGCCCGTTCAGGATATCCTGCAGCAGCCCCTCCCCCGCACAGCCGTACAGATCGCAGGGCACGGCCCGAAGGGCGCAGGAATTGCCGCCGAAGGGAGCGATCTCGAACCCCGCCTGTGCGAAATATTCTCCGTACCGTTCCAGAAGGGACATTTCCTCGCCGCTCAGCGTCACGACGATGGGCGGCATCAGGTTCTGACTGTCCGCCCCGCCCTCCCGGATCTTTTTGATCAGCGCCTCGTATTTCACCTTTTCATGCGCCGCATGCTGATCGATGAGGATCATCTTATCCTGATAGGAGGCGATCCAGTAGGTGCCGAAGATCTGCCCGATGAGCTCATACTGCTCCACCGCTTTAGGGGAGAGCAGCCGTTCCGAGAAAAGGCTCATCTGTTCCGCCGTTCCCGCGGAGTCCTCCTTTTGAACCGCCTCGTATTCCAGCCGCTCCCGCACGGCCATTTCCGACAGGCGCCGCCGTTCGAAGGGCTGGGGCGGCCGTGCAGTCCTGGACGGAAGCTGGCTGTCGAGCAGTCTGTCGGCCAGCTCCAGGGCCGGTCCTTTTTTCTCCGGCGTCTGCAAAGGCGCGCCCGCCGCCGTTTTCTCCGGCGTCTCCGAAGGAACGCTTTCCGCCGGTTTCTCCTGCAGAAGAAAGCCCTTGTCCCCATCCTGCCCCGGTTTTGGAGTCTCTTTTTTCCCTGCGGCGCTCTGCCGTCCGGCGGGCCCGGAAAGGGTGACGGCGGGGATCATCTCCCGGTCGTGCAGCGCCTTTCGGATCTGATCCTCCAGAAAGACGAACAGCTGCTGTCCTTCGGAGAACCGCACCTCCATCTTGGACGGATGGACGTTCACATCCACTTTGGCGGTATCCACCGTCAGATGGAGCCAGGCCACGGGAAACTTATGCTGCATCAGCCGGGTCGCATAGCCGCTCTCCAGCGCTTTGGACAGGAGTTGGCTGCGGATATACCGCCGGTTCACGAAGAAAAATTCAAAATTCCGGTTGGGGCGCACCAGCTGCGGCGTCCCTAAGAATCCGTCTGCCCGGATCCCGTCCGCCTCCGCGGCAAAGGGAAACAGCTCTCTGGCGATCTCCCGTCCGTAGATGCGGTATACCACCTCTTTCAGGTCGCCGCTGCCGGAGGTGGAAAACCGGGACTGCCCGTTCTGTATGAAGGAAAAGGAGATGTCGGGCCGTGCCAGGGCCAGATGCTCCATCAGATCCGCCACATGGCTTCCCTCCGTGGCCGGAGTCTTCAGAAATTTCCGTCGCGCAGGGGTGTTGAAAAACAGATCCCGGATGATGATGGTCGTCCCGTCCGGCGCCCCCACCTCGGAAAGCTCCCGTTCCCGCTCTCCCTCGATGCAGTAGCGCACGCCCGTCAGCGCTTCCCTCGTCTTGGTGATCATCTCCACCATGGAGACCGCGGCGATGCTGGAGAGCGCCTCTCCCCGGAACCCGAGACTGCTGATATGGAGCAGATCCTCCACGTTCTGTATCTTGCTGGTGGCATGCCGGTAAAAGGCGCGCTGCACCTGACTGCTCTCGATGCCGGAGCCGTTGTCCGTCACCCGGATAAACGTGGTCCCGCCGTCCCGGATCTCCACCGTGACCGCGTCCGCCCCCGCGTCGCAGGCATTCTCCACCAGTTCCTTGACCACGCTGGCGGGCCGTTCCACCACCTCGCCCGCGGCGATCTGATCGATCACTTTTTCATCCAGAACGCGAATCTGCGCCATACTCTCCGTCCTTTTCCGACCGGCCCGCGGTCACGGGCCCGTCTCATACCGCCCTTCATCCCTGCCAGCGGTTCTTCAGCTTGTTCTGCAGCCGGTACAGCGTGTTCAGCGCGTCCAGCGGCGTCATCGTGCTGATCTCCACATTTTTCAGCTCTTCCAGCACGTCCTCATCCTTTACGGTATCGAACAGGGAGATCTGTTCCAGATCCACCTCATCGTAATGCTTCTGCTTTTTGACCGCGCCGTCCGCATTCACGGCGATGCTCTGCACCTTTTCCGTGATATCGTTGTCGGAAAGCTGCTCCACGATCTCCCGGGCCCGGTCGATGACCATGTCCGGCACGCCCGCCAGCCGTGCCACCTGGATGCCGTAGCTCTTGTCCGCGCCGCCCTTGATGATCTTGCGCAGGAAGACGATATCGTCCCCCTGCTCCTTGACGGCGATGCAGTAGTTGTTCACATTGCTGATCTTGCCCTCCAGCTCGGTCAGCTCATGATAGTGGGTGGCGAACAGCGTCTTCGCACCCAGCAGCTTGCGGTTGCTGATGTGCTCGATCACGGCCCATGCGATGGAAAGCCCGTCGAAGGTGGACGTTCCGCGGCCGATCTCGTCCAGCACCAGCAGGCTCCTGGAGGTCGCGTTCCGCAGGATATTGGCCACCTCGTTCATCTCCACCATGAACGTGGACTGTCCGCTGGCCAGATCGTCGGAGGCCCCCACCCGGGTGAAGATCCGATCGACCACGCCGATATTGGCCTCGCTTGCGGGCACGAAGCTGCCGATCTGCGCCATCAGGACGATCAGCGCGGTCTGCCGCATATAGGTGGATTTCCCTGCCATGTTGGGGCCCGTGATGACGGCCACCGCATGCTTCTGATTGTCCAGGAACGTGTCGTTGGCGATGAACATGTCGTTCTCGATCATCCGCTCCACCACCGGATGACGGCCGTCCTTGATGTCGATGACGCCCTTTTCGTTCAGAGAAGGCCGGACATAATGGTTGCGCTCCGCCACCAGGGAAAGCGAACAGAACACATCCAGCCGGGCGATGGCCTTGGCCGTGCGCTGGATCCGTTCCACCTGCGCCGCCAGCGCGTCCCGCACCTCGCAGAACCGGTCGTATTCCAGCGCCGTCAGCTTATCCTCCGCGTTCAGGATCATGTCCTCCAGCTCCTTCAGGCGGGGGGTGGAATAGCGCTCCGCGTTGGTCAGCGTCTGCTTCCTCACATAATCCTCCGGCACCAGATTCCGGTAGGAATTGGTGACCTCCAGATAATAGCCGAACACCTTATTGTAATTGATGCGCAGGTTTTTGATCCCCGTGCGCTCCCGTTCCGCGTTTTCCAGCTCCGCCACCCATGCCTTCCCTTCCGTTTTGGCACGGCGGAGCTGATCGATGGTCTCGTCGAAGCCTTCCCGGATGATGCCGCCCTCCCGGACGGACACCGGCGGCTCGTCGCAGATGGCCCGGCCGATCAGGCCGCAGAGATCTTCCAGCCCGTCCAGCTCCTCCTCGATCTGCAAAAGCTGCCCGGCCTGAAACTCCTTCAGGACCGTCTTGATGGGCGGAAGCATGGACATGGAAGCGCCGAAAGCGAGCAGATCCCTGGGGTTCGCGGTCTTGTAGCTGACCTTTCCCAAAAGGCGCTCCATATCGTAGACGGGATTCAGATACTCCCGCAGCTCCTCCCGGGACATGGGGGCCTGACAGAGCGCCTCCACCGCGTCCAGCCGCTGTTCCATTTCGGCCGCGTCGATGAGCGGCTGTTCGATCCAGCTGCGCAGCATCCGCGCGCCCATGGCTGTTTTCGTCTTATCCAGCACCCAGAGCAGAGAACCCCGCTTCTGCTTTTCCCGCAGCGTTTCCGTCAGCTCCAGATTCCTCCGGGTGGAAGCGTCCAGCAGCATGAAGCGGCTGGTCAGATAGGGATACAGATGGGTGAAATGGGACAGATCCGTCTTCTGGGTATCATAGAGATACTGCAGGAGCGCCCCGGCCGCCACGATGCCGTTGGAAAAGCCCTCCGCGCCCAGCCCGCCGAGACCGTTCACATGGAAATGCTTCTGCAGGCATTTCCGGCAGAGATCCTCATCGAAATAATGAGCCTCCAGCGCAGAGATCTGAATGCCCAGCCGCTGGCGCAGATCCGCCGTGTCCACGCCGCTCATCAGAAAGGCGTCGTTGCAGATGATCTCGGAGGGACCGTATTTGTTGATCTCATCCAGGAGCTTCCGGACATCCTCCACCTCGGTCATATAGTAATCGCCGGTGGTCACGTCCGCCACGGAGAGCCCGGTCTTTCCCGGCAGAAAGGAAATGCACATCAGGAAATTGTTCTTTCCCTCTTCCATGGAGGCCACGTTCAGGTTCGTGCCGGCCGTGACGATGCGGGTCACCTCCCGCTTCACCAGCCCCTTCGCCAGCTTCGGATCCTCCATCTGCTCACAAATCGCCACCTTGTAGCCCTTGGAGACCAGCCGGGACAGATATCCCTCCACAGCATGATAGGGGACGCCGCACATGGGCGCCCGCTCCTCCAGGCCGCAGCTCTTCCCGGTCAGCGTCAGGTCCAGCTCCTTCGTCACCGTGAGCGCATCGTCAAAAAACATCTCATAGAAATCACCCAGCCTGTAAAACAGGATGCAGTCCGGATACTGCTTTTTCGTCTCCAGATACTGCTGCATCATGGGCGTCACTTCGGCCATTCTTTTTTCCTCTCATTCGTAGATTCGGGCTGCCCGCCCGGTCAGAAATACGGCCGCCGCGGTCAGGGCGCCATGCGGCCCACAAAATAAAAGCCGCGGTTTTCCAGAAGCTCCACGTTCACGATCCTGCCGATCAGGGAAGGACTTCCCGGAAAATGTACGATGATATTGTTGGAGAGACGCCCGGTCAAAAGGGACGGATCTCGGTCATTGACCTCCTCGACCAGCGCGGCCTGCGTCTGTCCGGACAGCCTGGCCACCTGTTCCCTGGCGGTCTCCTGGACGCAGGAAAGCAGACGGTCAAATCCGGCCTGTGCGTCCTCCCTGGGCACCTGATCTTCCATGGTTGCCGCGGGCGTCCCGGTCCGGCGGCTGTATAAAAAGGTAAAGGCGTTGTCGAATCTCACTTTTCGGACCACATCGATGGTCTCCTCCACGTCCGCCTCGGTCTCCCCGGGAAAGCCCACGATGATGTCCGTGGTCAGGGAAATGTCCGGGATCCGGCTCCGGATCTTCTCCGCCAGAGCAAGATACTGCTCCTTTGTGTAGCGCCGGTTCATGGCCTGCAGGATCCGTGTGGAGCCCGACTGCAGCGGCAGGTGCAGATGGCGGCATATCTTGTCGGAGGACGCCATCACCTCGATCAGCTCGTCCGACAGGTCCTTCGGATGGGACGTCATGAAACGGATCCGCTCGATGCCGTCGATCTGTTCCGCCTCTCTCAGAAGCTGCGCGAAGGATATGGGCCGCTCCAGATGCCTGCCGTAGGAATTCACGTTCTGCCCCAGCAGCATGATCTCCACCACGCCCTGGGCGGCCAGCGTGCGGATCTCCCGCAGGATGTCCTCCGGACGGCGGCTGCGCTCCCGGCCCCGGACATAGGGAACGATGCAGTAGCTGCAGAAATTGTCGCAGCCGAACATGATGTTGATGCCGGATTTGAACGGGTACTTGCGGCTTACGGGCAGCTCCTCCACGATCTGGTCCGTATCCTTCCAGATATCGATGACCATGCGGTCGTTCTCGTACATGGCGCAGAGCAGCTCCGCAAATTTGAAAATGTTATGGGTCCCGAAGATCAGATTCACAAAGCGATAGCTGGTCTTTATCTTCTCGATGACGGAGGGCTCCTGCATCATACAGCCGCAGAGCGCGACGCGCTTATGCGGGTTCTTCTTTTTCATGCTGTGCACGAACCCCAGGCGGCCGTAAACGCGCTGGTTGGCGTTGTCGCGTACCGTGCAGGTGTTGTAAATGACAAAATCCGCCTCCTCGCTGTCCGTCAACGCATAGCCCGCCCGTTCCAGGATGCCGGAGAGCTTTTCCGAGTCCCTCGCATTCATCTGGCAGCCAAATGTGACGACCGATGCGGTCAACGGGTGTCCCAGCCGACGGCTCTCCTCCAGGACATGCTGTCTGCATTTTTCTATAAAATAATACTGGCGCGCCGGTTCCTCCTGCGGCGGCCGATCCTGCATCGGCGCCTCTCCCGGGGCCGTCCGGGTCACTTTTCCGTCAAATCGATCTTCCACGTCGGATCCTTTCCTTTTCTTTTTTGTCCTATCCGATTATACCATATTTTCCGCGAAAAACAATTGCAAAAAAATCAGGCCGTTGCTGATGCAACGGCCCTTTTTCTAAGGCATTGTTCCGAAATATCGTTCCGAACTCCTCACGCCCCGCAGTATTTGGCGATCGCTTCATCGATCATCCGCACGCAGCGGTCTATCCGGGGCCGATCCGCTTCGGCGATATCCGGCAGCGGCGGACGCACGCCGCCTACATCCAGCCCTTCCCGGATGCGCAGGATTTCCTTGAGCACCGCGTAGAGATTGCCGTGACAGGATGCCATTTCATAGATGATGGCGCTGGCCGCCCGCTGCACCTGCAGCGCCGTGTTCCAGTCCCCCTTTCCGGCGAGCTGTGCGATCTTCAGGTAGAGCTCCGTCATGGGGATATAGGTGCCGCCGATGCCGCCGTCAGCACCCGCAGCCAGCCCGGCGATGAGCTGTTCGTCCGGGCCGTTGTAGACCACCAGATCCTCTCCGCCCTCCAGCTTGAACTGCAGGATGTCCTGCGTGGGCATGGAGCTGTTCTTCACGCCTATGACGCGCGGATTCTCCAGCATCCTGCGCAGAAGCGGCACGGTCAGCGTCACGCCTGCCAGCTGCGGGATATTGTAGATGATGAAATCCGTATCCGGCGCAGCGGCGGAGATATCGTTCCAATAGGCCGCGATGGCATGCTCCGGCAGCCGGAAATAGATGGGCGGGATCGCGGCGACGGCATCCACGCCCAGGGACTGCGCGTGGGCCGCCAGAAGCTGGCTGTCCTTCGTGTTATTGCAGGCCACATGCGCGATGACGGTCAGCCTTCCGGCGGCAGCCTTCACCGCGTGCTCCAGCACCAGCTTCCGCTCCTCCACGCTCTGATAAATGCACTCTCCGGAGGAGCCGCCCACATAGATCCCCTTCACGCCCTTTCGGACGAGAAATTCCGTCAGCGCCTCCACGCGTCCGGGATCGATATTCCCCTGCCTGTCATAACAGGCATAAAACGCGGGAACGATCCCCTGATACTTTGTCCTGTCCTTCATTTGCCTCCCCCTTTCCGCCGACCGTCCGCGAGGCCTGTATTCCCCCGCGGCAACGGACCGACAGCTTCTTTGTCCCGGACAACCTGCGGCCGGGTATTGTCATATGCTCCCGTTCTGTTCCAGCTTCTGCCGAAGCTCGTCCATTTCTACCGTTTTCCCGGTGACGCGGGACAGCTCGGCAGCATAGGCGATCAGATGGCTTTCCACGGAGCGGGCGATGGAACTTAAGCTTTCCTCTGTGCCGGACTCCTTCGCTTCCATAAGCCTCAGAAAATCGTCCACGATACCCGAATCCCCGCCGCCGTGACCGCTGGAGGGCGCGGCGGGCCGGATCGTCTCCATCGTATATTCGTCCAGTCCGCAGGACGCGAAACGGGATACTTCCAGCAGCTTCGTGCCGTCATTGCCGTAAATCTCCCCGTTCTCGCACATGATATGGATGCGCCGTTCATTCCGGTTGGTGAAGGCGCTCAGGTGGAACGTGACGGTGGCGTCGTTTTCAAATTCCACGATCGTAACCTGATGATCGCACACATTGTTGTCGCAACGGTAGACGCATCTGCCGTAGGGGCTTGTCTTCAAAACCTCCAGCAGCTCCTCCGGCGACCTCGTGGGGCTGACCACATCTGTAGGCCACATCCCGAGGCCTGGCAGATAGGCCTTTCTCGCATCATAGCGGCACCCTTCTGCCGCCGGGCACTCCAGACAGCGCTCCGCGCTGCCCTCCGGCGCATTTTCCTTGCGGAAATAATTCAGGCTGCCGAAGGAGGAAACCCTTCTGGCACGGCTGCCCACATACCAGACCATCAGATCGCAGTCATGACAGGACTTTTGCATGATGATGGGACTGCTCAGGCCGCTGTTGCGCCAGTTCCCCCGGACGAAGGAATGGGCCATATGATAGTTCCCGATGTTCTCGCTGTGATCGATGGACAGCACCCTTCCCAGCTGCCCCTCCTCCAGGATCTCCTTGATCTTGGCATAAAAACTGGTATAACGCAGTACATGGCATACCGTCACCCTGCGCCCCAGCGCTTCCGCCTTCCGCTGGATGTTCAGGCACTCTGCAGGATCCGGAGAGATCGGTTTTTCCAGCAGGATGTCATAGCCCGCGTCCAGCGCAGCCATGGCCTCTCCGTAGTGGTCCCTGTCCAGAGACGCGATGATCAGCGCATCGGCGATCTTGCCCAGCGCGAAGAACGGCTCCGCCTGTGCGAACTGTCTGTCTGCGGGGATCCGCAGGCTCTCTGCTGCGCGCCTGCGCTTTTCCGGGTTGGGATCCACAACGGCCACGATCTCCTGTCCTTTCTGATGGCAGGCATATTCCGCATAGATCATGCCGCGGCTTCCCGCACCCATCAATGCCAGCTTCATAAAATACCCTCCTTATGTTTTTTTCGCTTTGCCGCCTTTCACGGCGCCGCTGTGCCGGGACGCGAAAACGGGCCTTTTTGATGGTGTTGTATTTTCTATCATATACCAAATTGTTTGCATTTCAAGTAAAATCATATTATAATATTCATAATTATGATAATAAAATCCGGAGGTAAGTATTTTGTCCGAATCCATTTTTGATCAAATGACAAGTCAATACCATGTTATGACACCCTCTGAAAGAAAGCTGATCAATTATATCATGGACAACAAGCAGGAGGTGCAGTACCTTTCCATCAGTTCCCTCGCCAAGAACTGCGGCATCTCCGAAGCCACCATCACCCGGTTCAGCCACAAGCTGGGGCTTGCGGGCTACAACACCCTCAAGATCGCCCTCGCCAAAGCGGACCGGGCCACCGACCTGGGCGATTATTTTGACTCTCCTGAGGCGATCCACGCCAGCGATACGCCGGATGCCGTCTGCAAGAAGCTCTGCGATACCTATATGACGGCCCTGGTCGATACCAGGGACCGGCTGAATACCGATGCGCTGGACAAAGCCGCCGACCTGCTCTCCGCGGCCAGACACGTCTACTGCTTCGGCCAGGGCGGCAGCATGGTCATCGCCATGGAGGCCTGGGCTCATTTTTCTACCGTGAGCCAGAATTTCATCCATATCGCCGATTCCCATATGCAGCTCATGACCGCGGCGCTGGCCACCCCGCAGGATGCGATCCTGTTCTTTTCCTATTCGGCCGCCACGAAGGAGCTGCAGGAGATCATCAGCCTGGCGCGGGAACGGGAGGTGCCGTTTATCCTCGTCACCCATTTCTGCAACGCGCCCATCGCCAGGCTGGCGGATGTGGCGCTCTACTGCGGGTATAACGAGAACCCCATTCAGGCCGGTTCCATCGCCGCCAAGATGGGACAGCTTCTGCTGATCGACTGCCTGTTTTATGCCTATTGCAGCCGCAATTCGGACGCCCGCGCCGCCGCCCGCATGAAGGTGGTGGAGGCGGTGGGCAAACGGCTCCTCTAGACCGGATGCCGTTACAGAAGCTTCTGCGCCAGCACCGCCGCGCCGGTCAGCCCCGCCCGGTTCCCCAGCGCAGCCCGGTGCAGCCGGACGCCGCGCATGTTTTCGATCACGAGCCGCTCTACCCGGCTGCGGATCCCGTCCAGCACATATGCCTGTTCCAGAATCCCTCCGCCCAGCACCAGGTCGGAGGGATTTATGCTGTGGATCAGGGACAGCAGGCCCCAGGCGATCTCGTCGAGCCAGGCGTCCACCTCCGCCCGCACGTCCTTTCGGGAAAGGGCGGCGAAAATCCTGCGCCCGTCATCCAGTGCGGGATCGATCCTTATCACCCGCCGCACCAGCGCGCCCGTGGAAGCGTGCATCTCATAACAGCCGGCATAACAGTCATCGCCCCTGACCAGTTCCGGATGGGTCAGGATACAGCCGAAGCTTCCCGCCGCATGATCCGCGCCCCGCAGCACCTGTCCGCCGCTCACGATGGCGCCGCCGATGCCCGTCCCGTAGGTCAGCATCAGGAAATCTGTCAGCCCCCGGCCGGCCCCGCAGTACAACTCTCCCAATGCCGCGGCCTTCCCGTCGTTTTCCACGGCCACAGGCACGCCAAACGCCCGCTCCATCCGATCGCGGACGGGGACGCCCGTATACCGCGGAATGTTCTCATTGGCATAGCAGATCACGCCGGTCCGAATGTCCACCTGTCCGGCGGTGCTGATCCCGATGGCGTCAAAGGGCCGGCAGGAACGCAGGATCTCCTTCGCACGCTCCATGAGCCGCTCTCCGCCTTCCGCCGCGCGGGTCTCCCATTCCCGCAGCTCTGCGGCCGCTTTCCCGTCCCAAATGCCGGATTTGATGGAAGTACCGCCGATATCCAGCGCTGCGATCCTCATACCCGATCCCCCCTTCTTTTCGTTCCCATCCTGTATGCGGCCGGGGCGCTGCAGTGCCCGGCAGGTCTCATTTTGCCTGTCAGAAGCCCGCTTCCGCGATCTTCTTCTGGAACCGCCCGGCGATCTCCAGGGGCCTGGTAATGGCTCCGCCCACCACGATGGCCCATACGCCGGTACGCAGCGCTTCCACGGCCTGCTCCGGCGTGTGGATCTTCCCTTCCCCGATCACCGGGACGCCCGCATCCGCGGCAAGACAGCGCATCAGCTCCAGATCCGGCCCGTCCGCCTGCCTGGAATAGGCAGTATAGCCGCTCATCGTCGTCCCGACGATATCCGCGCCGCCCTTCGCCGCGTTCATTCCCTCCTCATAGGTGGAGACATCTGCCATCAGCAGGATATCCGGATACTTCGTCCGGATCTGGGAAAGAAACTGCGTTATCGTGGTGCCGTCGCCGCGCCTTCGCATCGTGCAGTCCAGCGCCACCACGTCGCTGCCCACCGCGATCAGTTCGTCCACTTCCCTCATCGTGGGCGTGATATAGCTCTCGTATCCCTCATACCGGATCTTGATCAGCCCGATCACCGGCAGGGAGGTTTCATTTTTAATGGCGATCACATCCCGCACGCTGCTGGTGCGGATGGCAGGGGATCCGGCCATTTTGGCGGCCCTGGCCATCAGGTACATCACGGATCTGTCCTCCACGTACAGCGGCTCCCCTGGGATCGCCTGACAGGATACGATCATCTTATGGTGAATGGCTTCCAGAAACTGATTTTTGTCCATCTCGCGTCTGCGGCCCTCCTTCCGCCCTTTTCCTTATCTTACCAGAAAAATGTTCTATTTTCAAAAGAAATATCATGAAGAAAAGCGGACAAGCAACCAAGTGTGATGTCCGCTTTCCAAATGTTATCCAGAATGCCTGCCTTGTCTGCCTCCTGCGGTATGGCCGCAGGAGGCAGACCGTCTTATCTTTGATCAGTTCGCATAGCTGGCGATCACATCCTCAAGGGGATCCAGCTTCTCGTATTCATCCATCAGCCTGTTGTAGCCCAGCCGGTCGAGCTCCGCAAGATAATCGTCCCAGGTCTCGTCCACATCGATCTGCCCCAGGAACGCCTGCGTGCGGTACTCGCCCACATAGGCGTTGAGGTCGCCGGAAACCTCCGCGCTGATCGTGGCGATATCCGTCGAATTCGTGATGTCGATCTTGTATTCCGGATGCTGGAACTTCATCCAGGAACCGTCGGGGCCAGTCCAGTACTTATTACCGGCGTTGAACAGCGGATCATCCGCGATCCAGGCCGTCGCGTCCGCGCCCTGTCCCAGCTGGCCGAAGGTCCAGGTGCCTCTCTCACCGTTAGCCAGGTTGTTGATCTTCACAGGTGCCGTCCCGTCCTCATTCCACTTCCAGTCCACATCCTTTTCGCCATAAAGCATGGAGGCGTGGAAATCCTCGTCGCCGCCGCCGAACCAGGCCAGCTCCACCATCTGCAGGATCTTGGCCAGCTTCTGGTCGTCGATATCCGCGCGCACGAAGAAGTTCTCATATGCGGGGGTCGGGTTCACATTGGACTGCACGGTGCCGCCGTCGGGCTTGATGCCGGGGGTGGCCAGGATGGTCGCCTCGGGAATCCTCTCCAGCAGCTGCAGGGGAGGACGGTCTGTCGCCCAGGAAGCCTGCAGCGCGTTGGTGGAAACGATGTAGTAACCGGCGTTGCCGCTGTTCACCTTATCCCACATGAGCTGCCGGTTGCCCTGGATGATGTCCTGGTCCACCAGGCCGCGGGCGTTGAGCTCCGCGAAGCCCTTTAAGAACTCCTTATATTCGGGCAGCGCATAATACATTTCCGCTTTGCCGGTCCCGTCGTCATTGACGCCGGTATGGAAACCGTAGGCGCTGAAATACTGAGGATGGGTCAGATTCTGCCCGGTGACGCCCACAGTGTCGGCCTTGCCGTTGCCGTCAGGATCCTGGTTCACAAACGCGTCCATGATCTCGATGAACTTGCTCAGCTCGATGCCGTCGTCCGCCACATAGAGCCTGTCGGTGACCTGCTCCACGTTCACGCCCAGGTCGATGCCCAGGTTCTGGATCCAGTCATAGCGGTAATAATCACAGTTCAGATAATAACCAACGAACTGGAAGGTGACGCCCGTCAGATAGTTGAATTCGTCCGGATTGTCCGGATTCAGGGTCTGCGCGTACAGCAGCGGGTACTCATCATAGACCTCGATCAGGCTCGGACAGTATTTTTCCACCATCTTTCTCGGGATGGTCCGGACCAACTCCTGATCGTACATCCAGGCGCTGGATTTGCCGGAAAAGGTGCCGCAGTCGGGCATCTCGCCGGAAGCCAGCATCACGTTCAGGGCATCGTTGCCCTCCTGCTTGATGACGGTGATGTCGCAGTCCAGCGCATCCTCCAGCATGGTCTCGCAGTAGCTGCCGTCCTCATAGGTGGAGTCGCTCCAGTACCCGGTATAGGTGATGCTGTAGTGTTCATTGGGATCGGGAGCCGGGACGTCGTCATCCGCGGCCTCCTCCGCCGGTGCCGCCGCTTCCTCCCCCGTGTCGGCGGCAGGCGCCTCTTCCTTGGATCCGGACGCTTCCTGCGCCGGAGCGCTGCTTCCGGAACCGCCGGATTTGCCGCAGCCGGAGATCACCGTGACCGCCAGCAGCGCCGCACAGAGCAGCAGACTGATCAGTTTGTTACGCTTCATACCAATTTCCTCCTTTTGGTTTTTGATTTATGGACAGCGCGTTCTCCGAAAGGCTCAGATCGCTTCCAGTTCCCGGCGTTCCACACGTCTGATGCGGGTCCTCACCAGGCAGCTCCCGTCCGCCTCGCTCCCCGCGCAGTAGGCCAGCAGCAGCGCGTCCTTCGTGAAATACATCGCGCAGTAACAGTATCCGCTGGCTTCATCCGTTTCAAATGCCGTCGGCGCGGAAAAGGTCTTTCCGTTGTCCGCGCTGGAGGCGATGACCATGGGCGTCCGGCCGCCGGTAAAGACATGCCCCGGGCGCCTGCGGCCGTTATACTCCGGGATCGGGTTCCACACCGCATAGAGCTTCCCGTCGATGTCCCGCTTCATGCTCAGGGGACTGCAGGGCGAAGTGAACCGGGAAGGCTGACAGACCGTCCAGTTTTCCCCGCCGTCCACGGAAAACATCTCATACTGGACGCACAGATCCGTCCTGGCCCAGGCCCAGAGCACGCCCGGCGAAAGTTCTACCAGTCCCGGCTCCTGCAGCCCGGCCCCGCTGCCGGGCCAGGGCAGCGAACACCTGGAACGGGAGCACTGCCATGTCGCCCCGTCGTCGTCCGAATAGAAGAACATCGCCCTGGCGTTGCCGTCCATGCGTCCGTCCCCTCCCCAGGAACGGTGGCTCGCCACGGGGATCATGATCCTGCCGCTTGTGAGCCGGACGATCCGGTCATTGTTGATGACAAAAAAGTCCTCCTGGTCCGTGCATACGGTCCGTTTCCCCCAGGTCCTGCCGCCGTCCGAAGAACGGCGCAGGAAGATCTTCGTCCTGGCATAGGTGAGCCGCACCAGATAAAACAGGCCTGGCTCGCCGTTCTCCATCTGCAGAAGTCCCGGCGACATCATGTTCACGCCGCCCTCCCCTTCGCAGGTCAGGATCACCCCCTCATCCGTCCAGGTCCGTCCGCCGTCTGCGGAGCGCATCAGCGCCAGGTCCGCAAAGGCATGGTCGTTGGCAGAATCCCCCTTGAATCTGCTGTAAACGAAGATCAGCTCCCCGTTCCCCAGCTCCAGAAATGTCCCTTCGCTGTTGCGCGGATTGCCTGGCGACGGCGCGATCTCCGCAGTCATTGTGCCGAGCGTCAGAAACTGCATTCCGCCTTTCATAAGATCCCTCCTATCTGTCTGCCGCCGGGACAGCGCCCGTCCGGCGATTCTCTATGACAACGGGACGGCGCACAGCGCAGGATCGCGCTGCGGACAGTCCGCCTCCGCGGTCAGCCCTTTACGGCACCCACCATGATGCCCTTCACGAAATACTTCTGCAGGAAGGGATACACCAGGATGATCGGCAGCACCACGATTACGGTGGTGGCCGCCTTGACTGTCTCCGGATTGATGTCCATGTTCGCCCCGGCCACGTCGATCAGATTCTGAGCGTCCTTCTTCTGCATCGTATCCAGCATCCGGCGCAGAAGATACTGCAGTGTGGTCAGACTTGCCACGCTGCGGGTATAGATCATGTTGTCAAACCAGGAGTTCCACTGGCCCACGATCTGCCACAGGGATACGGTGGCCAGCACGGGCTTGGACAGCGGCATGATGATGCGGTAGAACACCTGCAGCGGGGAAGCGCCGTCGATGCTGGCCGCTTCCTCCATCCCCTTGTCGATGGAATAGAAATAGTTTCGGATGATGATACAGTTGTAGATCGTGAATCCGCTGGGCAGCACATAGACGAGAAAGTTGTTCGTCAGGTGCAGATTGCGCATGTTGATGTAAGAAGGGATCAGGCCGCCCGAGAAAAACATCGGGATCAGCAGAATGCCCGTAATGATGCGCCGGAAGGGCATCTGGTCCCTGGTCAGCGTATAGGCCGCCAGACAGGTAACGATGATATGGAAAGCCGTCCCCAACACCGTCCTGGCCACGGATATGAACATGGCGTGCACGATCTCGGAATCCCTGAAGCAGTAGGCATAGGCCTCCAGCGACCACACCTTGGGGAAGAAATTCACATGCATGTAGGAAATGTCCTGGGCCCTGGAAAAGGACCGCACGATCATATCCCAGAAGGGGATCAGGATCGTGATGCAGAACAGGATCATGAACGTGATGTTGAACACATCAAACGCCTTGCTGGCGAAGGAGCGCTGCATCTTATGCGGCTTGTACTGCTCTTCTTTGTTCTTTCTGGCCATCTTTTATCTCCCCCTTTCTCAGATGATGCGGTATTCCGGGTTGGCCTTGCGGGCGAACCAGTTGGCAAGGAGCACCAGGATCAGGCTGACCACGTTCTGGAACAGGCCCACCGCCGTAGAGAACGCGTACTGGCTGTCGATCAGACCTTTGCGGTAAACGAAGGTGGAAATAACATCGGATGTGGAATAGACCGCATCGTTGTACAGGTTGAAGATCGGATCGAAGCCGACGCTGATCAGATTGCCGATGCTCAGGATCAGCATGGTGCACATGGTGGGCATCATGGCGGGCAGCGTCACATAGAGGATCTTCTGGAACCGGTTGGCCCCGTCGATCATCACCGCGTCGTAAAGCTGGGTATCGATGCCGGAGATCGTCGCCAGATAGATGACGATGCTGTAGCCGGTATTCTTCCACAGGTTCACGATCAGGTAGATCGGAATGAACATCTTCTGCTGCACCATGAAGTACAGCGGCTTTTCAAAAATGCCCAGCCCCACCAGGACCGCGTTCACGATACCGTTGGTCGGGGAAAGCAGCTGATAGACGAAGGTGCCGACCACGACCCAGGACAAAAAATGGGGCATGTAGGTGATGGTCTGGACGACCTTTTTGAACCGCAGGTTCATCAGCTCGTTCACCATCAGGGTAAAGGCGATCGTGATGGGAAAGGATGTCACGAGCGACAGCAGGCTGATCTTGATCGTGTTCACAAGCACCCGGGAAAAATTGGGATCCGTGAACACCTTCTGAAACTGTTTGAATCCGATCCAGTCGCTCCCCCAGATCCCGCGCGCCATCTTGAAATCCTTGAACGCGATCGCGATCCCCGGCATGGGCAGATAGCTGAACAGAAACAGAATAATGACCGCTGGCAGGACGAAAAAGTAAAACGGCATATAATGCCGGATCTGTTTCCTGAGCAGCTTTTTCTTTTTGGCAGCATCTTCTTTCAATTTAGTCCCCTCCTTTTTTGAAAATGATATATTGATAATTCCAATATATTGCTTTTTCGTGAAAAACGCAATAGAAAATTGAAGAAAATTTTCATAAAACATCATTTATGAAATATTTTTGTCAATTTTCACAGAAATAATTAGTAAAAACATACAAATCAGTCCTGTTTTTGTACATTTTTCACAGCAGGATTCTCATATCCTCCTTTCGTCGGAAAAGCCCCGTCACCGGCGGCCGCGCAGCTTTGTCCCAGCATCGGCCCGCGCACGCACAGCCCCGCGGCATAGGCCATCTCCCGGAACATCCGATAGTGTCCCCGGGGGCCGGGATGGACCGCATCCCCCATGCAGGCATCGAAGGCGGCCGGATCCGCCCTGCGCAGCGCGTCGAAATTCCGGAAATGATCCACCAGGACCGCGCCGCATCGGTCGGCCGCCTGCCGGGCCGCCTCCACAAAGGGAAGCATGGCCTCGGCCCTGGGCCCTGCCTCCGGCTTTACCGGCTGAGGCGTGCGGATCACCAGCTGTCCGCCGTTTGTATGTACCAGATCGGCTATTCTGCACATGCGTTCCAGAAAGATGGCCGCATCCGTGTCAGGGAAACAGCAGTCATTGGTGCCGAACATCGCCACCACCGCATCCGCGTCCGCATACGGCGTGTAGCGGATATCCAGCCGCTCCAGGAATTCCTTCGCCGTGGCGCCGGATACACCGGTATTGATGACCGTATCGTCCGGACGGCCGAGGTCCTCCCGCACATACTTCTCCCAAAGCTGGGCCATGCTGTCAAAGCCCCTGGTATGCAGCGCGCCGTGGGTGATGCTGTCTCCGATGAACAGCCACCGCATGGGCGCATCCTTCAGCCGCAGAACGCCCGTCTGCGGAAATGTCTCTTCCTCCGGCACGAGGCGGTAACGCTTCCGGTCCTCTGCTGTCACGAGGCTGGGACGGCCCCCCACCGCTCCCAGCACCGCGTTGGCGTCCGTCAGGGGATCCTGCGCGGGCAGCCATAGAAATCCTGCCCCGATCTCCTCCGCACGCCTCTCCAGACGGCGAAGTCCGTCCGCGAACGTCCCGGCGTCCAGCGCGCCGTCCTCTTCCCCCGACAGATAGACCAGCGCAGACGGACGGTACCGGGATACCCGCTCCTCAAACTCCGCAAGCACATCCCACACCGTCAGGCCGGGCCGGGCCGTATTGAACACGAACCGCTCCCGCTCCGCCAGCGTCTCCTTCAACATGTCCCAGCGGATCACTTCCTCCACCAGGCCCGCGCAGCCGCGGAAGCAGCCGAGACGGGAAAAACCGCCCGCCGCGGCCTCGCCGCCGGTAAAAATCCAGCGTTTTCCTATATCACTGGTAAAAATATTCGTTATTTTCATCAAATCTCTCCCCCTGATTGATGAATGTTTCCGGCAATATGAATAACCTGTACTCATTATTACATGAAACCTTTGAAATTGCAATACATTTTGAAAATAATTTTGATTTTAAATCTAAAAATGAAAAAAATTTTATTTCGTGACAAAACAGGAGAAAATGCCGCACCCATCTGTGACAGCATCGGGAAAGCGTTATCCCGGAAGGAAACGGGCAGCAATGTGTGTGATGTCCAACAAAAAAAGCCCCGCCGCAGCGGAGCCTCTTTCTCTCATTCTTATCCTCTGATCTGCCCGTTTCCGCGGACCGCATATTTATAGGTGGTCAGTTCCTTCAGCCCCATGGGCCCCCTCGCGTGCAGCTTCT
>CANRMT010000053.1 GCA_947631815.1 uncultured Eisenbergiella sp.
ACCCGCAGCGCGCCCAGCGCCTCCGCCAGCAGAGCGGCATCGGAATTTGTGCGGAAAATGGCCGCGATGGACGGGATTTTCCCGGCGCATTCGGCCGAACCCGAACTGCCTGAGGGCACTGGCGATTTCCCCGCCGCCTGCCGGAACCTCTGCATCATCCACGCCAGCGCCCTGGCCTGCTGCCGCCTGTCCGCGAAAGCGCAAAGCTGCACGGAGCCGTCCCGCGAAAAAGAGGTCCATGCGGGCGGACGCTCCTGCTTTTTCCCGACGCTTCCGGCGGAAAAGCCTGCGGTCGTGGAGAGCCCTCCCATAAGTCCCTGAAAGCCCCTGCCGACAGCGGTCCCCAGGCGTGCACCGCTGTCCCTCCATGCCCCGGCGTTTCCCATCGCGCCGTTCTTCCACGTCCCGGCGCCTCCCGCCGCACTGATATCCCGGTGCATACCGGCATTGTCCCGCACGCCCGCCTCCTCCGGCGCGCTCAGATATTCCGTCATTCCCCGCTGCACGCTGTCCGGATCCGCCGTGAACTTCCATGCCGTCCCCTCCTCCTTTCCTGCCGTGATCCGCTTGGGAAAGCGCTCCTTATTGGCTGCGATCAGCTTCCCGGCCCGCTCCACGATGCCGGAACGGCTCCGGTAATTGACAGACAGGCTGATCTGAACGGCGTTCGGAAAATCCGCGGCAAACTGCCGCATGATGGAAGGGTCGGAGCCGCGGAACCCGTAAATGGCCTGATCGTCGTCTCCCACCACAAAGAGATTCTGTTTTTCTCCCGCCAGGAGTTTCATCACCGCATACTGCGTCTCGTTGATGTCCTGAAACTCATCCACCAGCAGATAGGAAAACCGCTGCTGCCACTCCCGCAGCGCGGCGGGCCTCGTCAGGAACAGATGCCGCACCGCCGCGGCGAAATCGTCCAGGTCCAGCTTCCCCATTTCCGAGAGCATCCTCTGAAAGCCCAGGAACAGCCTCCGAAACGCTTCCGGCTCCAGACAGGCGCTTTGAAACCCCTCCGGGATGCTTCCCCGGTTTTTGAGAAAACCGATCTCGGAAAGCAGGCTTTCCTCCCAGTCCTCCTGCACCGGAAATTCGCCCTGCATGTTCTGGAGCAGCGTGCGCAGATATTCCCGTTTTTCGCGTTCGGTGACGATACAGTTGGATTCGTAATGACAGGAAGTTTTTAAGATCTGAAAAAAGACGGCATGAAATGTGCCGAAGGTGACCGGATGGTACACGCCCTCCATCCGGGCGAAGAAACGGTCCCGCATCTGCCGGGCAGCCGCTCTGGTGAAGGTGATCACAAGAATGTTGGACGGATCCACATGGTGGATCTCGATCAGATACCGCACCCTCTCTACGGTAGTAAAGGTTTTTCCGGAACCGGGACCGGCCAGGATCAACGTCGGTCCCGTATTCCATACGATCGCTTTATTCTGTTGTTCGTTTCCCTGCAAAAAATGCCTCCTGCCGCTTTACCCCTGCAGCAGAGCGATGCCCTTCCGGATCCTGGCGAGGGATTCCTCTTTGCCTAGGATCTCCATGATCTCCGTAGCGCCGGCCGGCGTGGTCTGTTTTCCCGAGACCGCCGTGCGCACGGGCCAGAGCACATAACCGTTCTTACAGCCCTTCTGCGCCACATAGGAAAGCAGTGCCGCATAGAGCGCATCATTGCTGTAATCCTCCTGGGCCTCCAGAACGGGCAGAAGCTCCGTCAGCACCTCTCGGGCGCTCTCCTGCGTCGTTTTCATTTTTTTGTGGACATACATGGACGGATCGTATTCCGGCAGCGTCTCGAAGAAATCCACCATCTCCGGGATGTCCGGGAACACCTCGATCCGGGTCTGCACCATCCCCGCGATCTTTCTCAGATCCTGTCCCTTCGTCAGCGCCTGCTTCAGATAAGGCTCCGCCATCTCATAAAACCGGTCCGGATCCATGGCCTTGATATATTCGCCGTTCATCCATTTCAGCTTGGTGTAGTCGAATACCGCGGGGGATTTGGACATCCGGCGGTAGTCGAAGGCCTTCACCAGCTCCTCCAGGCTGAAGATCTCGCCGTCCCCCTCCGGGCTCCAGCCCAGCAGCGCCACGAAATTGACGATGGCCTCCGTCAGAAAGCCCTGCTCCTGCAGATCCTCGAAGGAGGAATGACCGCTGCGCTTCGCCAGCTTCTGATGGTTCTCGTCGGTGATCAGCGGGCAGTGCACATAGACCGGCACCTCCCAGCCGAAGGCCTCGTACAGGCGGTTGTATTTTGGGGAGGAGGAAAGGTACTCGTTGCCCCGCACCACATGGGTGATGCCCATGAGATGATCGTCCACCACGTTGGCGAAATTGTAGGTGGGGAAGCCGTCGGACTTGATCAGGATCATGTCGTCCAGCTCCGCATTGTCCACCGTGATATCGCCGTAGATCTCGTCGTGAAAGGTGGTCGTCCCCTCCATGGGGTTGTTCTGACGGATCACATAGGGCACGCCCGCCGCCAGCTTCGCCTCCACCTCTTCTTTGGACAGATGCAGACAGTGCTTGTCGTAGACGTTGATCTCCTTGCCCGCCACCACGCGGGTCAGCGTGGCCAGGCGCTCCTTATCGCAGAAGCAGTAATACGCCTCGCCCTTCTCCACCAGCTTTTTCGCATACTCCAGATAGATCCCCTGGCGCTGTCTCTCGCTCTGCACATAAGGGCCGACATCTCCCGGCTTGTCCGGTCCCTCGTCATGGATCAGCCCCGTCTTTTCCAGTGTCCGGTAGATGATGTCCACCGCGCCCTCCACGTAGCGCTCCTGATCCGTATCCTCGATCCGTAAAATGTAATCGCCGCCCTCATGCTTCGCGATCAGATACGCGTACAGCGCTGTGCGGAGATTTCCCACATGCATGCGCCCGGTGGGGCTGGGCGCGAAGCGGGTCCTGATCTTTACCACGTTCCATTCCTCCCGAAAATATTCTCATTCCGATTCCCGCGCCCCGATGGATCACGGAGGGGACGCCGGGATTTTTTTATTGTAGCACAGTTTTTTGAAAATGTCATCAGCGGCCGCAGCCGAATTTCAGTTAAGCTGAGGACTGCGGCTGAACGGCACGCGGGCATTCGGCCGCACGGCATACAGACGGCTGCATGCGGCCGGACGCACGCAAACGCGAATCCATCCGAATTTCCCGCAGATCCTCCGCGCCGCCCGCATCCTCACAGGAACAGCCGCCCGATCTGGAAGACCAGCGTGCTGACCAGCCAGGCAAAGCAGATCTCAAAAGCCATCAGCGACAGCGTGAACCTCCAGGAACCGCTCTCCTTGCGGATCGTACCGATGGTGGCCGCGCAGGGCACATAAAAGAGCACGAACAGCATCAGGCAGAACGCGTTCAGCGGCCCGAAGGAGGGATCGAACTGATGGATGTTGTCCACGATGGCCTGCATGCCCGCCGCCGAATTGGCATTGGTCACGCCGAAGAGCACCGCGAAGCTGGAAACCACCACCTCCTTGGCCGAAATGCCGGAAATGAGGGCCACCACGATCTGCCACATTCCCAACCCGGCGGGCGCCATCACGGGCACCAGGAACCGACCGATGGAAGCGCCGAAGCTGGCGGCCGCATCCTCCACCATCCCGGAGGGGCCAAAGTTGAGCACGAACCAGATGACAATGGACGCCAGAAAGATCGTGGTCCCCGCCTTGGTCAGATAATCCTTCAGCTTGTTCCACACATAGGTGCGGATCACGCGGCCGTTGGGCTGTTTATATTCCGGCAGCTCGATGAGCAGCGAATCGTTGATCCTGCCCTTTTCCAGCACGTTGGCCACGCGGGCCACCAGCAGGGCCGTCAGCAGCCCGATCACATACATGGAAAAGGCCGGGATCACCGGGTTATTCGGGAAAAACATCCCGGAGAACAGCACATATACCGGCAGACGGGCGGAACAGGACATGAACGGCGTGATCACCATGACCTTGCGCCGGTCGTACTCCGTTTCCAGCGCCCGCGTCGCCATGATGGCAGGCACCGTACAGCCGAAGCCCAGGATCATGGGCAGAAACGCCCGGCCCGACAGTCCGGCCTTTCCCATGATGCTGTCCATCACATAGGCCACCCGTGCCATATAGCCGGAGTCCTCCAGAATGCCCAGCGCCAGGAACAGGATGAAAATGTTGGGCAGGAACGTCAGGATGCCGCCCACACCGGCGATGACGCCGTCCACCACCAGCGAGATCAGCCAGTCGGACACATGCACCGCCAGAAGCAGGGAACGCGCGCCTTCCGAAAACCAGTCCAGCGCTGCCTCAAAGCCGCCCTTCAGGAAATCCCCCACCGCGAAGGTCAGGAAAAATACCAGCGCCATGATGCAGAGGAACACGGGAACGCCCCAGATCGGATGCGTCAGCACCGCGTCCACCCGGTCGGTCTGCGCCGCCTTTCTTTCCTTATGGAACAGCGTCTCTCTCAGGATCTCTTCAATATACTTATATTTCGCCTGAATAATCTCCTTTTCATAGCCGTCCCCGATCACGTCCGCGGCCTGAATGACCTTCTGTCCGCCGCCCTGCGCCGTCTCATCCTCCGCCACGATCGCCTGCAGCGGATGCTCCTTCGTCACCTGCTCGTCGCGCTCCAGGAGCTTGATGGCGTGCCAGCGCACCAGCGAATGGCTGGGATAGCGGGTCTTCATCATCTCACCCAGCAGGGACAGCTTCGCCTCCAGCTCGGGCCCGTAGTTCATCACGTCCTCTTTGGGCCCTTCCTCGTAGTGATGCACCACCGCGTGCATCAGGATGTCCAGCCCCGTCCGTCTGGCCGCCGATACCGGCACCACCGGGATGTCTCCCAGCATTTCGGGCAGGCGGTGCAGGTCGATCTCCAGCCCCCGCTCCTTTACGATGTCCATCATGTTCAGGGCCAGGATCACCGGCTTGCCCAGCTCCAGAAGCTGCAGCGTCAGGTACAGATTGCGCTCCAGACAGGAGGCGTCCACCACGTTGACGATGACCTCGATGTCGTCGTCCTGTACGCAGCTGCGCGTCACCTGCTCCTCAATGGTATAACAGCTCAGGGAATAGATTCCGGGGGTATCCACCAGCTTGAGCTGATAGCCCTCATATTCGATGTTGCCCTCATATTTTTCCACCGTGACGCCGGGCCAGTTGGCCACCTTCAGCTTCGCCCCGGTAACAGCGTTGAACAGCGTGGTCTTTCCGCAGTTGGGATTGCCCACGAACGCCACATGTACATGCCTGTCGCGATTCTCTTCCATGTCAATCCTCCTGCCCCTTCTCTTCCACTTCTATATTCGACGTGATGTGCCGTCCCATGGCGAACCGGGTGCCTCGCACATATAAAATGATGGCCCCGCCCTTTTTGCAGTTCAGTATCTTCACTTCCGTGCCTTCATTGAGGCCCAGCGCCTGCAGCCGTCTCATCAGACCCTCTTCCATATGAATGTCCTTCACATGGTAGACCTCTCCTTTTTTTCCTTCGTACAGTACCATGATGCTCCCTTTCGCGCCGCGCGCGTATTTTGTCAACTGTGCCGTCTCCCGACATTCTATCTCATTTCCGTTATATTTTCAATTCTGTCAGAGAATGTTTTTCATCTGTTTTTGCAAGACCCTCCGTGAAAAATCACAGGCTTGCCTCCGCCGCGCTTGCAATTTTCCCGAAAGCCTTGTATCATACGAAAAAAAGGAGGCCGCGTTCATGAAAATCACACGTATGAAAACGAACCGCATCCAGAATCCGCTGGGCTTCGACCTGCAAATCCCTTCGGTCTCGTGGACCGTCCGCGAAACAGAGGCGAAAAAACAGGCCGCCGCCAGGGTCGAGGTTTCCGAGCGCCCGGACTTCTCCGCGCTCGTCTTCGATACCGGCTGGTCGGAGACGCTCTCCAGCCTCGGCGTGAAGCTGACCTTTCCGCTGAAGCCGCGCACGCGCTATTTCTGGCGCGTTTCCGTAAAAAATGAGCGCGGGGAAACCGCCGTGAGCGACTCCGCATGGTTTGAAACCGGCAAGATGGATGAACCGCTCCTCGGCATCCCCATCTCGCCGAAGCTCGCCGACAACGTCGCGCCGTATTTCCGGAAGAGCTTCACCCTCCCCGGCCGTGTGCTGCGCGCCCGGGCATACTTTACGGGCCTGGGCATTTACGAGCTCTACGTGAACGGGAAAAAAGCCGGCGAGGAATTTCTCGCGCCCGGCTGCACCGTTTACGACAGCTGGCTCCAGCTGCAGACCTACGATGTGACGGATCTGCTGCAGGAGGGGGAAAACGTCATCGGCGCGATCGTGGGGAACGGATGGGCCAAGGGCCGCTTCTGCTTCGGCAGTGAGGCGGGCAGCTATGAGACGAACGATCCCGGGTCTCCCGCAGATCACTTCACGCGGGAGTATCTGCTCCTCGGCGAGCTGCGCGTTTCCACGGACAGAGGAGAGGTTGCCGTCGCGACGGACGAAACCTGGCAGTGCGCCCCGTGCCCCTTGACCTTCGGAAACATCTACGACGGCGAGCGCTATGAACAGGCGCTGGAGATCGAAGACTGGGCGTCGCCGGAATGCGCCTTCCGGAACTGGCGCGGAGTGAAACGCAACACCGCGACGCGGCTCGGCGAGATCACCGACCGGCTCTCGCTGCCGGTCGTCGTCCGCCACAGGCTCGTCCCGAAGCGCGTCGAATCGCCGAAGGGGGAGCTGCTTCTCGACCTGGGGCAGAATATCACCGGATGGCTGACCTTCACCGCTGACCTGCCGGCGGGCACCGAGCTGCGGCTGCAGTTCGGAGAGCTTTTGCAGGACGGCTGCTTCTACCGGGACAACCTGCGCTCCGCCCTCGCCGAGTACCGGTTCCTCTCCGACGGGCGCAGGGGCTTCCTTCGGCCCATCGCCACGTTTTACGGGTTCCGGTTCGTGAAGTTCTCCGGCATCGATACCCTGGAGGGGCTCGATGGCTTCGAGGCCTGGGCGCTCTACTCCGACCTGGAAGCCACCGGGGAAATTGTCACCGGCAGCGAGAAGGTCAACCGGCTCTTCCAGAACTCCCTCTGGAGCCAGCGGGACAACTTCCTCGACGTGCCCACGGACTGCCCGCAGCGGGACGAACGCATGGGCTGGACCGGCGACGCGCAGGTCTTCTGCCCGACGGCCAACTACAACATGGACTGCCGGGCGTTCTACGCGAAATATATGAAGGATCTGCTCATCGAGCAGCGAAAAGAAGACGGCCGAGTGCCCGACGTGGCGCCTGTGATGGTGTGCGGCTCGTACCGCAGGACGCATCCCGTCCTCTCAGGCGGCGGGCGCTGCGGCTGGGCGGACGCCGCGGCCATCATCCCGTGGGAGACTTACCTCGCCTGCGGAGATCCGACCGTCCTGGAAGACAGCTATGAGAGCATGAAACGCTGGGCCGATTGGATCTACCGCTACGACGAGGCCCACGGCGGCACGCGTCTCTGGCCGGCCCTGGAATTTCAGTTCGCCGACTGGCTGGCCTTAGACGGCCCGGAATCCGGCTTCCGCCCCAACGCCACCCGCGGGGGCACGGATGAGACCTTCCTCTGCTCTGCGTACTACTACAAATCCACCTGCTGCGTCCGGGACGCGGCACGCGTCCTGGGAAACGCGGAGGATGCCGCGGTATATGAAAAGCGCGCCGACGAGATCCTGCACGCCATCCGCCGGGAATATTACACGCCGGGCGGCCTGTGCGCCGCGGCCACCCAGACTGGCAACGCCCTCTCCCTCGTCTTCGGCCTCGCGCCAAAGAGCGCGCGCGAAAAGGTCTTAACCTCCCTGCGCTCACTGCTTTCCCAGAACCGGATGCGCCTAAAGACCGGCTTTCTCGGCACACCGGCGCTCTGCCGCGCGCTCTCGGAAAACGGCGCGAACGAAGACGCCTACACCCTGTTTCTGTCCGAAAAACCGCCGGGCTGGCTCTATGAGGTCAACCTGGGCGCGACGACGATCTGGGAGCGGTGGGACTCCGTGAAGCCGGACGGAAAAGTCAGCGGAGCTGGCATGAACTCCATGAACCACTACGCCTACGGCGCTGTATTCGAATGGGTATATAAAGACGTCTGCGGGCTGAATCCGGTGGCGGAAGCGCCGGGTTATAAGCGCGCGCTGCTCCGCCCGATGCCGGACGCGCGCCTGGGCGAGGCGCTGGCCGTGGTCGAAACCGCCGCCGGGCACTATGAGAGCGGCTGGAAATACGAGGGCGAACGGGTACACTATCGCTTCGTCGTCCCCTTCGATGCCGAAGCGCAGATCGTCCTCACCGGCCCGGACGGCGAAACCCTCCGGGAGACGGTGGCCGCCGGCGTCCATACCTATGTGCTTTAGAACTCCCTGATTCGCGAAGCTGCGGGAACGCTTCCGGGAACCGCCGGAGGCGTTCTTTTTTTGTCCCGCGCGGACAGGCCTCCCCGCCGATGTCAAAAAAGTCCCCTTTTCACGCACACGGCGGCGGGCAGAAAAAAGAAAAGTATACTTTCCCATGTAAACTCCTGCAATTTATCCTGTATCCTTTATAGCTATTTTTTACTAAAATGAAATAGAAGGGAGGGATTTTTTTATGAAACTTAGATCTTTATTGAGAAAGATCGCCGCGCAGCATCGTCTATATGTCATGATGCTCCCCATGCTGGCCGCCGTCACGATTTTCTCCTACATCCCGCTCAGCGGCTGGGTGATGGCGTTCACCGATTACCGGATCGGAGGCAGCCTGTTCGGCGGAGAGTTCATCGGCCTGCGTCAGTTCAAATTTTTCTTCACGCAGGCCAACGACGCCTTTTACGTGCTCCGCAACACGCTGGTGATCAACCTGTGTTCTCTGGCGATCAACCTGACCAGCGCGTGCGCCTTCGCCATCCTGCTCAACGAAGTGCGGACCAACTGGCTGCGCAGGATCGTGCAGTCGGTTTCGTTCTTCCCGTTCTTCGTTTCCTGGGTGATCACCTACACGATCTTCAACACGTTCCTTTCCATGCAGACCGGCGTGCTGAACGTGGTGCTCAAGGATCTCGGACTGCTGGAGACCGGGATCAACTTCCTGGGCGACCCGAAATATTCCTGGCCCGTCATCATTTTCGTAGGCTTTTGGAAGAGCATCGGCTATAACAGTGTGATCTTCCTGGCGGCCATCTCCGGCATCGAACAGGAGCAGTACGAAGCGGCCAGCATCGACGGCGCCACGCATATGCAGAAGATCCGCTATATTACGATCCCCGCGCTGGCCCCGACGCTCTCGGTCCTGCTGATCATGAATTCCGGCTGGGTCTTCAACTCGAACTTCGAGGAATTCAACCTGTTTTCCAACTCCGTCAACTGGCAGAAAATGGAGGTCTTGGACGTCTACGTCTACCGCTACGGCTTAAAGATGCTCGACTATTCCTACGCCACCGCGGTGGGGATCATCAAGACCGTCGCCAGCCTGATCATGTTCTTTACCGTCAACGTCATCGCGAAGCGCGTCAACGGGCGCTCGCTGGTTTAAGGGAAGGGGGAAAATCCGATGGCGCAATCCGGAAAAAACGCCAAGCCTGGGAAGGCGGGAAAAATCCTGCACAGGAAATACTATCACGACCGCTCCAGCTGTCTCTCCGACTACCTTTTGAAGCTGGTGGTAGGAATCGTGATGCTCTTCGTTTCCGTCATCACGCTTTACCCGTTTTTGTACATCCTGTTCTATTCGCTGAGCACCTCCGGAAGGGTGGGCGCAGGTCTGCTCCTGCATCCCCGCGGCTTCACCCTGGAGTCCTACCGGATCCTGTTCACCAACACGACGAATATCAGCCACGCGATGCTGATCTCCATCGCGCGCAGCTCCCTTGGGCCTCTCGTCTCCCTCACAGTCAATTCGATGGGAGCCTTCGCCCTGTCGCGCAAGAGGCTGATCGGGCGCAAGATCTTCATGATCTACGTCCTGATGACCATGTATTTCAGCAGCGGCATCATCCCGCACTACATTTTGATGCAGCGGCTTCATTTGGCCGGGACCTTCTGGGTATACATCTTTCCGGCGATGTTCAGCACGTTCAACATGATCCTGATCAAAACCTATATGGAAGGGATCCCGGAGGAGCTGGAGGAATCCGCGCTGATGGACGGCGCGAACGACTATATCATCTTCTTCCGCATCCTGCTCCCGCTCTGTATGCCGGTTCTGGCGGCCGTGATGCTCTTCGACTGCGTCCACCAGTGGAACGCCTACAGCGATACGATGATCTACAATTCCATGCGGACGAACCTGCACACGCTGCAGTACGTTCTGATGACCTTTATCGACACCACCACTCAATCGCTCCAGGAGGCGGAGAGTAAGGGAGAGGCGCAGGCGCTGTTCAACCCCGTCACGGCGAGGATGGCGCTCACCGTCATCGTGACCGTCCCGATCCTCTGCGTCTATCCCGCTCTGCAGAAATACTTCGCGAGCGGCATTCTGATCGGCTCCATTAAGGGCTGAACCACGCTTATAGCGCGGATCGTCCGATCCGGGCGGATGATATGCGGATTTCTCATACGGATTGCCGAGATGCCCCGCAGATCTCCTCACACCGTCCGTATCCGGACAGGCGGACTGCGTTGTAATGATACTGATTTTTTATTAAGGAAAAGGAGGTAGTGAAAATGAAAAAAAGAAGCATCGCCTGCATCCTGGCTTTGCTGATGCTCGCTTCGCTCATCGGCTGCGGACAGACTCCGTCGAAGAGCGATGCCCCGTCTGCGGCGGCTTCGTCATCTTCACAGGGGGAAACCTCTTCGAAGGGGGACGAACAGGCAAAGGAAAACGCGGCGGAAACAGAGGCCGCGCCTGAAGCCCAAGAACGCGAAGAATACGTGATCGATCTGATGGATCCCGAAGCTTCCAGCTTCCTCAGCACGGATACGAAGATCGGTCAGATCATCAAGGAAAAATTCAACATCGTCTTCAATCTCACGTCCTACTCCGGCAATTACGACGAGCAGGTCGCGCTGATGCTCTCCGGACAGAGCTATCCGGAGATCGTGCGCCTTCGCGGCAACGAGGAGATTCAGACCTATGCCAAGGCCGGCGCGCTGCTCGATCTGGAAGAGCTGGCCAACGAGTGTGGGGCCACGGATTTCCTGGAGTACCATAAGGATACCATCAAGCTCGCGAAGATCTCCTCCGGCGACGGACACCTTTACACCTGGGAATACGATTCGCCGCAGGTCGCCTTAAGCTCCGACATCTGGATCCGCAGCGACGTGCTGGAGGCCGCCGGATGGCCTCAGCTTCTGACCGAGGACGAGTGGATCGACGTCTTAAAGCTCGGCATGGAGAAATTCCCGGAGACCAACGGCCAGCCCACCATCGGCATCACGCTGCCCGGCGGAGAAGGCTACGGCGTCCAGGGCATCATGCCGATCCTGTATGAAAAAGGCGGCTACACCGCCATGGGCGGCAACAATTCCGTCATCTACAACGATAAGGAGGACAACTACGAGGATTACTTCCAGAACAAATATGTGAAGTCCTCGCTCCGCTTCTTCAACCGCCTCTATCAGGAAGGCCTTCTGGATCCGGAATGCTTCTCCGACCTCTCGTCCCAGACGAATGAGAAGGCGGTCGCCGGCCGCGCGCTGGCCTTATGGTATACCGGCGGCTGGTACGTGAAGGCCTCCAACAACGCCTTCATCGAAGCGGGCCATCCTGAGATGTGCTACGTGGAAATGCCGGTGATGGCGCAGGAACAGATCGACAACGGGGAAACCCGCCATTTCCGCGAGCTCCAGAACTATACCTTCCAGAGCATGGCGATCACCAAGAACGCCAAGCATCCGGAGCGCATCATGGAGCTGCTGAACTACTTCTCCTCGGACGAAGGCCAGATCCTGTTAGGCTGGGGCATCGAGGGCGAACATTATACGGTGGAGGACGGAATCCGTACCCCTACTCAGGATCTTCTCGACAAGTACCATGAGGATCCCACTTACCTGAAGTCTGAGGGCATCGGCTCGCTCAAATTCCTCGGCCTCTCCAAAGGGATGGACAGCACCGGCCAGTATTATCAGATGACCGACAGCAAGAGCTTCAAGCTGGATACCCTGTCCGACCGCGCCAAGGAAGTCTACAGCCACTACGGTTGGGAAATCCAGGAGGACATCTGGTTTAAGAACGACCGGTTCGACACGGAATTCATCCCCAGCGGCGTTGTGGAGACGGTCTCTCTCGATCCCACCTCTCCCGAGGCGAAGTTCGAGCAGCAGATCATCGACTTCCGAAATAAGGCAACCGTGGAGATCGTGATGAGCGACGACTTCGAGGGAACCTACAATCGCAAGCTCGAGGAATACAAAAAGCTCGGGGCGGAATCCATCGTCGACACCTACAACCAGATCTACATGGATCACAAAAAAGCTCTGGTCGATTGAGACCGGGTTTGGGGCGCGGCCGTCCGGACCGGTTCCGGGCGGCCGCAGGCAATCGGCAATCCAAAAGACAAAAAACTGTGAAAAAAAAGAGGCTGTGAAAACGGGGCGGTCGGCTCCGCTTTCACAGCCTCTTTCTCTTCCCTGTCCTGCTCCCTCTCCCGGATTCCGGGCCCTCGCGGCCTGGCTTCTCCTCCCCTCGATGTGGGAAATCATTCGGCACTTTCTCCACACCTCGCATCCGAAAGGGTTTATGTACGGCGGCGCCTTCCCGGCCCCGTCCGCCCAAACCGCCCACCGGGGATCCGTGCACTCCTTTACGCGCGGCGGCCGGTGGCCTCCAGGAACTGGCGGCAGGGCAGCAGATAGTCGGTCTGGATCAGATCGAACCCCCGGTCGGCGAGCCACCCCCAGCCCAGCTCCGGATCCTCCACCACGGAAACATCGTCCGTATGGCCGCCGGTCAGCACCGTGCGGTAATCATAAACGATCGCATTGCAGCAGACGATCTTCCGATCTCGGTGCATCCTCTCCAGATAGGCACGCGAGGCAACCGGCGCCTCGTCCGAGGAAAACAGCGCTTCCACGCCCACATAGCGCAGGTTTCGCCGCATCAGCTCCTCGTGCGTGCGATCCTCCTCCCGCACCAGTACCATATAAGGGAGATCCGGCGCATAGCGCTCCACATCCCGCAGATACTCCGGCCGGTTCGCGGTTTTGATCAGCACCTGATCCTTCATCCCGAGCCTGCGCACCAGCTTTGCGATCTCCTCCGGATTTTCCCAGAATTTGTCGATGTTGACGATACATTTTCCCCGCAGCAGGCGAAACGCCTCCTCCAGGGAAGCGATCGGCCATTCCGTTGGCGTCAGGTCGCAGTTGAGCCGCCGGAGCTGCTCCACCTCCCGGGCAGGATGCTGCCGGATGGAATCCTCCAGCCCCAGATGTACCTTTTCCATGCCGGGATGCTGCACGAAAAGCGCGCCGTCCGCACTTCTCTCCGCGTCCAGCTCCACGATGTCCGCGCCCTGGTTGAGCGCGATCAGAAACGCCTGCAGCGAATTGCAGGGGATATTCCCGCCCGCGACACCGCGATGCGCCATCAGCAGCACCTTTTTCCTTCTCGCCAGTTCATACAGATCCATCTCTTCCATCCCTCCTTCCGCCGGCGTTCGCCTCTTTCGCGCTCCGCCCGGCGGGCTCCATGCGGCAGCGCTTTTTTCGCCGGACCCGCGGCGCATGGTCTTTCCGAACACGTCAGGCCGCGCGCCGCCGAAGTCATCCCTTCCTCTGTCCGCTCTTGTACTTGCCCGGAGACATCCCGTAGGTCTTTAAAAAAATGCGGTGGAAATAGTTGATGTCGTGGTAGCCGACGCGTTCCACCACCTCATAGATGCTGATGTCGCTGCTCCGGAGCAGCTGCGCCGCCTGACGCACGCGATAGGCGTTCAGCTCGTCCCGGAAGCTGTTTCCCGTCTCGGCCCGAAACAGGCGGCCCAGATAGGCGGGGTTATAGTGCAGGCGCTCGGCCAGGCTCTTTAAGCTGATGTTGTTCATATATTCTTCTTCGATCATCTTTCGCAGTTGGGAAACGAGCTGCTGCTCACGGCGCGCGCCGTCCGAGGAATCCTGCCGGTCCCGCTCATCGCGGATTTTTTTCAGCAGCTCCGCCAAGGCTACCTCGTCCACGGGCTTGAGCAGATATTCGCGCACGCCCAGCGAAACGGCCTGGCGCGCGTATTCCAGATCGAGATAACTGGTGAGCAGGATGATGTCGATCTGCAGGCCCAGCTCATGAACCTTTTGAACCAGCTGCAGGCCGCTGAGCCCCGGCATCCGGATATCGGTCAGCAAAACATGCGCGTCATGTTCCAGGAGCATCTGCAGCGCTTCCTCTCCGTTGCCCGCACAGCCGACGATCTCAAAGCCCAAACCGTTCCAGTCGACGACGACCTGCAGACCGCTCCGAATGATCCTCTCGTCGTCCGCAATCACCACACGGTACATTTTCTTCCCTCCCCACCGGTTATCCCGAAACCGTTCCGGCTCCGGCAAATCAAAACCATCCCGGTGCTCTACTCCTCTCTGTACGGAATACAGACGTGAAACTGCGTCCCCTGGTTCACGGCGCTCTCCAGTTCAAACAGGGCGGCCCCGCCGTAGAGCAGCGAAAGCCGACGCGCGATGTTGCGCAGCGCGTAGTTTTCCCTGCCGCCGCCGTCAGGATGAGCGATGCATTCCCGCAGGGCAGAAAGCTCCGCATCGCTTATGCCGACCCCGTCGTCCTTGATCCGGATATGCAGATCCTCCCCCAGCCGCTCGACCGAAACGAACACCATGCCCTTTCCCGTCTTCTGCTCCAGGCCGTGCAGGATGGAATTTTCCACCATCGGCTGCAGCAGGAACTTGGGGATCACGGCGTTCTGCACCTCCTCTCCGGCCGAAATGGTCAGATCGATCTTATCCTCATAGCGGTATTTCTGGATCAGGAAATATTTCCTCACGAATTCCAGCTCGTCGCACAGGCGGCAGGTGAGCGCGGAATCGTCCAGCATTTCCCGGAAGCTGTCCGCGAATACCCGGATGATCCCTGCGGTCTCCGTATCGCCCTTGAGCAGGAGGTTCATCCGGATCGTTTCCATCGTGTTAAACAGATAGTGCGGGTTCGTCTGGTTCTGCAGCATGATCAGCCGGATCGTCTTCTGCTCGTTGAGCAGCTTCTGCTTCTTGATCTCGTTTTCGTACACCTCGTTCATCAGATAGCGGACGCGCAGGACCATCCGCTCAAAATGGATCCCGAGGTCATAGATCTCATCGGATCCCGTGACCGGGATCGAAACACCCTCGTCCCCCGCCTCGATGGCGTCCATTGCATCCGTCAGAAGCTTCATCCGATGCGTCAGCTTATAGGAAAACAGCATCAGGATGGTCAGGACGACCAGGGCGAGCCCGCCGGTCATCAGAAACCCCGTAATCCGGATCCTGCGCGCGCCCTGCTCCACGATCTGCAGCGGGACCAGGTGTTCGTTTTTCCACCCGAGGACACCGAGATGTTTGTTTTCGACGATGGACTGGAACACCAGGTAGCTTTTGCCCTCCCACGAGACGATCTCGCCCCTCCGCGGGGCGCGCAGGATGCGGAGCAGCTCCTCCGTCTTCTCCGCGTCCGGGAGGTTGGAAAGCAGCACCCGGTCCTCCTGATCCCGCAGCAGGACGATCACATCCGAAAACTCCGCCTCGTCGATATAGGCGTTCAAATCCTCCAGGTCGATGCCGATCTCCAGGACGCCCACGGTCTCCCCTCCCGTGGAGAAATCCTTCACCAGCGCTCTGGCACTCAGATAATCCTTTTTGAATTCCTGACGGACGCCGTCCCATACGAACAGGCCGCCCGCACCCTCCAGCTCCTCCGCCTGCCTCCTGTACGCCTCAGCGTCGCGGATGAACACTCCGGAAAATTTGATGTCCGGATTTTCCGTATAAATATGGATGCGCAGATTCTGAAACCGGTACCGCAGCTGCCTGAACAGATCGTGAACCGTATCGGCATAGATGCTGTAGCGGCGGTAATCGTCCTCCGTATGATTCCGCAGATAGGAAACCACCCGGTCGTCCGTGCCCGCGGCGAACGCGGCCTGCGCGATTTCCGTGATCTCCTCATTCAGGTTTTTGCCCGCCTGCTCGACGGAATACCGATAGACTTCCTTCGTCTCCGAAATGCTCAGCCGGCGCACCGTGCTGGAGAAATAAAGGCAGAGTAAAAGCGTCGGGATCAGACTGATAAAAAGATAGAGCAGCGCCAGCTGCATTTTCAGCGGAACCCGGATTTTTCTTTTCTTATTCACTAAACATCCTTTCGATGCGCCTGCAGTACTCCGCCCACACTTCGCTCACGCAGGCCCAGTCGTCGTCGCCGAGCTCCAGGCTGGGCATGGGGGAAATGCAGTACAGGTCGGGAATCCCGAGCGTGGGCGCGAGGCGCATATAGCGCATGGTGTCTCGATAGGAGGAAAATGCCGCTCCGTCGGTATCGAAAAGAACGCCGGGCATGGCGGCCTCATACACCTCCTTGCGGAATTTGAATTCCTCATAACAGCGGCGGAGGTCGATATAGTAGTCGTGCAGTCGCGCCTGATCGCAGAACTCGGCGAACAGGGGATGGCAGGGACTGCAGTTGATGACGGCCTCCGGCTTGATCTCCTTCGCGCACCGGTAAATATAAGAGATCAGCTCGAGGAAAAGCTCGACGCCGTATTTGCCGGAATAGGAATCCGCCCCCCGGCCCACCGGCTGCCAGAAGGCGTAATCCAGCTTCAGGCCGTAGGCGTTGCAGCAGCCCTCGTCTCCGGAAAGCAGATGGTAGAGCATTTCCTTCAGGTGCGCCCGGTATTTGGGATTGGTCGGATCCGCAACGGGGCGCTTTTCCTTCGGATCCCACATGCACATTTCCTCCGGAAGCCCTTCCGCGTCCCAGAGCTTAAACCACAGCATGGTATAAATCCCGTTCTCTTCCCGGTTCCAGTCGATGAAGCCGCGCAGATCGGGCCACTGATCCCTGTTCGGGGTCTGGTCGCCATAGGTCTGCTGCCACTTGTCGTCGATGATCATGAGCGTCGGATACAACTTTTTCTCCTTCAGCTGCCGGACCAGATTGCGGTATACCTCTTCGCAGGCGAGAGCCGTGCATTCGTCGTAGCTCTTATAGCTGCCGCCGTGCCGGTTCCCATATGCATACTGTTCGAGCCAGCCGCAGGTCATCGGGCCGTACCAGAAGCGCGGCCTGCGCTCCCCAGGAGGCTTCTGCCTGGCGAGGCCGTTGGCGTAATAATAATCGCTGTAGGCCTGCAGCGCTGCCAGGTCGCTTTCCGCCGTATAGCAGAGCACCCGCGGCGTTTCCCACATGCCGTCCACCACTGTATGCCCGCTCTGATCCGTCCAGAACCAGAACCGCCTGCGCTTCGCGTCGGAGCGCGTCTTATAATTGAACTGGGTGAAGTTGTGTTCTCCCCTTTCCGCTGCGAGGCCGAAGGCCATCTTCTGCGCGACCCCCGGCGTGGAAAAGCTATAGACGAACAGGGGCGGCACCATCAGGTAGGAAAAGACCTCCTGGCTCTCCATCGCCGAAAAATAGCACTGCTTCTGCCCTGTGACCGTCACGATCGGCGTGAAGCCCAGATCGAATTCATACATGCTGCCCGGCCGGCCCTCGGCCAGGTTCCCGCTGAAATAGTTCACCGTATCGACGGCCCCTCTTCCCGTCACGCGGATGAAATATTCGAAATGTGTCTCGAAGCAGCGCACGATGTATTCCTTCTTCTCCCACAGTGAAGACGCCGACTCCCAGCAGAAGGCGGCGCTCCCGCCTTCGATAACCGCCGAAAACCGGACCGGGCCGGTTTCCGCGTCGACGTTTTCCTTATCCCCTTCCCCGCAGGTATTCACTGCCGAAACCGGGCGAAGGCTGGCGAGCACTTCTCCGGCGACGAGGAAGTCGATGCGCTCCTCCGCGAGCGCGAGCGCATAGCTTCCGGCTTTTACAAAATACGTTCCCTCTTTCCGTTCTGTGTACATACTCCTCCTGCCCCTCCCTTCTCCTTACGGCATGTCCGGAAAATATGTTTTCTTCGCGATGCCGAACCGGTTGGCATCGTCGAGAAGCGTATAGAAATCCTCCTGCGTGGTGAGCTGCCAGGGCGCCACGATCACGCCCTTCAGGCGCTCGTCCGAAATACAGGCTTTCGCTTCCCGAAGCGTATCCGCGGTGTTGAACTGATAGCTCCAGGTGGAGCTGCAGGTCGGGATCTGATCGAAGCCCGCCTCCTCCAGGAGCTGATAGCAGCCCGGCCGATGATCTGCGAAGGTCCCGTCTTCCTTCCGCCGGATCCGCCCGTACCACCAGTTCGACTGCATGACGCTCCTGGGCATTTTCTTCAGATACTCGTCCGGATGGCTCCAGCAGGGATCCGCCCAGACCCACGGCCGGGCGCCGTTTCTCTCGCACGCCCGGAAAAGTCGGTAGGCGTCGTGCCACCACAGCTCGCCGAAGCGGATATGGCAGATGTTGTAATCCTTCTGGCATTCCAGGCCTTCCTCGTCCAGCCCGAGGTGAAACAGCTCCGGATATCCGAACAGCTCGCAGACCTCGTCGATCACATCGTCGCAGAGCCGGTAATACGGCTTCGTGCTGACCATCCTGCTGTATTCGCCCATCCACGCATCGTGACAGGTGGAAAAATTGAGCTTCGGCAGCGGGGTCAGGCCGACCGAGCGGATGTAATCCAGCTCTTTTTTCATCTTTTCCTTCGACCAGGCCCCCTTGACGGCGATCTCCGGATGCGACTCATACGCGATCGCGTCCCCCACATCGATCAGCAGCGTATTGAACCCCTGCGCCGGAAGGAAGTCGATGGTCTTCCTCCAGATCTCCTCGTCCGTATGGAACTCGGCATAATAAGGCTTGTAGACGTAGCTGGAACCCGGATCTCCCCACATATTGGTGCTCAAATGAATGAGATATATCCATTTTTTCTCCTGCATGGCTGATTTCCCCCTTTTTGAAAGAATGCTCAAAGAATCATTTTACTAAAACTTCCCACAGCAAAAATGGGGATCGCACCTTGAAAACTCAATAATACAGGCAATCAAATAGGACATTTA
>CANRMT010000054.1 GCA_947631815.1 uncultured Eisenbergiella sp.
TCTGGAACAGCGTCAGAAGGGCGCTGCTGCGCGCGCCGGTGGACCGGATCGGGCTGGGCGGCTATCTGCATCTGACGCAGGGGTTCCCGGATTTCTGCGATTATATCGAAGAGGTGACGGATGAGTTCCGCATGATCCGGGATTTTCATAAGGAAGGAAAGCCCTATACCATCCGGACGCGGGTGGCGGTGCTGCACGCCTGGGGCGCGCTGCGGTCCTGGACGCTTTCGGGCCATTTCCACGAGACCTGGCAGCATGACCTGATCCATATCAATGAAGCGCTCTCCGGACTGCCGGTGGAGGTGTCCTTCCTCTCCTTCGAGGATGTGAAGGCCGGGAAGCTGGCGGACGCGGACGTGGTGATCAACGCCGGTTATGCCGGCAGCGCCTGGAGCGGCGGGGACGCCTGGAAGGACGACGAGCTGGTGGAGAAGCTGACGGCCTGGGTGTACCGCGGCGGCACGCTGATCGGCGTCAACGAGCCCTCCGCGGTGGAAGGCTATGACATGTATTTCCGCATGGCCCATGTGCTGGGGATCGACGAGGATACGGGCGCGAAGATCTGTCACGGCAGATGGAGCTTTACGGCGCAGGATGCGGAAGGGCTGGTGCCGCAGGGCGCGTCCCTCGCATCCAAGGAAAACCGCTATCTGACGGACAGCAGCACCAGGGTGCTTCTGGCGGACGGAGACAGACCGGTGCTGACCGTGCACGATTTCGGCGCGGGCAAGGGCATTTATCTTTCTTCCTTCCAGGTGAACGACGCCAACACCCGGCTCCTGTATCAGCTGATCCGCTACGCGGGCGGCGAGGGCGTGACGGGGCTGTATATGACCGACAACCTGCACACCGAATGCGCATATTATCCGGGCAGCAGGAAGCTGGTGGTCATCAACAACAGCGGCGAAGCGCAGACCGCGAAGGTGACGACGCCGGAGGGCGTGCGGGAGATCGCGCTGGCGCCGTTCGAGACGGTATTTGAGAATCTGTAAATTTTTTATGTGAAAGGATCCCGACGGACGGTCCGACATGTGCGGCAAAAGGGCGGCCCTTTGCGGGTCAGACGGCCGTTGCCGGACCATGCTGCGGGATGCGCAGGAAAGGAGAATCCCATGATCAAAGGTTTTAAGATGAAATTATATCCCGGCATGGAGGCCGAATACGAGAAGCGGCACAATCAGCTCTGGCCGGAGATGAAGGACATGATCCACGAGCACGGCGGAAAGAATTATTCCATCTTTCTGGACCGGGAGACGCTGACGCTGTTCGGCTATATCGAGATCGAGGACGAGGCGCTCTGGGCAGCAGGTGCGGACACGAAGATCAACCGGAAGTGGTGGGACTTCATGGCTGACATCATGGAGACGAATCCGGACAACAGCCCGGTGTCCATCGACCTGCACCCGGTGTTCCATTTGGACTGAGCGCGGGGCGGTCTGTTTGCCGTTCTCCAGAAAAGAGGGCAAAAACGAAAATGAAATACCAATAACACATAAGGCGGCACAGAAAGCAGTGAGGTAACTCTAAAGGTCTAACTTTTTGGGGCATCTCACTGCTTTCTGTGTTGCGAGAACAAAGCTCGGGGATACACAGAGCGAATTTGCCGCACGGTATCACATTCCGTTTCGCACCGTTCAGAATTGGGAAACCGGTTTGCGGAAGCCGCCGGAATATATGGTAAGTCTGCTGGAAAACCGCGTTCAGGGCGATCTGGTCAACCGGAGGACAGCGGTGCTGCCGGAGTATGACCCGCAAAAAAGTGATCTGCCCAGGCGGAGTGATTATGTGGGAGCGACACACTGGCTCAGGGCCGTTCGCGAGTGTATCGGGGAACCGATCGTGTTCGCCCTGGACGAGGCGCTGATGTGTCAGGGTTTATTCGGCGGACGAAGCGAGGAGTATGTTATATGGGTTTATGGGGAGGATTCTGTCACACGCTTTAACGGAGTTGCCCTGCTTAGCAATCGTGTCAGTGCCTACAGTGTGGCGGAAAAGAGCGGCCTTTTATATACGGATTTCAACCGAACGCTGGCGGACTCTTTCGCAAATGAATCCATTCTGGATATGCAGGGGATCACGGAGGCCGTCAGCAAGTATTATTACTGTAATGGAGAAAATTTTGAGGGAATTTCCATTGCTCCCGAATATCAGGAGCGGTTTGAAAAACTGGCAAAGGAAGCCATTGCCTATTATGACGATTGAGAGGTGACTTTTTTGCAGCTGACAGCAGTAGAAAAACGGATGTATGAGGTGATGAAAGCTGTATATGACAGCGGAATTCCCATCAGCTTCAAAGGTTCAATGGTGCTGAGGGCCTGTCTGCTTGAGGCGGGATATTCCGAAGAAATGCGCCACACAGTGGACATCGATGCAATATGCGCAGAGGAAGGATGTTCTTAAATCCGAAGGGCTCGACATCGCATTGGAGGAACTGCTGTCTTTTTATCATTGAAAATGCGCTAGTTACTGTATGGAGGAAAATGATATGGGATACTGCGATCAGGGCTATGGAGACCAGGCCGACAGACACTACCATGATCACGAGTGGGGGATTCCGGTACACGACGACCGCCAGATGTTCGAGCATCTGACGCTGGAATGCCTGCAATGCGGTCTGAGCTGGGGGCTGATGCTGAAAAAGCGGGAAATCTTCCGCCAGTGTTTCGCAAATTTTGAATATGACAGGATCGCCGCCTACGGCGAGGATGATGTGCGGCGGATCCTGAACACGGAGGGAATGCTGAGATCCGAGCCCAAGATCCGGGCGGTCATCGGCAACGCCCGCTGTTATCAGAAGATCCGGGAGGAGTTCGGCAGCTTCTGCAGCTATCTCTGGGCGTACACGGACGGAAAAACGGTGCTGTATGACGGGCACGCCGAGGGCGCGGTGCCGGTGAGCAACGGCCTTTCCGACCGGATCAGCAGGGATCTGAAAAAAAGAGGATTCAAATATGTGGGCCCGATCACGATCTATTCCCATCTGCAGGCCTGCGGCATCATCAACGATCACGCCGCGGACTGCCCCTGCTATAGGAAGATCAACGAAGCCAATCCGACAGTGCGCATGAAGCCGGACCGGGAGGTGGGCTGAGCTGTCAGATAAAGCTCCGGACTCAAGTTCATGCGTTGTTTTAAATAGCGCTATAAGGCAGTGCGACGGTCAAGCTTGACATGCTTTGCCTTAGGATATAGCATAGGCAAAGATACTCATAGAACGCAGAAATAGCCGCCCATCCTCCACAAAGGAAAGCAGCTATTTCGCTTGAACTTATTGTGGGCTAACCGTCTATCGGCAGCTCCTGAAGGGTGCCTGTTATCGCAGGTGCCCTTCTTTGTTTATAATATACCATATCCTGTGTACTGATTCAAGAGGTTTCTTTTGCGAAAGATTCACTGGTCCCGAATCCGTATTTCTGTCAGGGCGCCAGGTCCTCAACCTTCCGGCAGAGACCGTCATATTCGGCGTAACCCCAGCTCTTGGGCTGCCCGTTTTCGTCCGGATCGAAGTTCGGATAGATCTGGAAACGGGCATCGGACCTGAGAGTAAGGCGCAGCTTCATGATCCCGGTATGAGCGCCGGAGACGTGAATGTCGCTCTCAATGACCGTTTCTCCCGGCTGGAACATATTGTCCGGGGCCTTTACTCTGAGCCAGCCGTCGTAGAACGTCTCGCCGTCCTCGCTGAACCGGTCGTACCGTGTTTCCCACGCGCCGCCCTCCACAGGGCGGTTCTGCACCGTGCCGGACTTGCCACAGACAGTCAGAGGGATCGGCATAGCTTCCGTGCGAAGTGCAGCGGAGATGGGCTCAGAATAAGGAATGTCCTGGCTGTCCGGCGTTTTCTGAGCGGGAACGGGAGCAGAGGGGGCCACATCCAGCAGATGGACGATCTGCAGCCTGCACTGTACGTCACCCTCGCACAGCCTGGTCCGCTCGTTCCACAGGGCTTTTGTGCTGTCCGGGTGCCAGCTCATGGGGGAGTAGTAGACCCATTTGTCCTCCGGATCGCTCAGATCGACCCCCATATAGGCACGGCCCTCTTTCATGGAGCGCTCTATATTGATGAGGGCAGGGCCGATGTTGCCGTGCCTGTGTGAGCGGGCCCCCGCGATGGCATACTGATATAGGACATTCAGGTATCTGCCGCGGGTGACCATATCTCCGGTCAGCGGCACGACGCCCAGCACGCCCATATCCGTTTTGGGAGAAAAGCGGGGCGACATACAGATGGCGTAAACCTCATTGGGGGAGAAGATGGCCGTTTCCTCGTAACCCAGTGTATCCGTGATAAAAGCGACTTCTTCGCTGTCCAGCGCCTGGAGGCAGCTTTCGCTGATGCTCCTTCCGCCGCCCGCCAGGGTGATAGACCGGCCGCCCCGGACGAACTGCTTGACCTCGCCGCCGCGCTGCGTTTTCTGGATATAGCAGCCTGGATGCTGCAGGTCGGGCTCCAGACCGTTGACCGTGCTGACCACGCGCACATCTTCCATCACATAGGCGCTGTCCGTCCTCGTCAGCTTTCCGAGAAAATTGAACGCGCCGCTGCCGGTCAGGGAGGAGAAACAGACATGCTCGTTATCCGGAGCGATGATCGGCTCGGACCAGCGCATGAAGATGCCGGGGATCTGGCTGATCTCTTCGGGGAAGACCACATCGATCAGCTCGGAACTCGTGCAGCGGTCCAGATCCGGGCTGCATTCAAGCACGTAATCTCCCAGGAGAACGCGTTTATTATCCGCATAGCACATCCAGCGGATGCCGTTGGCCCCCTTTTTCTGAGGGATCTCGCCGTCAAACAGCTCGCAGATGTCAGTTCCGTCGTCCTCCACGGTGAAAACGCGGTACCAGTCCTTTCCCTTCTCCGGGATGCGGACCGCCACCAGCACCCGCCCGGAATAGGTATAGGTGCCGATCACATCGGAGCCCAGGCCCTCCGGCAGAGGAAGGGTCCTTACTTCAATGCGGCCAAATTCAGTGTCGTCAATGATCATGTTGTCTCCTTTCCCGAGGGCTTCTCACAGGCCCTCTCCGTTCGTTTCTATGATTTGCTTATATTGTCCGCCGTCAAGATAACCGCCCGCTATCTGCGCTGCCGCGCTGGCCGCGCCCCAGAGGAAATCTTTTGGAAAGCTCATCGCGACCGCCCCTCCTGCAGTTCTTTCCTGCCGTTTAGCCAGCGGGCGCTCAGCTCCAGGCTCTTGACCGGGTCTTTGTCAATCCAGTTCTTATGGCTCTCCAGCACGATGTCCGAAACGCCGTTTTCCGCCGCCAGCACAAAAAGACCGTCCAGGTCCATGCTGCCAGTGCCGAGCTCCATGCTGTCCGCTTTCAGAATGGGCGTCATGGCGGGCCCACTCTGGCGGCTGCCCCTGTCGTTGATATGCCAGAGCTTCATGCGGCCGCCCAGCTTTCGCATCCAGGCCTTTGCGTCCGCTCCGCCGTCGGTGAACCAATAGCTGTCAAATTCAAAACCGACAAGAGCCGGATCCGTATCGCTTATCAGGATGTCATAGGCCCGCAGTCCGCAGCCGACCGGCAAAAGCTCCACATTGTGGTTGTGATAGAGGAGCTCTATCCCGGCATCCTTCAGCTTTTCCCCGGCCCTGTTGAGCCTTTGGGCCAGCCCGCGCACGGTTTTTTCATCGGAATAATCAAAGCGGTACATACCGGTGATGACGATCCTGCCGGTCTGATAGCTTTTCGCTTCGTCGATGACCGCCTCCGGCTCCCGTTCCAGGGAGCCGAGGTCGGCATGGAGGCTGGCGACCGTCAGGCCGCTCTCCTTCAGGAGGGAATGCCAGTCGAGCCTGCCCCCGTTCCCGGTGGGCATTCCGGCGGCGCGGGTCATCATGCGCACCATGAAAGAACTCGGGTGCAGCATGAATCGATTGAGCTCGAGGCCGTCGTATCCGGCCGCTTTGATCCTTGTTAAGGTTTCGCGGGCCTGGGTTTCCCTGGCGGTCACGGTGCCCAGCATGATCTGTTGAACGTAAGTTTTCATTTTTTGATCTCCTGTAAAATACAGTTGAACTGTCTTGGCCGAACAGCCGATTGTGCTCCGGTTTTGTGATCTTTCGTATTTACTCTTCTTCCGTTTCCACGGCCTGCTCCACCAGCGTCGCCGTGTCCGCTTCCGCGTCGCCCAGGGTCTTCTTCCGCTCGGCGATGCGCTTCTGCACTTCTACCATCTCGGCCTTGCCCAGCCTGCATCCGCGCATGGCCAGCAGGGTGCAGATCCAGCCAAGGATACCGAGCCCGTAGCGGAGGAACATGGTCATCCAGAAGACAGGCGCGGTAGGCGAGTCGCCGGGCTGGGGCAGCGTGGAGGTGTAGCCGATCAGGGCCACGCCGGCAGTGGCGATCAGCGCGGAGAAGGAGGAGACGATCTTGTCGATCAGACTGTAGGTGCCGGAGACCACGGCAGGGATATACTTGCCGGAACGGTCCAACTCAAAGTCTATCACGTCGGCCATGAACGCCGTGCCGGCGGTGGTCCCGGCCATCATAAAGCCGTTGCAGACCAGCGTGAGCAGGATGTAGAGGACCATGGTCACACCAAAATGCGCGATGGATGTGGTCCCGGCGGTGAAATAGGTAACGATGAAAAAGGCGATCATGGCGATATTCGCGTAAATGCAGAATTTCGCCCAGGATACGATGGACTCCTTGTTGCCGTGCCTGCCGCAGTAGCGGGCGCCCACAATGGCAAAGATGATGGAGGGCAGCATACCGCCCACAGAGAGATACGTGGCGATGGTCATATTGCCGATCAGAATGCCCGAGAGCATGGTACTCACGATGGCCGCGCTGCTGGCCTGCTGGGCGATCTTATCGGAGGAAGCGGAGACGATGTACGCCTGGAGGGGCTTGTTGTGGGTGATTACGTTGATCATATCCTTCCACTTGAGCCGCTCGTTTGCCTTGTTGGTTCCCTTGAAGTTCTCAGGCCTGTCGTAGGCGGAAACGCCGATGCAGACCAGGATAACGCCCACCAGCGACACCAGCACGGTGACGGTGGCGGCGGCGGTCAGATAGGCCTGGCTGTAGTTCATGGCATAGCCGCCGGATTCCGTAACGGTTATTTCACCGTATTTGGGCAGCAGCTGTGTGGTGAGGATGATATTGAACGCCATGGGAACAAGGTAGTTGAACACTGTATTCCACACACCCACGGTAGGGCGCTGCCTGGGGTCGTTTGTGATCAGAGGGCCGATGGTCTGGGCAGTCATGTTCACGATGGTGTAGCCGATGACATATACCATGTATGTCGCCAGGAACATGACGACGCCGAAGCCTTTGCTGGCTGTCCAGGAGAACATACACATGATGCCCAGAGACTGTATGAGCCAGCCCAGGAGCATCAGAGGCCTTATTTTGCCCCACCTGGTATTAACCCGGTCGTACAGGAAAGCGAGCAGCGGGTCCGTGACAGCGTCAAAGATACGGGTGAAGGTCAGCAGGCTGCCGACGATCAGGGTGGAGATGCCGAAGCCGATGCTGGCCGCGTAGGAGGCCTGACCGATCAGGGTATACACTGCCATGCCGTTGAGGGCGTTGCAGGATACCAGAATGATCTGCCAGAGTTTGGCACGGCGGTACTGCACGCCGTCCGGTTTGTTGGTGGATAACTTTTCTTTTGCCATGGTGAAACTCCTTTCTTTTTATTTTTATGTGATGTTCATTAGGCACTATATTATGGTGTGTTCGCCGGGATCCAGCCGCATTTTACGGCCGTCGGGCAGGACCGCCTCGGCCTGGGTGTTGGAGGGGATACGGAAGAAGTAGGTGATCGTCCCGTCCTCCTGATAGCGCCATGCGCTCTCGATCTCACCAAGCGGCGACTGATAGCGGGCCCCGGCGTTCCTCAGCAGCGGATCCGGCTGCGGAGCGATGCGGATCGCGCCGTTCTCCACATGAATGCCGCAGACGCCGGAGAAAAGCCAGGCGCATACGGCGCCTTTGGAGTAGTGGTTCAGGGATGCCTTGACCTGCCCCGCTTCATTGACGCCGTCCCAGTCCTCCCAGATGGTGGTGGCGCCGTGTCTGACCTCGTACAGCCAGCTTGGGAGCGTATCCTGCAGCAGCAGCCGGTAGGCGGTCTCCACATAGCCGTATTCCGCCAGTACCGGGCAGAGCGCCGGGGTGGAGAGGAAGCCCGTGTTCAGATGATAGCCGCAGCGGATCACCAGGTCGTTGAGCCCGGCCGCCGCCCGGCGTTTTTCCTTCGGGTCGAGCAGGTCAAAATCGATGGCCCGTACATATTCCGCCTGCCGGTCGGAACGGATGCTCCCATCCGGCGCGGCCAGATAGTGAAAAGCGTTTCTCGCCCCTTCGGCGGTCTTCCTGTAACGCTCCGCGTTTTCCGTATCTCCCAGCAAAGCGGAGATTTCGGCCAGAAGCCTGCCGGACAGGGCGTAGTATGCCGTGGCCACCTTGCTCTGGGGCTTGCCCATGGTATTGATGGAATCCACGTCCGGCTCGCACCATTCGCCGTAATCGGTGCCGGTCTCGATGGCATATTCCCCATATGGGTTTTCGCCGCCCTGTTTGGAAGGGGCGAATTTCTTCATCATCTCTGCCAGGGCCTCCGGCGGCATATTCCTGAGCATGGCCCGATACTGCTCGGGAATGCTGTCCATGTTCATAGGGCCTGCAGCCTGTTTCTGCCCGGCACGGCTCTCCAGATAGGCATACCAGCGGCGCATCATCTCCGCGTTTTCGCTGAGGATACGCGTATCGCCATAACGCCGGTACAAAGCCCAGGGGACGAGGATCGCCGCGTCGCCCCAGCCTACGGAACCGGCCAGCAGCTCGGTGGTAAAGGTGGGACGGTTGTTCTTCGGCGCGATGTTGGCTATTTTTCCGTCCGGGTACTGGTTCAGCCGACACTCGCCCAGCCACTTGCGGATCACGGGATAGCAGTCCATCAGGAACAGGCCCGTTTCGGCGAACACGCCCATGTCGCCGGTCCACGCCGCCCGCTCGCGGGTGGGGCAGTCGGTGGGCACGTCGCAGAAATTGGACTTCATGCTCCAGAGCGTGTTCTCCACCAGCCGTTCCACGTCCGGATTGCCGCATTGGAAAAAACCAAGCTGTTCCATGTCGGAATAGACCGCTATAGCGGTAAACGAAGCGCCGGTCAGATCCGCCGTTGTCTCTACCTTCGCATAGCGGAAGCCCCAGATAGAGAATTTGGTCTTGTATTCGTTTTTCCCCTCCCTGCAGGTGTAGATCACCTGTTGCCTTATGCCGCCCTCCTTGTGGCGCTTGCGGTCCTGAAAATTTTCCTGGGTGAAGTTCCCGTTCTCGTCCAGCGCCTCCCCGTGGGTGAGGATCAGCGTGTCGCCCTCATGGGCGTTGAGCGTGAACGCCACATAGCCCGCCAGATTCTGGCCGTAATCGATCACGGTCTCTCCGTTTGGCGTGGTGAAAAGCCGTCCGGGGAAATGTTCATGTTCTTTCACAGGGACACAGTTTGCCGCGCAGAGGTTTTCCGTCCTGCAATCCGCAACAGTGACGCCGTGCCAGCCGGTGAGCTCCGTCCGGCGGGCGTCCACTGTCTCGCCCTGCTGCATATCGTTGGCGCGGATGGGGCCTTCCTGGGTCGCCTCCCAGGTCCCGTCGGAAACACACAACGGCACACCGTCGGCCTCCAACTGGAACCACAGGGACACATCCTCGCCGTAAAGATTCCGGTCCCCGTCCACGCCGGAGCAACTGCGGTACCAGCCATCTCCCAGGATAACGAGAGCCTCGTTTTCCCCCTGCAGGAGCAGCTCTGTCACGTCATAGGTCTGCACATGCAGACGTTTGGAATAGCTGGAAGCGCCGGGTGCCAGAACGAAGTCCCCTACGCGTTTGCCGTTGATCCATGCCTCATAAAGCCCGTGGCAGGTGATGTAGAGCCGGGCGGCTCCAACTGGCTTGTCTACAAGAAAGCTTTTGCGCAGGTAGCTGGCCGGTTTATGCGCCTGGGGGTCGCGGTCAGGCTCCGGGTCGATCCAGCGGGCCAAATAGTCCTGCCGGTCCAGAAGGCCCATCTCGAAGCAGGCCTCGCTCCATTCCCCCGGAACGCCGTTTTCGTCCCAAAGCCTGATCTGCCAGCGGACACGGTCGCGGCTGGCGAGATCGGCCCCAAAAAGCGCGGACATTTCGGCACTTTTCACACGGCCGCTGCTCCAGAATCCGATGCCGTTACGAAACGCCTTTATCTCATATGCCGTCTGACGCAGTCCGCCTTCGCAGTTCCATGTGAGCTTTGGACGGGGGATGTCTATCCCAATGGGGTCCTTCATAAATTCCGTTTTTAACGCGATCGCTCTCATGCTTTCTCTCATTCTGCCGCCGATCAGGCGGCATTTGAATCAAGGGGACTTTGTGCGGCAGCACAAATCCCGAGATTGAAAATAAGCCATCGGGCTTATTTTCAATCTTTCCCTCCGCAAAATGTGTGTTCCATGCCTTCTTGATACCTTTATAGATAAAAACTTTTATACTGTTTATTTTAGTAGAAGCGCTTTTGAGCGTAAAGTCAATGATTAAGGAAAAGTTACACTGATTCAGGAAAATTCTTGATTTTCTTATCCGAACTGTTATAATGATCCATAAAGAGCTGATGGAGGGAACAATGGAGATACCGACGAATCTGCAAATGACGCAGGAAGAACAAAACCTTTTGTTTTTAGAGTCCGTCATACCGGCCAATGAAAAGTTTTACGTCTGGTGTTACAGGGATATGGGGCATTTGGTCGCGACATCCTGCCCGGAACCGTACTGTGAGGTACTGGATAAGGCTTTCCGTATCCTTGGCGGGGGAGAGAAAGCGCTGGAATATGCGGCGGCCAGGGGCACGGTTCCGTTGCTGATAGGCTCGCCTGTCGGTATGCAGTGGGTCATCGCTTTTGAGCCGAGCCGGGAACGCGACCTGCTGTTTGTCATGGGTCCCGTCTTTTATTCCATCCCGGTCAAAACACAGGTCAGGTCCGCGCTGCGTCCTTATCTGAACACGCTGGAGGAGGCCGCCTGGGTCAGCAGCTTTGTTGAGCAGTTGCCCGCGATGCCGGTCATTCCCCACGCGATTTTCATCCGCTATGTGACCATGGTCTATAATGCGCTGTCAGGGCAGCAGAGCGATGTGTCTATGCTGCTTGCGGGAACGGAATATAGGGAGGCGGCAGCCGTAGCGCCGGTTGAAAAAAGGGATCGCACAAAGGTCTACATGGCCGAGCGTGTCATGATGCAGATGGTGCGAAACGGCGATATCAACTACCAGAGCGCTCTTAACATGAGCAGTATGCTGAGCCCCGGCGTACCTGTCCGGGGGCGCGGCCCGCTTCAGCAGATCAAGATCAGCATTATCGTGTTCACCTCGCTTGTCTGCCGTGCGGCCATGGAGGGCGGGATGAGCCCGGAGCTCGCTTATCCCCTGGGGGACTCCTATATCGAGGCCGCCGTCAACAGCAGAGACACCGGTGAACTGAATACGCTGGCGCTGTCCATGTACCATGATTTCATCTGCCGGGTACATGGCCTGCATACGGATCCGAACTATTCACAGGCTGTCCGGAAATGCTGTGACTATATTGAGCTGAATCTGGACAGGAAGCTCGAACTCGCGGAGCTGGCCTCGCTCACGGGATATACGGAATACTATTTGAGCGAAAAGTTTAAAAAAGAGACCGGTATGCCGCTGTTCCTCTATGTTCGGCGCGCAAAAACAGAACGCGCAAAGCTGCTGCTGGAATCGACAGATCTGTCTGTAAAAGAGATTGCGGAAAAACTGGCGTTTACGACGCAGAACTATTTCACCAGGTGTTTTCGTGAGGCCGTCGGCTGCTCACCGGCCCAGTATCGCAAAAGATATAAAAAATATTGAATGAGGTTAGAGCCATGCTGCTAATGAATGTCTCTGCTCCATGCGAGGTTTGAGGATACCGCATGGAGCGGCCGGGCCGCGCGAGGGTCCGTATCCTCAGACTTTGCGAATTTGATTTGAGATGAAAATACGATAACGATTCAAAGGAGCAAAGTCAAAATGAAAAAAACATATCAAGAACTGAAACCGTTTCTGATCCTGTGGTCGACGCAGTCGCTGTCGCAGCTGGGCAGCGCCATGACGGGCTTCGCGCTGACGCTCTGGCTGTATGAGGCGACCGGCTCGGCTCTGCAGACGGCGCTTTTGTCCATCTGTTCCTATACGCCGTATGTGCTGATGAGCATTTTTGCCGGAGCGCTTTCCGACCGATGGGATAAAAAAAGAACGATGCTCGTCTGCGATACGCTGGCGGCCTGCTGTTCGGTGTCGGTGCTGTTTCTGCTGAAGACCGGTTCCCTGCGGCCCGTTCATATGTATGTCCTGAACGCGGTGAGCGGCCTGATGAATACGGTGCAGCAGCCCGCCGGCGAGGTGGCGATGACGCTGATCACGCCGCAGGCGCAGTATCAGCGGGCGAGCGGCCTGAAGTCGTTTTCGAACGCGCTGGTCACGATCCTGCATCCTGTGTTCGCGGCGCCGCTCTACGGAGCAGCAGGCATGGACGGCGTGATCGGCGTGGATCTGGCGGCATTTGCTGCGGCCTTTGCGGCGCTGGCGTTTTTCGTGCGTATTCCGCCGGTGGAGACACAGAGCGCGGATGGGGAAAAAGAGAGTGTTTTGTCGGCCGCGAAGGCGGGGCTCGCCTGTCTGTACCGCAATGGTCTGGTCCTCTGGCTGATCCTGTTTTTCGCGGGCGTGAATCTGGCGGCGTCCGCCCTGGACGCGGCGCTGCCGCCCTATGTGCTTTCCCGCGCAAACGGGGGAAAAGCGGTGCTGGGGATCGTCACTTCGTGCGCCGGGATCGCGTCGCTGGCGGGAAGCCTTGCGGCGGCCGCGCTTCCGGCACCTAAGAACCGCGTTCGCGTGATCCTGCTGACCGTGCTGTTTTCGCTGGGGACGGAATGCTTTCTCCTGGCATTTGCCCGGACGCCGGTGTGGTGGTGCATCGCCCAGATCCTGGGCTGGTTTGTCGTTCCCGTCATGAACGCCAATCTCGATGTGATCCTGCGCAGCACCATTCCGCCCCGGATGCAGGGCAGGGTCTATGCCTGCCGGAACACGATGCAGTTTTTTACCATTCCCGTCGGGACCTTTGTCGGCGGCTTTCTGGTGGATAAGGTCTGCGAGCCGTGGATGGCGCGGACGGATCCGAATGGACTTCCGGCGCGGCTGTTCGGCGTTGGAAAGGGATCCGGCGCGGCGCTGGTCATGTTCCTGCTGGGGCTTTTGAGCGTCGGCGTGTGCCTTGGGTTCGGCCGGATCCTCAGCCGGTATGAACTGAAAGAGCCGTCCGGGGAGCAGTGACGCGGACGGCCCTGCCTCATTCCGGATGCATCCACCCGGAATACTCCAGGATGGCCTGACTGCGGGCGCTGGAATCCGCATGGCTGATCTGCTTGCGGTATTCCCGGGGAGAGATCTGCATGACCTTGATGAAGCAGCGGTTGTAGCTGGAAACGGACTGGAAGCCCACCATTTCCGAAATGTTCAGAATGGATTCCTGCGTGCTGCACAGCAGAGAGCAGGATTTCAGGATGCGCGTGCTGTTCACGTAATCCAGCGGGGAGGTTCCCATGATCTCATGGAACATCCGCCGGAAGTGGGTGGGGCTCCAGTGGCACAGCTGCGCCAGATATTCGATGGAGAACTGCTGCATATAGTTGTTCTCCACATAGTCCAGGGCCGGTGCGATGGAAAGCGGAGCCGAGGTCCCCGGCCTGTTGATGTCTTCTGCGTTCAGCGCCTCCCCGCCGGAGGCGCTGGCGCTTTCAAACCGGTAGATCTCGATATAGAGCGCCAGCAGGAGGCCCCGCACCGCTAGCTGATAGCCGGGCTTCTGTTCTTCCATCGCCCGGATCGCCAGCAGCAGCGTCTGGTGGATCTCCGGGAATTCTTCTTTATTGAAAATGAATCTGTAATTCGAAAATCCGTAGGTGAGCAGATCGTAGTTTTTCCATCCCTTTGGCAGAAAATCCTTAAACAGCTCTTCCGGGTCCAGAAACAGCCAGGACCAGTGGCTGGCCAGCCCTGCGTCGGAGTAGGTGGTATGGGGAACGTTGCGGGGGATCACGGTCACATCCCCGGCGCGAAAGGGCGCGGGGATCCCGTAAAATTCCAGCGAACCGGAGTCCGAGTGGCAGACGCCGATCTCCAGACAGTTGTGAAAATGCAGCCGCCCGCTGGGCACATCGGAAATGCGCCAGTAATCGCCGGAGAGCAGCAGGACGGGAAAGGAAAGGGGCAGATCGTAGTTGCGGTATTCGGTGAAAACATTTTTCTGCTTTGCCATAATCTTCACCTCGCAGACGTGTGCGGAAAAAACGATATCCGGGAAACGGCCGCCTGAAATGCGCCGGACCCGGAAAAACGCCGATGTTCGAAAATGCGCGGCCTGCCGAGCGCGCGCCGCGGATCCGGGCCCTGTTTTGCCCGCGGGCCCTTCTTATTTTATATATAACAGGACATGCGCAGAAAAGCAACCGTAAAATTTGGGATATTTCTTCTTTTTCCCCAAAAATTGCGGGAGAATCCGTCTTTTTTCAGCGGAATACGGAAAAGAGGCTGACAAAATGCACAAAACTTTTGCGCAAAAATTGGATTATTGTTGCGCTGAGGGACCGGAAAACGGATGAAGCGAAAATAAATGGTCGATTCTGCGCGATTTTGATAAGGTAATGCTTAGAAAAAGCGGTCAATCTATACGATAATGAAATCGTCAAAATATATAAAATATGCAATGTGACGGGAAGAGAGCATATTTTCGAAAAGAAAAGGAGGAGGTAGTGGTTATGGCGAAAAGCAAGACGAAATCGCCGCAGGTCAAGGTGAACGTGACCTGGAAGAACGCCATGAAGCGCGACTGGCAGTTATATCTGATGCTGCTGATCCCGCTGGCGCTGGTGTTCATTTTCAGCTACGCGGCCTATCCGGGCATGCGGATGATCTTCATGGATTACAAGCCGGCCAAGGGGTATGCCGGCAGTGAATGGGTCGGGTTCAAGATCTTTGAAAAAGTGTTCAAGGACAGGGATTTCAAGCGCGCGCTGAGCAGCTCCATCGTGTTCAACCTGCTGGATCTGCTGGTAGGCTTCCCGATGCCCATCATCCTGGCGCTGATCCTGAACGAGCTGCGCTATCAGAGATTTAAGAAGGTGACGCAGACGATCCTGTATCTGCCCCACTTCCTTTCCTGGGCCATCATCGGAAGCGTGGCCTATACCATGTTCCGTCCCAGCACCGGCCTCGTGAACATCGTTCTGATGAACATGGGCGTGATCCAGGAGGGCATTCCGTTCCTGACGGAGAAATGGCACTGGGCCGTGACCTACCTGCTCATCGGCGTATGGCAGGGCATGGGCTGGGGCACCATCATCTACCTGGCGGCCATCACCAGTATCAGCGGCGAGCTCTATGAGGCGGCCATGATCGACGGCGCCAACCGCTGGCAGCGGATGTGGAACATCACGCTTCCCGGCATCCGCGGCACCGTGGTCACCCTGCTGATCATGAACCTGGGCCGTGTGATGGGCAGCAACTTCGAACGTCTGCAGGTGTTCGGCAATTCCATGGTCAAGGATTTCCAGTATCAGCTGGCCATCTACATATATGAAAAGGGTCTTTCCAGCGGCAACTACAGTATGGCGACCCTGGTGGGCGTGTTCCAGTCTCTGGTGGGTCTGATCCTGGTGCTTTTGTCCGATAAGGTCGCCAAGCAGCTGGGCGAAGACGGCCTGTTATAAGGAGGTGTGGATCATGGCAAAAAAGAAGAATGAAAATATTCCCCGCGATGCTGAAGTCACCTCTGACGGCAGCAGAGCCATAAACAAGTTCCGTGTCAGCGACGCGGTCATGATGATCGTGCTGGTCATCATCTGCGCCACCTGCGTGCTTCCGTTCCTTCATCTGGCGGCCAAGTCCATTTCCGGCAACAGCGCCGTCATGGCGAAGAGGGTGTTTTTCTGGCCGCAGGATATCAATTTTGACGCCTATGTCTCCATCTTCAAGGACGGCGGCCTGGTGTACTCCTTCTTCTACAGCGTGGGCGTGACCCTGCTGTTTACGGTGCTGGGCATGATCGCATGTACCTGTGCGGCGTATCCGCTTTCCAAGAAGAGGCTGAAGGGCCGGACGGTGTTCACCTTCCTGCTGATGTTCCCCATGTATTTCGGCGCCGGTCTGATCCCGTCCTATCTGCTTTTGAACAAGCTGCATCTGCTGGATACGGTCTGGGTGCTGATCCTGCCCCTGATCTATTCGCCTTACAACATGCTGATCATGAAGACCTACTTCCAGTCCAGCATTCCGGACAGTCTGGAGGAATCGGCCTTCCTGGACGGCGCCACCAACTTCCAGATCCTGACGAAGATCGTGATGCCGCTTTCCAAGCCGATCCTGGCGACGCTGTCCCTGTTCTACGCGGTGGGCCGGTGGAACGCCTATTCCGACAACGTGTACTATATCCGGAAATCCGAGACGCTGAAGATGGTGCAGTATAAGCTGTATCAGATGGTGTCCTCCGCTTCCGAAGCCCAGACCACCTCTCTTTCCGAGGCGGCGGCGGTGACCAGCACTCCCGAGGTGCTGCAGGCGGCGGCCATCATGTTCGTCACTATCCCGATCATCTGCATCTATCCGTTCCTGCAGAAGTATTTCGTGAAGGGCGTCATGATCGGCGCGGTGAAGGGCTGATCCCGTTCGGATCCGTGCCCGCGAAGATCACGGGGGAGCTCCCCCGGACGGAGAGCCTGCGGCGCGGGCTTTTCGCCATCTCTTACGGTAGTAGCCGGGGAACCCGGATGCTATAAAATATTTAAAGGAGGAAAACAAATTATGAAGAAGAAAACTCTTCAGAAGCTTCTCGCTCTGGCGCTGACCGGCGTTATGGCGATGAGCATGCTGGCCTGCGGCAGCAGCGGTTCTTCGTCCGCTCCTGCTGAGGAATCAGCGCCCGCAGAAGAAGCCGCTCCTGCGGAAGAACAGGCTGCTGAGGAAGCGGCTCCCGCGGAAGAGGCTGCCGGAGATACCGCGGCTGTGGCCGGGATCGACGGCTGGGAACCTTTTGCCGAGAACGTCACCATTTCCATCCCTGTCTATGACAGAGGCGCTGAGGGCGTTCCCACTGTTACCGACAACTACTGGACCAAGTGGATCCAGGAGAACTTCGGCGATAAGTACAACATCACCGTTGAGTTCGCGGCGATCCCCCGTTCCGACGTTATGACCACCTACACCCTGCTGGCTTCTTCCGAAGATCTGCCCACCATCCTGATGGAGTACGACTATGACAAGCTGGCACAGTGGGCGTCTGACGGCTATCTGGCGGAGCTGGATGTGGATCTGTTCAAGCAGATCGCTCCCACCTACTATGCGAGAATGGAAGAGAACGATCAGCTCACCTACATCCCGCTGAACGGCACCAACTACTTTGCGCTGGCCCTTCGTCCTTACTACAACACCGGTTACACCTATGTGAACTGGGTGCGTATGGACTGGCTGAGGGAAGTGGGCTATGACCACATTCCTGCGACCCGTGCGGAATATCTGGATGCGATGCAGAAGATCATGGATGCTGGTATCGCGGAGCATCCCGGCGGCGGCAGCATGATCCTGTCCGGCCAGGGCGCTGACCAGAACTACGGCTACAGAGATATCCCTCAGAACGAGGAAGAGTGGGCGATGTACGGCGATTACAATATCCCGTCCCTTGGCTGGGAGCCCAACCGCAAGCTGCTGAAGAATGCCAACGAGGAGTACAATCTGGGCATCACCGATCCCGAGTATTACACCATCGATACCGAGACCGCGAAGGCCAACTTCATCAACGGCAAGAGCTATAAGTACGGCGGATACATTTCCGCTTCCATGGACTGGCTGGAGAGCTTCTATGCTGAGAATCCCGATGCGGAGCTGGCGGTGGAAGTGCAGTCCCTGGAGCCCGATACCGAGCAGGGCACCTATCCCGCTTATCGTTCCGACAACCCGTTCGGCATGATGGTCGGCTTCTCCTCTCAGGCTACCGAGGATCAGATCAAGGCGGCCATGATGTACATGGAGTGGATGACCCAGGAAGACGTGCTTTTCACCATGCAGTGGGGTATCGAAGGCGAGACCTTCAACTACGATGAAAACGGCACGCCCGTATCTGTCGCTTATGAAGATCAGCCCACCGAGTACAAGCAGGGCTACAACAACAACAAGGACTACTGGTGTGTGACCATCGAGGCGAGGAACGCCGGCACCATCGAGGAGACCATCGCGATGGCTTCCCCGCAGGGTCTGCCTGTGGACTTCACCGACGATCTGATCCAGAACTACAACAACAAGGTGCAGGCTGCGGCCAACGGCTGGGCCATTGCCGACTGTATGTTCGGTCAGGCGATCGAGTCCTCCGCTGAGTATCAGACCACGCTGCAGTCCCTGTATGTGGAGCTGCGCGACAAGCTGGTGACCTGCAAGCCCGAGGAGTTTGATGCGCTGTATGAGGATTACGCACAGCAGTATGCGGATGCCGGTTATGCCGAGATCACCGAGGAAAGAAAAGAAGTCTACGAAGCCGGTCTGACCACCAAGCTTCCCGAATGAGTTTCTTTCCGGACCGTGAAACGGTCTGAAAATGCATAGCGATGCGAATGCCCCCGGCC
>CANRMT010000055.1 GCA_947631815.1 uncultured Eisenbergiella sp.
TTATAACATATATAGTACAATATAGCACGTATTATTTTAAAAAATTTGACAAAAAAATACAGGCATTATGTGGCCTGTAGGGACTTTTCTATTTATTCAACTGTCAAACACCCGCCTGCCTCGCACAAGATTTTGCAAGGTTTAAAATATTTAAAATATTTTTGAAATACCATTGACAGCACATTATTCTTATGCTATACATTATTTAAAATATTTTTGAAATACTTTTTGCTTAGCAATACTTTTGAAAAAAGAGGTCTTCCAATGGCGATTTCCGAGATCCTGGCGGCGCTTGCCGACGATACCAGGCGCAATATTCTGAATAAACTAAAAGAAGGGACAATCAGCTCCGGCGATCTTGCCATTTACCTGGGGATATCGCCGCAGGCGCTGTCCTATCATCTGGCGAAACTGAAAAAGGCGGATCTGATCTATGAGACCCGCCGCAAGAATTTTATCTACTATGAACTGAACCTGACCGTACTGGACGAAGCGATCCTGTGGATCACGCGATTACGAGATCCCGACGCACTGCCTGAAGAACAGCATCCTCCAAAAGCGCAGGAAAATACCGCGGATTCCGCGAAAGATCTCCGCGTATCACCCGGTATCGGCTAAGAAAGGGGCCTCCTATGAAAACCAGAAAAATGCTTTTGCTCATCCTGATGTTTCTTCCCCTTCTGGAAGCTGCCGTTGCGGTCGGCTTTCTGCCGGATCAGATCCCGGCCCACTACGGATTCGATGGCCAGGTGGACCGCTGGGGCAGCAAATACGAATCCTTTCTCTTCCCTGTGATCACCATCGGCATGGGGCTGTTCATGTTTGCCATGGCCCGAATCGCCGCCCGTCAGGAATCGAACGGAAAAAATAACGAAAAGATCTGCATAACGACCGGCCTTGTGTTGATCATCTGGTTTAACATTATGAACTGCTATATGCTGTATACATCTTTTACGAAAGCTGAGAACCTCTACAGCCTGTCGTTTGATATTTCCCAGATCGAATGCATTCTGCTCGGCTCTTTCATGATCATTCTGGGCAATGTCATGCCGAAGCTGAAGCAAAACTCCATCATCGGCCTGCGCACCACATGGAGCATGAAGAACGATACTGTTTGGAAAAAATGCCAGCATTTCGGCGGTATTTCTTTCATCATATCGGGAATCCTGTGCATCGCGGCCGGGTTTGCGGTCCGCGGCGCCGCATGCCTGTTCTGGATGCTGGGAATCATCTGCGCGGACGCGGCAGTCTGCACATACTATTCCTACAAAGCGGCCCAGCCCCGGCAGGATGAAAACCTGCGGTAAACGGTTCTTCCCGATCCATAGTAAGAATCAGTTCAGTTTACATCGCTGAAAAAGATACGGATTCTGGTGGTGACCATTTTGGGCACCACCGGACGTTGCCCATGTAAAATCAGCGGATACACTTTGTCCATTACCGAATTCGGTATAATCACAGCAGGCATAGGAAAAGGAGTATCCTTTCCGTAAAATGCGGCGCATTTTGGCCTGTTGGGAAGTTTCCCCAACCCTCTGAAATTCCTTTCACTACCTACCCCACCGCGCAGGGCGATTTTGCCAAAGGACAGAGAAAAACTATTCAGATATTTTTCTTTGTTTCCTTCCACGGAAAAGCTGCGGAAATGCCAAAGCCGGGCAAAAGAAAAACGCCGCAATCCGCAAAGACCGCAACGCTTCCTAAAATCTATTCACCCTATTGACTTTTGTATACCAGAGAGATATAATAAACCTGCTACTTAGTAAAGCTAAATAGCAAAACTAAAGAGAGGGGAAAGTATGAATAATAAATATGTTCAGCAATTCAAAAAAGGCTCTCTTGAAATGATACTCTTATGTCTAATCGGACGCAAAGAAACGTATGGATACGAAATCATAACTGAATTAAATAATAGTGCGTCTGTTTTGGGATATGCAAAAGAGGGAACTATTTACCCTATTCTGTATCGTTTACAAGAGGCAGAACTGATTAAATGCCGGTTAGCTCCTGCTGCGGCAAATGGAGGTTCAAAAAAATATTACTCTCTAACCGAAAAGGGCAGAGATGTGTTAAACGAACTAATCTTGTTTTGGTCAAGTTACGAGAAGTGCGTAAATGGCTTCATAGGCAGTTATCAGGAAGAGAGGGTATCAGAATGAAAGAACAATATATCAAACAAGTAAAAAGAGAACTATCCTTACCACGTAAGGTCAAAAAAGAAGTTCTGCGTGATCTGAATGAAGTTTTTGCTTCTGCTTTGGAACACGGGGAAACAGAGCAGCAGGTTATTCAGCGTTTAGGAACACCAGGAGAATTTGCAGACAGCACAGCAGAGCAGTTTGGCATTGATAACACTATATCAAAAAAACGGAAAACGATTATTTCTGCTCTTGCCGCATTTATAATCGCCGCCTTCGCTTTTTCTATATATGCTGTTGCACGTTTAGAGAAAGTACCAAAAGAGGCGATCGGGCAGGCAAGTGCAATGACAGATATCCATATTGATGGGACATTTAGCCTTGATGTTTCGCAAGTTATTTTAGCAGTAGGATTTGTCACTGCGGTGATTGCTGTTTTGTTGATTATCCGAATCATTCGGAAAAATAGGAGGTAACTTGTGAAGAGGTGCATTTCTGTATTCGCAATAATGCTCATAATGGCTTTTCTGTGATTAAGAATGTTTCAGGGGAAATTAAAAAAGGCAAAGCAGAGGGCCAATCACTTTTGGAGTGGCTTACGCTCTGCTTCTGTTTGCCCCCTGCTTGTCAGCGTTAATGATAAGTTGTTGCAAATACTTCCTTATCCTTATTAACACTTCGTCGCCGATGCGGCAGCAGGGCCGCAAGCGGCATCGGATTGGGCGGGAGCATAGGAAAACCAACCGATGCAGGCGCAAACCGGAAACGCAAATCAGGAACAGAAAGCGGAAGAACGCATATGATAGCAGTATAAAATAAGGAGATGAAAAAATCATGAACTGTCTTTATTTACTTGTACTGCTTTGCTGCTGCGGCAGAAACGGAAACAGCGTGCTGCGGACCCGCACCGCCTATGGGAACGGCTGCGGCTGCGGGAACGGAGTGGCCCCCGCATCCACTGTCACAAACGGCTGTGGCTGCGGAAACGGCGTGATGCCTGCTTCCACCGCCGCGAATGGCTGCGGTTGCGGAAACGGAGTGACTCCTGCTTCCACGGTTACAAATGGCTGTGGCTGCGGAAACGGAGTGATGCCTGTCGATGCGACCGCGAACGGCTGCGGCTGTGCGGGCGGCGCCGGGGCCGCGGCCGGAAAGGCGATGTCCCGCTTTGAGGATTCCATGAAGGGTTTCGCGGATCCGGTGCCCGAGATGGGTCAGTCCGTGACCATGGGCTATGCGGCCTATCAGAAGGGCTGCGGCTGCAAGGACTGACAGCGGCTTGCGGGCGAGGGCGCGGGCAAAGCTGACGGCCTGAGAGCCGCATGCAGCGCACGGTGTCCCAACGATCCCTGGAGGCGCACAGCATCCGGGACGTGATCAAAAACAGCGCCGTCATACCGGGATCCGTCAGGGATCGGTATGGCGGCGCTGTCGTCGTTTACAGGAAGCATTAAAGCCTTTCGCCGGTCAGCAGCTCGTAGGCCTGCAGGTATTTCTCGATGGTCTTGTCCACGATGTCCTGGGGAAGCGTCCAGTCGTTGCCGGGATTGGCCTTCAGCCAGTCGCGGGCGAACTGTTTGTCGAAGGAGGGTTGTCCGTGGCCGGGCTCGTAGCTGTCCGCGGGCCAGAAGCGGGAGCTGTCGGGCGTGAGCATTTCATCGCCCAGCACGATATTGCCGTTCTCATCCAGGCCGAATTCAAACTTGGTATCCGCGATGATGATGCCGCGTCCGGCGGCGTAGTCGGCGCACTTTTTGTAGAGCGCGATGGTGTAGTCCCGCAGCTTGGCGGCGTATTCGCTGCCTTTGCCGGGGAAGCGCTTTTCCAGATAGTCCACGCTCTGCTCATAGGAGATGTTCTCATCGTGGTCGCCGAGCTCCGCCTTGGTGGAGGGCGTGTAGATGGGCTCGGGGAGCTTATCGGATTCCTTCAGCCCCTCCGGAAGCCGGATGCCGCAGACCGTGCCGTCCTTCCGGTAGCTGGCCCAGCCGCTGCCAGTGATATAGCCGCGCACGATGCACTCGATGGGGAGCATGTTGAGCTTTTTGCACAGCATGCTACTGCCGGAAAAACGCGGCTGCTGGAAAAACGCGGGCATATCCTTCACGTCCGTGGAGATCATGTGGTTGGGGAGAATGTCCTGCGTCATTTCGAACCAGAACCGGGACATCTGGGTCAGCACCGTCCCCTTTTTGGTGACGACGTTATGCAGAATGACATCGAAGCAGCTGATGCGGTCGGTGGCCACCATGATCAGGCTGTCGCCGTTGTCGTATATTTCCCGGACTTTTCCTTCTTTGATGGGTTTCATCGTTTCCATGCTCATAATGATCGTTCCTCGCCTGTGATCTGATCGAAAATGCGTTCCGCCGGGCCGCTGCCGTCCGAACCGGGCAGGGTCCCGCGGATCTTTTGTTGCCGTGAAACAAACGTAAGCCCGCCGCGGCGGGCTGATAAAATTAGTAAATCAGATTTCCATGCAAAAATCAATAACCATTTCGTTGAATTTTCCGCCCTCGGACGGTAAAATAAAGTCAGGTTGTCCGAATTCTGTTTTGGGGCGGAGGAGGGGGCGAAAGGGCGCCTTTTCCGCGGAAAGGAAAAGGGGGTATTTTACAGGATGAAAACAGGGATCATTCCGCAGATCAGGCAGATCGAAGCAGGCGGCCGTCCCATTTCGCTTCGGGACTATCATCTGGACGGCAGTGTGACGGCGTCCTTTGCGCGCGCGGCGGAGATTTTTCTCGACAACGGCCCGCTGGAAGGGGCCGGGCGGATCCGGTATGAAAAAGAGGAGATGGGAGAGGAGGCGTACCGGATCAGCGCGAAAGCGGAGGAGATCGTCATCCGGGCCGCGTCCGGCAGAGGACTGATGTACGCCCTGTTCACGCTTTCGGAGCTGGACTGGGTCAACGACGGCGCGCTCTGCGAGTTCGAGGCGCAGGATGCGCCCACGCTTTCCGAACGGGCGCTTTCCGACGATATCTCCAGGGGGCAGATCCCCACGGCGGCCGCGTTTTACGCGCTCATCCGGCGGCTGGCCGGGTATAAGTACAACACCTATATGCCCTACATGGAGGACGTGTTCCGCTTTCGCGCGGTTCCGGCCTGGGGGCGTTACAGCGATCCCATGGATGCGCAGGAGTGGCGCGATATCATCCGGTACGCGGCGGAGTGGAACATCACGGTGCGGCCCATCGTCAACCTGCTGGGGCATTTTGACAAAATGGCACATATCCGGGAGCTGCAGCCGCTGGCGCTGCGCCGGGCGGACGGTTCGCTGACCGACTGCATGGATCCGACGAATCCCCAGGTGCGGAAGGTGATCCGCGCCATGCTGGAGGAGATCGTGGACTGCTTCGGGCCGGGCGTGATTCACTGCGGCGGGGACGAGCCCGTGGGTCTGACGGAGGTCTTCGGGCAGGAAGAGGGCGGACGGCTCTATATCGGGCATTATGCATGGGTGCATGGCGTCCTGAAAGAGCTGGGCTGTACGATGATGATGTACGCGGACTTTTTCGCGCCGCCCTGGGGCGATTATTCCGTGCCGGTGGAGCGGGTGCGGGAGCTGCCGGAGGACATTCGCTTCGTGTTCTGGGATTATGCGGTGCGGGACGCCTATCCCTGGGTGGACGCCCTGCACGCACAGCGGATCCGGCTGTATCTTTCGCCCGGCAGCTGGAACTGGAGCGGATTTTGCTGTGACATCCGAAATTGCTATGGCAATACGAAGGGGCTGCTGAAGGCGGACGGCGGGCGCTGCGGGGGGATGGTCATGTCCTCCTGGGGAGACGGCGGCGATACGCTGCGCGTGCTGGCCGCGCCCGGAGAGGCCATCGGCGGCAATTATAGTTGGAACGCGCAGTCCGATTATTCCTATGAGGAGCTGTATCTGCTGCTACACAGGAGTCTGTACGGCATCGGGGCGGATGAGGCACGAAAGCTGGAGCCCGTCTATCACTATCAGGGGATGGTGCCGGATCCGGCCGCGTTCCGCCAGGAAATGTGGCGGGATCCGCTGCGGCTGGCCGGGATGACGCTGCCGGGCGGGGCGGAGAAGCTCTGCGCGGCGCTGGAGGACGCGAAGCGGGCCTTGGAGGAAATGACGCCGCGGCGGAACGCGGCCTGCTTTCACGCTCTGGCGTGCGCCGTCGGCCGGGCTCTTTTCACCGCCAGGAAGCTCCTGCTGCTGCCCGCCAAAATGCCGGAGACCGTGGAAGAGGCCCTTCCCTGTGCCGATGCCGCGCTGCGGCTGGCCGGGGAGCTGCAGGCCCTGCGCGAGCTGCACCGGGCGCTCTGGTTTGAGACCAACCGCAGTTCGGATTGGGAGATCTGCGCGGCGCGCTATGACGATCTGTATGACCGGCTGATGATCTTTTCCCGCAATGCCAGACTGCGCCGGTTTTGGGAGGTGCGTAAGAAGGCCTTTGAACCCGGCCGGGCGGAAGGGTGATGGCGCAGATAATCAAAAAGACAAAATACATCAATTAACTTGATTAAGTTTGCACCTTGCACCGAATGGGACGGTATGCTATTCTATAAGAGGTCATTTCTGACGGCACCGCCGGGAAACGGGCGCGCCGCAGGAAGATGGAAACGCGAGGATGAGGAAGAGTAACTTTTCGTTGGCTGACAGAGAGCTGCCGGGCGGTGCGAGGCAGTCAGGAGCGGGAAGCGAACTGCCCTCGGAGCGGCTGCCCGAAGGAGTGCGGGAAATGGGCGCTCTGCGTAGGCGCAGACAGAGTTCCCGCTGTGGAAAGGGGAGAGGCATGACGTTTCGCGGAAGCGGAGCAGTGCCGGAGAGCGCACGGCAGCAGCCGTGAAATAGAGTGGTACCGCGCGAAGTGGATTTGCGTCTCTATGGATTGTTCCCGGGAAGGTTCCCGGCAGCGGAGCATTTCATGGGGACGTTTTTTTGACCGAAAGACGGGATTCCCCGGAAAAGGTTTTGATCCGGCGGGAGGCGCGAGGGGCATTTCCCTGATCCGGAGACGCGCAGACGGTTTTGATCCGGCGGCGGGAGGCGCGAGGGGCGTTTCCCCGATCCGGAGACGTGCAGACGGTTTTGATCTGACAACGGAAAACAGGAGGAGAACAGCATGGGAGTGAAGGAAAAATACGGGAGATCTTATTTTATGCCGCCCGAGGTGAGCTATGACTGGGTGAAGAAGGACACCATCACGAAGGCGCCGATCTGGTGCAGCGTGGATCTGCGGGACGGCAATCAGGCGTTGATCGAGCCCATGAGCCTGGAGGAGAAGCTGGAGTTTTTCAGGCTGCTGGTGGAGGTGGGCTTCAAGGAGATCGAGGTCGGCTTTCCGGCGGCGTCCGATACGGAGTATCAGTTCGTTCGCGCGCTGATCGAAAGGGACATGATTCCGGATGACGTGACGATCCAGGTGCTGACCCAGGCGCGGGACCACATCATCCGCAAGACCTTTGACGCGGTGAAGGGCGCGCCCAGGGCCATCGTCCATCTGTACAATTCGACATCCGTCGCCCAGCGGGAGCAGGTTTTCAAAAAGAGTAAGGAAGAGGTACGGCAGTTGGCCGTGGACGGCGCGAAGCTGCTTTTGGAGATCGCCTCCGAGATGGAGGGCAATTTCGCCTTCGAATACAGCCCGGAGAGTTTTCCGGGGACGGAGGTGGACTATGCGCTGGAGGTGTGCAACGCGGTGCTGGACGTGTGGAAGCCCACGCCGGAGCGCAAGGCAATCATCAACATTCCCACCACGGTACAGATCGCCATGCCGCACGTGTTCGCCTGTCAGGTGGAATATCTGCATAAGCGCCTGAAATACAGGGACAGCGTGGTGCTCAGCGTGCATCCCCACAATGACCGGGGCTGCGGCATCAGCGACGCGGAGTTCGGCGTGCTGGCGGGCGCGGACCGGATCGAGGGGACGCTGTTCGGCAACGGCGAGCGCACCGGCAACGTGGACCTGGTGACGGTGGCCATGAACATGGTCTGTCACGGCGTGGAGCCCGGTCTGGATTTTTCGGACATCAGCAGGATCCGGGAGATCTACGAGCGCCTCACGGGAATGCGCGTGCACGAGCGCACGCCTTACGCCGGAGACCTGGTCTTTACGGCCTTTTCCGGTTCCCATCAGGACGCCATTTCCAAGGGTATGGCCTGGAGAAAAGAGGGAAAGAGCGGGGAGCGCTGGGATGTGCCGTACCTGCCCATCGACCCCAGGGACGTGGGACGTGAGTACGAGTCCGATGTGATCCGCATCAACAGCCAGTCCGGCAAGGGCGGCGTGGCCTTTATCCTGAAGCAGAACTTCGGCATCAATCTGCCGGATAAGATGAAGGAGGAGGTGGGCTATCTGGTCAAGGGCGTTTCCGACAAGCGCCATCAGGAGCTCGCTCCGGCGGAGATCTATCAGATCTTTGAGGATCATTATATCAATCAGAGCGATGTCTTCGCGGTGCCGGAGTGTCATTTCAAGCAGATCGACGGCATTCAGGCGGAGGTCACCATCGAGCAGAATAAAGAGCGCCGCGTGATCCAGGCCTCGGGCAACGGCCGTCTGGACGCGGTGAGCAACGCGCTCAAGGCCTACTTCGGCATCAGCTATGAGCTGTCGGTCTATGAGGAGAACGCGATCTCCCGCGGGTCGTCCTCCAAGGCGGCGGCCTACGTGGGCATTTCCTGTCAGGGCAAGCTGTACTGGGGCGTCGGCATCGATGAGGATATCATCCGGAGCTCCATCGCGGCGCTGGTGTCCGCGGCCAACCGTCTGGCCCGGAGCGAGAAGCCTCTGGAGGGCAGGGAAGAGCGCATGATCGAGATCATGAACTACATCCAGAATCACTACGTGGATGTGACGCTGGAGGAGCTGGCCGCGCATTTCCATCTCTCCGCGCCCTATCTTTCCAAATACATCCGGCAGAAATCCGGCGAGACCTTCCAGGAGGCGGTGAAGCGCGCCCGGATGAAAAAGGCCAGGATCCTGCTGAAGGACTCGGGGATGAAGGTGGAGACCGTGGCCTCCAGCGTGGGCTATGAGAACGTGGAGCATTTCAACCGGCTGTTCAAAAAAGCCTACGGCGTGACGCCGCTGCAGTTCCGGAACAGGAACCGGTAACAAGAGTACAGAGAACGGGCTGTCCCGGGATACAGATTCCCGAGACAGCCCGTGTTTGTTTTACTCCTTCAGCACCACTTCCACGACCGTGTCCGTTTCATCCGGCAGACAGGGGCCGTCGGAGACGTTCACGAAAACGATGTCCGGATAGTTGTTCGTTTCCCAGCTGCTGCTGACCGCGAGCTCGCTTCCGTCCGCCAGCAGGCGGATGTATTTGATCCGGTCTTTGGAGACCCCGTAGAGCGGGATGCCGCCGATATTGCCCTCCGTGATGTGGTAATAGAGACGGTTTCCGTTCCGGGTGATGCGGCCGTTTTCCGGCTTGGGCAGGCCGCTGGCGGCACAGCCGTACACGGAAGCGCTGTTTTTCTTCATCCAGCGCCCGATCTCGGACAGGATCCGCAGCGATTCCTCAGGGATATTTCCCTTCGCGTCCGGCCCCACGTTCAGGAGCATGTTGCCGTTCTTGCTGACGCACTCCACCAGCTTGCGGATCAGCATGGGCGCGGGCTTGAAATGGGTGTCCTTCGCGCAGTAGCCCCAGTGGTCGTTCATGGTGACACAGGCCTCCCACACCAGGTCCCGGCCGGATTCCGATCTCAGGCCGTAGGGCGGGATGATCTGCTCCGGGCTCACGAAATCCCCGGAATATTCATTGGGGGAATCCGTGGCGATGGAGCCGAAGCCTTCCCCGCTCACCTCCAGACGGTTGTCGATGATCACGTCGGGCTGGAGCGAACGCACCATGCGCACCAGCTCCGTGGCCTTCCAGGCCTCCCCGCGCAGATCTCCGTAGGAGAAGTCGAACCACATGATGTCCAGCTTTCCGTAATTCGTGCAGAGCTCCCGCACCTGTCCGTGCATGTATTCCAGATACCTGTTGAAGTCGCGTCCCTCGTTCTTCTCCGCCGGGCAGTTCCGCAGGGGATGGTTCTGGTCGCCGTAATGGGGATAATCGGGGTGGTGCCAGTCCAGCAGGGAATAGTAGAGCCCCACCTTCAGACCCTCCGCCCGGAACGCCTCCAGATATTCCGCCACCAGATCGCGCCCGGCCTTCGTGTTGGTGGATTTGAAATCCGTCAGGGCGCTGTCGAACAGGCAGAAGCCGTCATGATGCTTCGCCGTCAGCACCGCATAGCGCATCCCGGTCTCTCTGGCCGCCCGGGCCCATTTGCGCGGGTCGAAATCCACCGGATCGAATTCCTCGAAAAACGGCAGATATGCCTCCTCCGGCATTTGCTCCACGGAACGCACCCACTCGCCCCTGGCGGGGATGGCGTAGAGTCCCCAGTGGATGAACATGCCGAAGCGCGCCTCCTGATACCATTCCACTCTTTTCCGATAAGCTGTCCAGTCAAACATACTTTGCCCTCCCAAAGATTCAGGTTTGTTCTTTCAGTGTACTGTATTTCAGGCGGCTGTACAACCTGTTTTTGGATTTTTTCACGGGATAGACTGGCAGGGATCCGCAGGGTCCGCTCCGCGCTCCGGGAAGCGGAGCGGGAGTCCCGAAAAGCGGGGGAGGCGAGGCCCAGACGAGTCCCGCCCTTTCTTTATTTCTGCAGCCCGCAGATGTCCACCAGCGTGGCGGTCTCCGCCGTGAAGCCGCTCTTTAGGATGTCCGCCAGCGCCACCGCCGTATCCAGGCTGGTGAGGCAGGGGATGCCCAGCTCCACGCTCTTGCGGCGCACCTTCACGCTGTCTCTGGCGGGCGTGCGGCCCTTGGCCGAGGTGGAGATGATGTAGTTGACCTTGCCGCTCTCCAGCAGGGCGATGGTGTTGTGCTCGGACTCGCTGATCTTGTGTACCATGGTGGCCTGCATGCCGTGCTCCCGCAGCACCCGGGCCGTACCCGCGGTGGCGTAGAGATGGAAGCCCAGGTCCGCGAAATGGCGTGCCACCTCCGGGATCTCCTCTTTGTCGGTATCCCGGACGGTGATGAAGACGCCGCCCTTTCGCTTCATGCTGTAGCCCGCGCCCACCAGGCCCTTGTAGAGCGCCTCCGTCATGGTGGGGCCGATGCCCAGCACCTCGCCGGTGGATTTCATTTCCGGCCCCAGCTGGGTGTCCAGCCCGGAGAGCTTTTCAAAGGAAAAGACGGGCACCTTGATGGCGGTATAGGAGGAGGCCGGATAGAGGCCGGTGCCGTATGGCATATCCTTCAGCTTTTCGCCCAGCATGATCCGGGTGGCGATGTCCACCATGGGGATGCCGGTGACCTTGCTCAGGTAGGGAACGGTGCGGGAGGAGCGGGGATTGACCTCGATCACGTACACCTGATCCTGGCTGATGACGTACTGGATGTTGATGAGCCCTTTGGTGTGCAGGGACAGGGCCAGTCGGGTGGAGTAGTCCACCAGCTTCGCGGTCTTGGCGGGGCTTAAGTTCCAGGGCGGATAGACCGCGATGGAGTCGCCGGAATGGATCCCGGCCCGGTCGATGTGCTCCATGATGCCCGGCAGCAGCACGTCCTCCCCGTCGCAGATGGCGTCCACCTCCAGCTCCGTGCCCATCATGTATTTGTCGATGAGCACCAGGTTGTTTTCCAGATGGGAGAGGATGATCTGCATATATTCCTGTACGTCCGCGTCGGAAAAGGCGATGATCATGTTCTGGCCACCCAGCACATAGCTGGGGCGCAGGAGCACGGGATAGCCAAGCCGGTTGGCGACCTCCAGCGCCTCATCCACCGTGCGCACGGTATCGCCCTTGGGCTGGCGGATGTGCAGCTCCTTTAACAGCGCCTCGAAGCGTCCCCGGTCCTCGGCGGCGTCGATGCTGTCGGCGGGGGTGCCCAGGATCGGCACGCCGCTCTCGGACAGCCATTTGGTCAGGCGGATGGCTGTCTGACCGCCGAAGGCCACCACTGCGCCCACCGGCTTCTCCGTGCGGATGATGTCGGCCACATCCTCGGGCGTCAGCGGCTCGAAATAGAGCCGGTCGGCGGTGTTGAAATCGGTGGAGACCGTTTCCGGGTTGTTGTTGACGATGACGACCTCATATCCGGCGTCCTTCAGCGCCCAGACGCAGTGGACGGAGGCGTAGTCGAACTCGATGCCCTGCCCGATGCGGATGGGGCCGGAGCCGAAGACGATGACCACGGGCTTCCCGGAGGCGCGTTCCGCCAGGAAGGGCCCGGCCTCGTCCTCTTCGTCCGCCGTGGAGTAAAAATAAGGGGTCTGGGCCGCGAATTCCGCGCCGCAGGTATCTACCATCTTGTAAGAGAAGGGCAGATGCGGGAAATCCGTCCGCCCGCTGATGCGCGCGATGGTTTTGTCGGGGAAGCCGTTCCGTTTGGCCTCCCGCAGCAGCGCATCCGTCAGTTCGCCGGAGGAGAGCTGCTTTTCCAGCCCGCAGAGGTGGAGGAGCTTATACAGGAACCATTCGTCCACCATGGTCAGCTCGTGGATCTTTTCGACGGAGAAGCCCCGGTAGAGCGCTTCGTAAATAGCGAAGATCCGTTCGTCGTCCTCCGCCATCAGCTTCCAGGTCAGCGCGTCGTCGTCCATTTTCCGCATGGAGGCGTCGGCCAGGCAGTCATGGGAGATCTCCGCGCCCCGGACGGCCTTCATCAGCGCCGTTTCAAAGTTCCGGCCGATGGCCATCACCTCGCCGGTGGCCTTCATCTGAGTGCCCAGCTTTCGGGCCGCGTACACGAATTTGTCGAAGGGCCACTTGGGAAATTTCACCACCACATAGTCCAGGGCGGGTTCGAAGCAGGCTTTGGTCATGCCGGTGATCTCGTTTTTGATCTCGTCCATCCGGTAGCCGACGGCGATCTTGGCCGCCACCCGTGCGATGGGGTAGCCGGTGGCCTTGCTGGCCAGGGCGGAGGAGCGGGACACCCGGGGATTGACCTCGATGACCGCGTACTCATAGCTTTCGGGATGCAGGGCGAACTGGACGTTGCAGCCGCCCTCGATGCCCATGGCCTCGATGATGTGCAGGGCCGCGGTGCGCAGCATCTGATATTCCTTGTCGGCCAGCGTCACGGCGGGAGCGATGACGATGGAATCGCCGGTGTGGATGCCCACCGGATCCAGGTTTTCCATGGAACAGATGGTGATCACGTTGCCGCCGCCGTCCCGCATCACCTCGAATTCGATCTCCTTCCATCCGGCGATGCATTTTTCCACCAGGATCTGGGTGATGGGGGAGAGGCGCAGCCCTGCGGAGGCGATCTCCCGCAGCTCCTCCTCATCCTTCGCGATGCCGCCGCCGGTGCCGCCCAGCGTATAGGCCGGACGCACGATCACGGGATAACCGGCTCGTCTGGCGAAGGACAGCGCGCCCTCCAGCGTGCCGGTGACGGCGGAGGGGATGATGGGCTCGCCGATATGCTCCATCGTGTCCTTAAAGATCTGCCGGTCTTCGGCCTTTGCGATGGTATCGGGATCCGCGCCCAGCAGCGTGACCCCTTCCTTTTCCAGAAAGCCCTCTTTGGCGAGCTGCATGGAGAGGGTCAGGCCGGTCTGGCCGCCCAGCGTGGAGAGGATGCTGTCCGGCTTTTCCTTTTGAATGATCTTTTTCAGGAAATCCAGCGTCAGCGGCTCCACGTAGACGTGGTCCGCCATGGCGGCGTCCGTCATGATGGTGGCGGGGTTGGAGTTGACCAGAACGACCTCCAGCCCTTCCTCCTTCAGGGCGCGGCAGGCCTGTGTGCCGGCGTAGTCGAATTCCGCGGCCTGGCCGATAACGATGGGGCCGGAGCCGATGACCATGACTTTTTTGAGCTTGGGATTTAACGGCATTCCCCTGTCCTCCTTTCCATCAGGTTGAGAAAATCGCGAAACAAAAATTCGGAATCATGCGGTCCGCCGCAGGCTTCCGGGTGGAACTGGACGGAAAAGCCGGGGAACGAGGTATAACGGACGCCCTCGCAGGTCCCGTCGTTTAAATTGATGAAACTCAAGACCGCCTCCGGCGGGAGCGTGTCGCTTTTCACCGCATAGCCGTGGTTCTGGCTCGTGATATAGGTGCGGCCCGTGGTCAGGTCCTTGACGGGCTGATTGGCGCCCCGGTGTCCGTATTTGAGCTTGTGGGTGTCCGCGCCGTTGGCCAGGGCCAGCAGCTGATGCCCCAGACAGATGCCGAAGATCGGGATGCCGGTCTTACAGAGCTTGGACAGCTCCTTTACAATAGGTAAGTTGTCCTTCGGATTGCCGGGGCCGTTGGAGAGCATGATGCCGTCGGGGGAGAGGGCGAGGATCTCTTCGCAGGCGGTGTGCGCGGGAACGACGGTCAGGCGGCAGTTCAGGGCGTGGAGCTTTCTGGCGATGTTGCGCTTGGCGCCGAAATCCCAGAGAACCACATGATGGCGGGGCAGACCGGCGGGGATCTCAAAAGGCATCTTGCAGGTCACATGTCCCACCGCGTCCTGAATGCGCCAGTCCTTCAGCGCCGGGAGCGCATCTTCGGACGGCTTCGCTGCGGTGAGCCTGCCGTTCATGACGCCCCGCTCCCGGATCTTCCGGGTCAGGAACCGGGTATCCACATCATAAATGCCCGGAACATTCTGGGACTTTAAAAAAGCGTCCAGATCCAACTGACTTCGGAAATTGGAAGGCTGGCGGCACCACTCTCTGGTGATGTATGCGCTCATGTGAATGCCTTCGCTTTCAAAATCGGTTGAATTGACGCCGTAGTTCCCGATCAGGGGAAAAGTCTGTACGACCATCTGCCCGTAATAGCTCGGGTCAGTGAGCGTTTCCACATATCCGGTCATTGCCGTGGTGAAAACGACTTCCGCGGTGACGTCCTCCCTGAGAGGAGCCCCGAAGTGTTTTCCGGCAAGACAGGTTCCGTCTTCCAGCTGTAAAAACACAGTCTGTTCCATAAATGCACCTCGTCCTTTGCTGCGGTCCGTGTCTGTAAAAAACGCAGGATCCGGGAGGATTCCCGCGCAGGGAAAAGGCGCCCATGAATGAAACGCCGCCTCCGCATGAGTGCCGTGCGGAGCGTTTCATTCATGGACGCCTTTGTCCATCTGTGGTATTATAGCATTAAGAATCCGGGCGGTCAAGGGTGGAAAAATTTTTTTTGCGCGACGGGAAAAAATATTTTTTTGCACGCCAAAAACGCAAATGTCTAGGAAGAGCCTTCTCAAAGAGCCGTCCCGGCAGGAGGCATTCTTCGCGCCCCTAAAATGCGCGCCCTGAAATCGGTTTAGGACTTTTTGCATAAAGAAAGGTCTGTTTTTATGGGAATCCGTCGCATTGACAGATCACTTTATTTTGATTATGATAGGGATTAGAAAGGAAACCGGTTTCAGGTCCGGAGAAGGGAAGGATCGCCATGGCAGAGCAGAACAACGGTGAAAACAAGGTGATCACGATCTATGATATCGCTAAGGAAGCGGGCGTTTCCCCGTCCACCGTATCCCGGGTGCTGACCAACAACGCGAAGGTGCGCCAGGAGAAGCGGGACAAGGTGCTTTATCTGGTGCGCAAATACAATTTCAGGCCCAACGCGCTGGCGAGAAGCCTTTCGGATACCCGCAGCAAGGTCATCGGGATCCTGGTGGCGGATATCCGCAACCCCTATTATGCGGAACTGTTCGCCTCCTGCGAGCGCGCGGCGCACAATGCGGGCTATACGGTGCTTCTGACCAATTCCTCCGGCGATCCGCAGCGGGAGGGCGAACTGATCGAGCTGCTGCAGGAACAGCGTGTGGACGCCTTCATCCAGATGGGCGGCAGCGTGGACGCGCTTTTTTCCGAAGAACAATATGAGGAGCGCCTGAATCGGGACATGGCGCATATCCCGGTGGTGGTGACCGGGAAAGTGGAGGGCATGGACTGCCACATGGTGCGGATCGACAGCGCACAGGCCATGAAGCTTTTGATGGAGCATCTGACCGGGCTGGGGCATAAGCGGATCGCGCTGATCGGCGGTCGGATGGATGTGCTGGGCACGCATGAGAAGTTTCTCCAGTACCAGCAGTGCCTGGCGGAGCATCGGCTCGTGTTCGACCCGACGCTGGTGGCAGAGGGCGGCAGTTATGATATGGAAAGCGGCTATGAGCTCATGAACCGGATGTTTGAAAACGGCGCGGAGCCCACCGCCGTGATCGCGGTGAACGATTTCTCCGCCGCGGGCATCGTCCGCAGCATCGTGGAGCACGGGAAGCGCATTCCGGAGGACATTTCCGTGGTGGGATACGACAATACCTATATCGCCCGGATGATGATCCCGCCGCTCACCAGCATCGATTACAACTACGAGGAGTACGGGAACCGTCTGGTCCAGACCGCGATCTGTGCCATCGAGGGGAAGGAAACGGACCGTCTGCAGACCGTGACCCCGCGGCTGGTGGTGCGCGGAAGCAGCGGGAGAGCGCCGGAATGACCGCTCGGGTGAAAAAATAGACAAAAACAAAATACCAAAATTGTGTAAAGTGTGAAAATTTTTGCGAGACGAGCTCCATCCGGTTGTCGATCCGGGCGGTCTGTCCGCCCTCCAGGACGGCGGATGCGCAGGAGGAGGCGGCGAGATCTCCCTGCGGGGAAAGCAGCCGGTTCGTGACCCGGACCTGCGCGGTCTGTCCGCTGCAGTTGATCATCTCATTCTGAACGAGAACGTCCGCGCGCTCCGCGCTGGTATGGGGCGCGGAAAAGAAGATCCCGTCCGCCGCGGGATGGACGGCTTCCTCCACCGCCAGGGATACCTTCCGGGTGATGCCGGAGCCGGTAAACCACCGGGAATCGGAAATGTCGCGGTGGTCCACGCAGACGGAGAGGATGTTGTCCCGGTCAAAATGGAATTGTTCCGTGATGTCATAGGAGAAGGAAACATAGCCGTTGGGGCGGCAGCCGAGATAGTAGCTGTTGCACCAGACACGGCTGTTCTTGTAGACCCCGTCGAAGCGAACGGAGATCCGTTTGCCCCTCCATTCCTCTCTGGGCGTCACGCGGATGCGGTACCAGCCGATGCCCCCGGCCAGATAACCGGTGCCGCTGGAATATTCCCTGGAAAAGGGCAGGGCGACGGACCAGTCGTGGGGCAGGCAGACCTCCTCCCAGCCGGAATCGTCAAACCACGCCTGCCAGGCGTCCGGGGAATCCCCCAGGTGAAAACGGCATCTGTCATTCAATGTCAAGATCAGTTTGTCCATAAAAACCTCCGCTGCGGTACCGGCGCATCCTGTGCGCGGTATTTTTCTATCCTCTATTATAGATAGAAGCAGGATGAAAGCAATGGAAATGAGAGTGAGTTGTTGTAAAATAGCGACTTTTGATAAAAAATTAGATAGGAATTTTGATTATCTCTTTAGAAGTTCTTAAATGTCGGTATAGCCCGTATTTTCGGGCTTTCC
>CANRMT010000056.1 GCA_947631815.1 uncultured Eisenbergiella sp.
GAAACTGTCAGCCGTTTCGGCTTTTCAAATCTGAATCATTCCTTATTCATGGTGCGATAAATTCAGTTGGGATCAGAGGAGGGCAAAGAGTATGGCCAAAGAGAAAAAGAAACACGGAAAGAAAAGAGGCTGGAAACGGGACGACACAGAGCTGTCGATCCTCGCGCTGCCGACCACGATATGGTACCTGCTGTTCTGCTATATGCCGATGTTCGGTATCATCATCGCCTTCAAGAAGTTCAAGGTGAGCGGCGGGTTCATCAACAGTCTGATCACCAGCGAATGGGCCGGGCTTGGCAATTTCAAGTTCCTCTTCGCCTCCAGGGATACGCTGATGATCGTGCGCAACACGCTGGCATACGGCATTACCTTCGTCATCATCGGCACGATCGCCCCGCTGGCGGCGGCCATCGCCATCAACCATCTGCATTCGAAGCGGATGGCGAAGATCTACCAGACCATGATGTTCCTGCCCTACTTCCTTTCCTGGGTCGTTGTGGCGGCGCTGGTCCTGGCGTTCTTAAGCTTTGACAAGGGCGTTGTCAACAACATCATCGCCTATTTCGGCGGCGACCGGGTGCAGTGGTATATGCGGCCGGGCTTCTGGCCGCCGTTCCTGGTCTTCATGTCCATGTGGAAGGGCCTGGGCAACGGCATGGTCGTCTATCTGGCCACGCTGACCGGCATCGACAAGACCTACTACGAAGCGGCCGGCATCGACGGCGCGACCATGTGGCAGCAGATCATCTACGTCACACTTCCGCTGATGAAGCAGGTGATCATCATGCTGTTCATCATGAGCGTGGGCGGCATCTTCGCCAGCGACTTCGGTCTGTTCTATCAGGTGCCCAGAGATTCCAACTCCCTTTACAACGTGGTCACCACCTGGGATGTCTTTACATACAAACAGTTGAAATCTTCCACGACGGGCATGGCTTCCGCGGCATCCGTGCTGCAGTCGTTCCTGTGCTGCGCCATGATCCTGTTGACCAACGCGATCGTCCGTAAGATCGACGAAGAGAGCGCGATGATTTAGGAGGGGTGAGAGATGGCAAAAAAGAAAAACAAAGATGAAGTCCAATTAAAAGGCGTACACGCGCTGGAAGGCTTCGACCGGTTCAACCGGGTCTCCCAGCCGGTCAATATCCTGCTGAACGTGATCTTCGCCCTCATGGCTCTGGCCTGCGTGATCCCGGTGCTTCTGGTCGTCGGCATCTCCCTGTCCCATGAGGATTCGATCACTCAGTTCGGCTACCACTTCATTCCGAAGATCTGGTCCGCCGACGGCTATATGTTCATCGTCGAGAGAGGCACCATGATCATCCGGGCGCTGTGCGTATCCCTGTTCGTCACCATCGTCGGCACGGTCCTCGGCACCTCGCTGACCACCGTGATGGGCTATGTGCTCTCCCGGCGCACCTACAAGCTCCACGGCTTCCTCACCATCCTGATCTTCATCCCGATGGTGTTCGGCGGCGGCCTGGTGGCCTCCTATTTCGTCACCAGACAGTTCCTGCATCTGGGCGACAAGATCTGGGTCCTGATCCTGCCGCTGATGGTCTCGTCCTTCAATATCATCGTCTGCCGGACCTTCTTTACGACGACGGTGCCCGACGAGCTGATCGAATCGGCCAAGATCGACGGCGCGGCGCAGCTGCGGATCTTCGGCCAGATCGTTATCCCGATCTCTCTGCCGGTGGTCGCGACCATCGCCCTGCGCCTCGCTTTCGGCTACTGGAACGACTGGTATCAGTCCATGCTGTACATCGACAGCAACAACCTTTTGTCCCTGCAGGCTCTGCTGAACGAGATCCTGACCAACATCCAGATGCTGGCCAGCATGTCCGCCCAGCTGGGCGCGGCGGCTGCGGAGCAGATCGCCAACATGCCGCGTGAGTCCGCGCGTATGGCGGTCGTGGTCGTCATCGTTCTGCCCATCGCCTGCGCGTATCCGTTCTTCCAGCGGTACTTCATCAGCGGCCTGACGGTCGGCGCGGTCAAGGGCTGATCCCTGTGGCTGTATCTGCCCGTCCGGGGAACGGGCGCACCTTATTCCTCACGGTATCATCCGGGCGACCGGCTGATATAAAAAACTATCATACACTATAAAGGAGGATTAGTATGAAAACGAAACGCGTAAGCAAGCTGTTGGCTCTCTGCCTGACGGTCGCGATGCTAGCCAGCCTGCTGGCAGGCTGCGGGAACAGCGGTTCCAGCTCCAGCAGCAGTTCGAGCAGCTCCAGCAGCTCTTCTTCCGAGGCAGCGCCTGCGGAAGAATCCAAGGCGGATACGGAACAGGCGTCCGCAAGCAACGGCGAAGTCCCGACCCTGATCTGGTGGGTCATCGGCGGTACCGAACCCGACAACTGGGACGAGATGATCTCCACGATCTCCGATTACACCGAAGAGAAGATCGGCGTCAGGATCGATGTGAACGTAGCCGGCTGGGGTGAAGCAGGCGACCGCTTCAACACCATCGTCAACACCGGTGAGTATTTCGATCTGATGTTCGTGGACGGCGGCAACTACAACAAGTACGTGACGCTGGGCGCTGTGGCCGACATCACCGACCTGCTGCCCACCGCTTCTCCCGAACTGTGGAGCTTCGTTCCCGAAGATCTGTGGGATGCTGTCCGCGTAAAGGGCCAGATCTATGCGGTGCCTACTTACAAGGATTCGTCCATGACCCAGTACTGGGGCATCGACAAGATGTATGTTGACAAGTACAACCTGGATATGTCCACCGTGACCACGTTCGCGGATCTGGACAAGGTCTTCCGCACCATCAAGGAAGGCGAGGGCGCTGCCTTCTATCCGCATATGGCGATGAGAAGCGATCCTTGGAACGGCTTCTTCAACAACTATGACAACCTGGGTTCCGGCCTGGGCGGCCTGATCGGCGTGGATGTCCATGACGACTCCCGTACCGTGGTCTGCACCTTTGAGCAGGACGACATTCTGGAGCAGTTGGATTATGTGCATGCCTGGTATGTGGACGGCATCACCAATCCCGATGCGAACGTTATCGATGAGACCGGCTCCGGCCACACCAACGCGACCTTCCTGAACGCGCAGGGCTGGCCCGCCGCCGCGAAGGGCTGGGCGGCCAACGCCAAGATCGACGAGTACGTTCTGACGCCTCCGATCAACGGCCCTCTGTACACCACCTCCACCATTCAGGGCTCCCTGAACATCGTCTCCGCCAACTCCAATTATAAGGAAGAGGCGCTGAAGGTTCTGCAGCTGATGAACACCGATCCTTACTTCCGCACCATGTGCGCGAAGGGACCTGAGGGCGTGGGCTTCGAGTATGTAGATGACGAGCACACCACCATCAAGGTCAACGACATCGGCTGGGCATGGCCTTCTTACCAGCAGGGCACGTTCTTCATCCTGCCCGACGAAGAGGGCGCTGAGAGCCAGTGGGATGAGGTCCGTGAGCAGAACGAGAGCGCGATGAGCTCTCCTTGCCTGGGCTTCATGATGGATACCGAAGGACTTGAGGATATGCAGGCGACCCTGAACACCGCCTACGGCAAGTACACCACCGACCTTCTGAGCGGCGCTTCCGATCCTGCGGAAGTCGTTCCGAAGATGCTGGCGGAGCTTCGCAGCCTCGGCTTGGACGATTACATCGCTGCGGCGCAGGAGCAGGTGAACGCGTTCTTCGCGGAATAATTTATCGGTCTGTATGATCAGCCATCCGATAAAACTGTAGCATGACCAAATAAAAGGCTGTCGTCCAACCGGAGAGATCCGACTGGGCGGCGGCCTTTTTGTGTCCCTGCCGAGTTCCTCCGGCCAGAGCCGCCCGGCAGAAAGCGCCGCTGCCCGTGCCCATTCCTTTTCCGGACACGCTCGCGCTCGAGAAAAACGCAGCGGTTCTAAGCTCAGCGGCGTCCTGTCGGACTTGCTTCGCTAAGAACCGGCGTTTTTCTAACGGTCCGGGAAAATGGAATGGGCACGGGCAGCGGCGCTTTCTGCCGGGCGGCTCTGGCCGGAGGAACTTGTCAGAGAAATCACATAAAATTTCAAAAATTTCCCCACGGCGGAACAGAAACATGTTATAATCTCCATATTCAGACCGACGAACCAGACCATGAGGGAGGAAATCACATGAAGAAAATACGCCTGCTGTGCTTCGCGCTGACCGCGATGCTGCTGACGACGACCCATCTCACCGTATACGCCGCCGGTCCGGCCAAGGAACAGCCGGAGATCCTCCGGGTCGGTTTTTTCGCTTTCTCCGGCTATCATGTGATCGATGAGAATGGCCGCAGGAGCGGCTACGGCTATGAATTTCTTCAGCGGCTGGCGATCCATGCAGGCTGGTCCTATGAATATATCGGCTATGACGGCTCCTACGCCAGCTCCCTGGATATGCTGCGAAGCGGCGATGTGGACATCGTCACCTCCGTTTCCAGGACGTCGGAGCGGGAAGCGGAATTTCTGTTTTCCGATCAGTCCATCGGCGTCAACTCCACCATCCTCACCGTGAAGAGCGGGAACCAGGATATCGTAGAGGGCGACTATGGCACCTACGACGGCATCACCGTCGGCATGCTGGAGGGCAACTCCAAGAACGCCAACTTTGAACGCTTCGCGGCGGATCACGGCTTCACCTTCCGGCCGGTTTATTTTGCGGAACAGGCCGAGCTCTCCGCCGCCCTTCAGGACGGTCAGGTGGATGCCGCCGTGACCGGAAGCCTGCGGCTTCTGGAAAACGAATGGCTGCTGGAATCCTTCGACGCCAGCCCCTTTTACATCTGTACCCGCAAAGACCGCCCGGATCTGATGGCCCGGATCAATGCCGCCATCAATGAGATGGATCTCCACGATCCCAACTGGCGCGATACCCTGCACGAGAAATATTACGCCACCGACCAGGACGGTTCCGTCATCATGAACGCCGGGGAAAGGGCCTTTCTGGAAGAGCACCGGGCCTCCGGCGTCCCGCTGAAGGTGCTTTTCAACCCCGAACGGATCCCCTACGGCTACTTCCGGGACGGTCAGGCCAAGGGCATTCTCCCCTCCATTTTTGAGGAGCTGGCCGGGGATCTAGGACTTCTCTATGAGTTCATTCCGGTGAAGGACCGGAACGAATATTATGCCCTGCGTGCGGCGGGAGACGCGGACGTGGTCCTGGATTTCGCCGGAGATTATTACCAGGCGGAGGAGGAAGGCTACAAGATCACCGTCCCCTATTTCAACACCAATTTTGCCCGCCTGACTCTGGACGGCTTCAGCGGAACGATAAACCGCCTGGCAGTGACGGAGCGGGCCGACGCTCTGGACAGCCTGATCGCCAGCCGTTATTCCGAGGATCAGCTGATCCGCTTCCCCACCACCCAGGACTGCGTTCAGGCGGTGCTGGACGGACAGGCCGACGCCACCATTCTCTATTCCTACACCGCACAGCACTATGTCCAGCAGGATGTCCGCAATAAGCTGTCCTCCGTGGCCTTCCGGGAGACCTCTCTTTCCTACGCCGTCGGCAGCGCCGTCCCCGGCGGACGCTATCTGCTCTCTCTGCTGGACAAAGGAGCGGACAGCTTCAGCGACGCAAAGCTGGATGCCGTCATAGCCCGGGAGATCGACGCCGAACGGGAGGACAATGTCAGTCTGACCGCCTTTCTGTACCGCAATCCGGGCTACAGCGTGCTGGCCGTCTTCCTCCTGCTGCTGCTTCTCTTCGCGCTCGCCATGCTGGCGGTGCGCACCCGCAACCAGCGGCAGTTAAAAGAAAAGATCGCTCAGGCCACCGCCAAGCTGCAGCAAAAGACCGAGGAGCTGACCCACGCCCTGCAGGCGGCGGATGCCGCCAACCGGGCCAAGACCACCTTCCTCAACAATATGTCCCATGACATCCGCACCCCCATGAACGCCATCATCGGCTATACGGCCCTGACCACCACACATCTGGACAACCGGGAACGCGCGCAGGACTATCTTTCCAAGATCGCCCAGGCGTCCAATCATCTGCTTTCCCTCATCAACGATGTGCTGGACATGAGCCGCATCGAATCGGGCAAGGTCTCTATCAATGAAAGGCCGGAAAACCTGGCCGAGATCCTGCAGGGCCTGCGCAACATCATTCAGTCCGATATCCACGCCAAGCGCATGGAGCTGTTCATCGACACCGTAGACGTGACGGACGAGGAGATCTACTGCGACAAGCTGCGGCTGAATCAGGTCCTGCTGAACCTGACCTCCAACGCCATCAAGTTCACCCCTGCCGGAGGCACGGTGGCGATCCGGGTCACCCAAAAGCCCTCGCGCTCCAGAGGACGGGGCATGTACGAATTTCAGGTCAGCGATACCGGCATCGGCATGAGCCCGGAGTTCGCCAAGACCGTGTTCGATCCCTTCACCCGGGAGCAAACCTCCACGGTCAGCGGCATTCAGGGCACCGGCCTGGGCATGGCCATCACGAAAAACATCGTGGACATGATGGGCGGTTCCATCCGTGTGGAGAGCGAGCCCGGAAAGGGCAGCACCTTCACCGTGAATCTGGAGCTGCGCTTCTGCGCCGCGCACCATGAAATGGCCCCCATCGCGGAGCTGAGCGGTTTCCGGGGCCTGGTGGTGGACGACGACATGGTCTGCTGTCAGAGCGTGTCCAAGATGCTCCGACAGATCGGTATGCGGGCGGAATGGGCCCCGTCGGGCCGGGAAGCCATCGCGCGCACCGCGGAAGCCGTGGAGCTTTCCGATCCCTTTGAGGTCTACATCGTGGACTGGTCCATGCCCGAGCTGAGCGGCATCGAGACCGTCCGGGCGATCCGGCAGATCGTGGGCGCGGATTCCCCCATCATCCTCATGTCCGCTTATGACTGGTCGGATATCGAAGAGGAGGCCCGGCTGGCGGGCGTCACCGGCTTCATCAGCAAACCGCTCTTCGCCTCCGATCTCCATCACACCCTGGAGCGCAGTCTGGGCCGGGCCGGGGATGAGACCCCCGTGAAGGCCAGCGCACTGCCCCGGAAGGTCGGCTTTTTGGGCAAGCGCATCCTCATCACCGAAGACAATGAGCTCAACCGGGAGATCGCCTCCGAGCTCCTTCAGGAGGCCGGTTTCCTGGTGGAATGCGCCGAAAACGGCCAGCAGGCCTGCGACATGATCCTCCAGGCCGGGCCGGGGTACTACAACCTGATCCTGATGGACATCCAGATGCCCATTATGGACGGCTACGCCGCCACCCGCGCCATCCGCGCCATGGAGGATCCCGCGCTGGCCAGCCTTCCCATCATCGCCATGACTGCCAACGCCTTTGAGGAGGACCGGGACCGGGCCCTGGAGGCGGGCATGAACGGCCATCTGGCAAAGCCCATCGATCTGGAACAGATGATGAAGCTCCTCGGGGAGCTGTTTCAGACCAGATAGGCAGCTCCGTCCGCCGGGGTTCGGAACAGGCGTGCGCTTCCAGGGACAGCCCCCAGATACGCCCCGACCGTACAGGCTCCTGAAGCACAGACACGCACATGACCGCTTCCCATGGCCGGAGAACGAAAGAGGAACCCTTTATGCGCTTCGACAAAAAACTGCTCCTCCAATGATGCGGGGATAATTTCAATCAGTTCCTGCGCTGGCTTCTGCTGTCCACGCTGGTGGGACTGGCCGTGGGCCTGATCAGCATCCTGTTCTGCTGGGTCCTGTTCACGGCCGTCACCATCGGCGCGGGCTTCAAGGGCGGCGAGATCGTGCCCTCCTTTTTCACTGGCGCGGCCTTCGGCGCGCTGTTCGGCTCCCTGTTCGGGATCAACATCCCGCTGTGCGCGGCCATCGGCATAGTTTCCGTCTTCTGCGGCGTCACCAACTGCCCGGTCACGGCCCTGCTGATCGGCTTCGAGCTGTTCGGCTTCACCCACGCTCCTTACTATCTGATCGCCATCTCCATCAGCTATATGCTTTCCGGGCACTATAGCCTGTACCACACGCAGCGGATCCTGTATCCCAAGGTGGAAAAGGTGCGGCAGGAGCAGAACGGGAAGTGACGGGGCCATGCGCACCGAAAAACATGGAATGCACGCCTGCAAAGGCCAAATCCCCGCCCCCAAAAGAACGCAGGTCTGCGCAGAAAACGCGGACCGCGCGTCCGCAGAAACGAAAGCCATGCTCCTGAAAACCGGCATTGCATATCCCCCGAAAATGAAGTAAAATAATACCAGCTGCAAAAGCGAAAGGAGGGCCCTATGAAAGATACTGATCAGAACAGCCGACTGACAAAGCCGGAAAAAAGCTGGATCCTGTATGACGTGGCGAATTCCGCCTTCATCATGATCGTCACCGCCACCATTCCCATCTACTTCCGCAGTCTGGCGGAGGGCGCCGGGCTGGACAGCGCCACCGCCACATCTGTGTGGGGCAGCGCCACCAGCATCTCCGTGCTGATCCTCGCGGTCCTTTCCCCGGTTCTGGGAGCCATCGCGGACTATGAGAATATGAAAAAGAAGATCTTTACCGTCTTCTTTGCTCTGGCCATAGCAGGCGGCGTGCTGTTCACCTTCGCGCCCGGCTGGCTTTCCTTCCTCGTCTTTTTCATCCTTTCCCGCATCGGCTATTCGGCGTGCAACGTTTTTTACGACGCCATGCTCATAGATGTCACCACGGATGACCGTATGGACCGGGTCTCCACCTACGGCTACGCCTTCGGCTATATCGGCAGCTGCATTCCCTTCATAGCCGGACTGCTTTTGATCCTCAACTGTGACGCGCTGGGGCTTCCCATGGCGACGGCCACCCGGATCTCCTTCGTCATCACCATGATCTGGTGGGCGGTCATGTCCGTCCCCCTCTACCGGAACGTGCATCAGCAGTATTCCCTGCCCAGACAGCCTCACGTGGTCTCAGACGCCTTCCGCCGCCTCGCCGGGACCTTCAAAAAGATGCGGAAAGACAAAAAACTGCTGTTCTTCATCCTGGGCTATTTCTGTTATATCGACGGCGTATACACCATCATTTCCATGGCGACCTCCTACGGCGGCGAGGTGGGCATCGACTCCAACGCCATGGTGCTGGCGCTCCTGCTCACGCAGTTCGTCGCCTTCCCCTGCTCCATCGCCAGCGGCGCCCTCGCGAAGAAATACGGCACCATGTGCATGATCCGCATTTTCATCCTCATCTACATGGGCATCTGCGTCGTCGGCTACGGGCTGGATACGGAGCTGGAGTTCTGGATCCTCTCGGTCTGCGTCGGGATCTGTCAGGGCGGCATCCAGGCCCTGTCCCGCTCTCATTTCGGGAAGCTGATCCCCAAGGAGGAATCCAGCGAATATTTCGGCTTTTTCGATATCTTCGGAAAATTTGCGGACTTTCTGGGTCCGCTGATCATTTCGGCCTGCGCGTTTTTCCTGCACAGCTCCAAATACGGCGTGCTGTCGCTGATCGTGCTGTTCTTCATCGGGTTTGTCCTGCTGACGCTCTCCGATAAGAACAAGGCCGCATAAAACAGGAGGCGTTTCACATGGGTGAACAAAATCTGACTCTGATGACAGACCTGTACGAGTTGACCATGATGCAGGGCTATTTCAAGAACAAGGACCGCAACGAGACGGTGATCTTCGACGCGTTCTACCGGAGCAATCCCATGCATTCCGGCTATGCCATCTGCGCGGGACTGGAACAGGTGATCGAATACATCAACAACCTGCACTTTTCGGAGGAAGACCTGGACTATCTGAGAAGTCTGGGCATTTTCGCGGAGGATTTTCTGGAATATCTGAAGACCTTCCGGTTCTCCGGCGATATCTACGCGATCCCCGAGGGCAGCGTCATGTTCCCCAGGGAACCGATGATCAAGGTCGTCGCGCCCATCATGGAGGCGCAGCTGGTGGAGACCGCCATCCTGAACATCATCAACCATCAGAGCCTGATCGCCACCAAGACCTCCCGGGTCTGCTATGCGGCCCGCGGAGACGGCATCATGGAGTTCGGCCTGCGCCGCGCGCAGGGTCCGGATGCGGGCACCTACGGCGCACGCGCGGCCATGATCGGCGGCTGTATCGGCACCAGCAACGTGCTGGCCGGACGGCTGTTCGATGTGCCGGTGAAGGGCACTCACGCCCACAGCTGGATCATGAGCTTCCCGGACGAATACACGGCCTTTAAGACCTATGCCGAGATGTACCCCTCCGCCTGCATCCTGCTGGTGGACACCTACGACACCCTGCGTTCCGGCGTTCCCAACGCCATCCGGGTGTTCACCGAGATGCGCAATTCCGGCATCCCGCTGACCTTCTACGGCATCCGCTTAGACAGCGGCGACCTGGCCTATCTGTCCAAGAAGGCCCGGGCCATGCTGGACGCGGCCGGGTTCCCGGACGCGGTGATCTCCGCCTCCAACGATCTGGACGAGAACCTCATCGACAGCCTGAAGGTACAGGGCTGCAAGATCACCTCCTGGGGCGTGGGCACGCATCTGATCACCAGCAAGGACTGGCCTTCCTTCGGCGGCGTCTATAAGCTGGCGGCCATCGCGGACAGCAAAACGGGCGAGTTCATTCCCAAGATCAAGCTCTCCGAAAACAGCGAAAAGGTCACCAACCCCGGCAACAAGACGATCTACCGCATCTACGACGCGGACACGGGGAAGATCAAGGCGGATCTCATCTGTCTGGTGGGCGAAACCTTCGACGAAAACGGGCCGCTGGTGCTCTTCGATCCCAACGAGCCCTGGAAAAAGACCCGTCTGGAGCCCGGCTCCTATCGGATGCGCGAGATGATGGTCCCGGTCTTCCGGAAGGGAGAATGCATCTACCATTCCCCGAAGGTCATGGACATCCGGGAATACTGCTCCGCGGAGCTGGACACGCTGTGGGATGAGACCAGACGTCTGGTGAACCCGCACAACGTCTATGTGGACCTTTCCCAGAAGCTCTACGACATGAAGATCGAGCTGCTCAACAAGATGAGCCGGGCGTGAGCGCGGTTCCTCCCTTTTCCTGAATATGATTTCCGACATCGGCAAAAATCCTGAGAATTTGCGAATATATTCTATGGATTTTTGCCGATAATATGTTATACTGTTTTTGAACAACATCGGATCAGTTTTACGGGAAAGGAGAGGAAAACAGATGCGGTATCTTTCCGCCGCTGAAACGGCAAAAATATGGAAGGTGTCCGAACGCAGCGTGAGAAATTACTGTGCGCACGGGCGCGTTCCGGGAGCGTTTCTCACCGGTAAGACCTGGAACATCCCTGAAAACGCGAAAAAACCGGAGCGTTCCAATCAAAAGGAAAAGCAGGCGCCCACCCTGCTGGACATTTTGCGGGAGCAGAAGGCCAGCGGATATTCCGGAGGCATTTACCACAAGACGCAGATCGAACTGACTTACAATTCAAACCATATCGAAGGCAGCCGCCTGACGCATGAGCAGACCAGATATATATTTGAGACCAACACCATCGGAGTGGAAAATGAGGCGGTAAATGTGGATGACGTGATCGAAACCGCAAACCATTTCCGCTGTATTGACAGGATCATTGACAGCGCAAAAGCGCCGCTGACAGAAAAATTTATCAAGGAACTGCATCTGATCCTGAAAAACGGGACCAGCGATTCCCGAAAGGACTGGTTCGCCGTCGGCGACTACAAGAGAATGCCGAATGAAGTCGGCGGAATGGAAACCTCCCTTCCGGAGGACACCGCCCGCGATATGAAAGCGCTGCTGGCAGAGTATCATGCCGGGGAAACAAAAACGCTGGAAGACATTTTGTCCTTTCATGTGAGATTCGAGCGGATTCATCCGTTCCAGGACGGCAACGGCCGCGTGGGCAGGCTGATCATGTTCAAAGAATGTCTGAAATACGATATCGTTCCGTTCATCCTCGAGGACAGCCTGAAGCTGTTTTACTACAGGGGCCTCCGGGAATGGGATCGTGAAAAGGGCTATCTGACGGACACCTGCCTGACGGCACAGGACCGGTACAAGGCGTACCTGGATTATTTCAGGATCGGGTATTCAGGATAAAACTGCCCGCGCCGGGCTCAAAGCAGCCAGACGCCGAAACAGGAAACTATCATTCCCGTTCCGGCCGCCTGGCTGTTTTCGGCCGCCTCACCCCGTATAATACTGTGCCTGCGCCTGCCAGAGCTCGTGATATTTGCCGCCCTCGTCCGCGGCCAACTCGTCGTGGCTGCCCCGCTGGACGATGCGGCCCTCGTGGAACACGGCGATCTCGTCACAGAACTTGCAGGAAGACAGGCGATGAGAAATATAGATGGCGGTCCTGTCGCCGGAGATCTCGTTGAATTTGCTGTAGATCTCCGCCTCCGCGATGGGATCCAGCGCCGCGGTGGGCTCGTCCAGGATGATGAACGGCGCGTTCTTGTAAAGTGCCCGGGCGATGGCGATCTTCTGCGCCTCGCCGCCGGAGATCTCCACGCCGTCCTCCGTGAAATCCCTGTACAGCTGGGTGTTCAGCCCATCCGGCATGGTCTCCAGACGGTCGCCGAACCCGGCATCCTGCAGGGCCCTTCGCACCCTCGCCTCATCATACGACGCGCTGCCCGCCACATTGGCGCCCAACGGCTGAGAGATCAGCTGAAAGTCCTGGAACACGATGGAAAAGATGTCCATATAGTCGCGGTAATCGTACTTGCGGATATCGATGCCGTTCAGCAGAATCTGACCCTCCTGGGGATCGTACAGACGGCACAGCAGCTTGATAAAGGTGGTCTTGCCGCTGCCGTTCTCTCCCACGATCGCCAGACGCCGCCCCACCTGGAACTTCATGCTGACATTTTTCAGCGCCCAGGTCTCGGCGCCCGGATAGCGGAATGAGACGTTCCGAAACTCCACCTCGTACTGCCGGTCGGAGCGCTTTTCCGTGGTCAGGCTTCCCTGATACATGGCGTTGGGGATATCCAGGAGCCGGAAGGTGGTATCCAGATAGCCCGCATTCGTCCGCAGATACCCGAACAGGTAGGTCAGTTCGAAGAGGCTCTCCGTCATGGCGGTCACGGCGCCCACATACTGGGTAACGCTGCCCACATCAAAGGCGCCCGCCCAGGCCTTCAGACAGGTGAAGACATACACGAAGCCGGTGGTCACCACCGTGATGCCGTTCCCCAGGCCGCTGAAGATCCCGATCGGCCCTCTCGCCCGCTTCGCCAGGAGGCCGTCGGCTCCAAAGGCCCTGTTTTTGTCCCAATAGGCGCTGACCAGATTCTGCTGGTCATACATCCGGATGTCGGCACCGCGGCCCTTTTTCAGACCGATGAACCCGAAGAAGCCGAACAGGCGGTTGCCCAGGGTGGCCTCTTCCGCGGCGCTGCTCCAGTAAGAGATGGCCTTTCCGCTGCAGACGCCGGCGGCCAGGCTGACCAGCACGATGACCGCCGCCAGCACAAGAAGAAATATGGGGCTGTTCAGGAGGACGAAGCGCCCGGCGGTCTCCGGGACGGGCGTCGTGAACAGGCTCACCGTCAGGGCGATGCCGCTCAGGATCCCGGTGACGCCCTTCAGACCGATCTCATAGACCGGCGGAATGCACATCAGGCCCCAGCTCGACCAGTTTTCATTCTGCCTGATCTGTTCCCGCAGATCCCGGTTCTCCTGCCGGTCCAGATCGGCATAATCCAGCGAAAACATCTTCCGCACAAAGATGATCTCCTTCCGTCCGTACAGATCGTCCAGCAGCGTTCCCTTCCGCTGGTACAGGAAGGATTTCAGCATCGCCAGCAGGGCGGTACACAGCACACCGGCGGCGATCCACTGCCACAGCACGTCCGCGCGGCGCGACAGTGCCAGCTCCTTCAGGATCTGTGCCGAAAAGAATACCGTCACATAGGGCGTCAGGGCATCGGCGACGGCACAGAACGTCAGGACCGGAAAAAACCTGGGGCTCACCCCGCCAAGCATCCGCGCGCCCCGCAGATGCACGGAAAGCGCATGGCGCATCGTATTTTTCTTTTCCATCGTCAGAACTCCTTTCCCTCCCGATAATAGCGGCTCTGGACCTCGAACAGCTTCGCGTATGCCCCGTCCAGGGCCAGCAGGCTCTCATGCGTGCCCTCCTCCGCGATGCGGCCGTCCTCGATAAAGATGATCCGGTCGCAGAACCGGGTGGAGGCCAGCCGGTGGGAAATGAACACGGAGGTCCTTCCCGCCGTCATCTCGTCATATTTTCTGTAGATATCGTTTTCCGCAATGGGATCCAGCGCGGCGGTGGGCTCATCCAGCACCAGAACGGGAGCGTCCTTATACAGCGCCCGCGCCAGCATCAGCCGCTGAGTCTGACCGCCGGAAAAGAGAACGCCGTCCAGATAGACATCCCGTCCCACATGGGTATTAAGGCCCGCGGGCAGCTCGTCCACCGTTTTGGAAAGTCCCGCTTTTTCGATGCAGTCCCGGACCCTTTCATAGTCGATGTCCCGGGTTGTCTGGGCGATATTCTCGGCCACCGTCGTGTCCAGGATCGAAAATTCCTGAAATACGGCGCCGAAAAGCCTGTAATATTCCCGGCGGTTGAAATCCCGGATATCGGTGCCGTTGAGCAGCACCCGCCCCTGCGTGGGATCGAACAGGCCGCAGAGGAGTCGGACCAGCGTGGTCTTCCCGGCGCCGTTTAAGCCGACCACAGCCAGCTTCTCTCCGGGATGCACGGTCAGATCCAGGCCGCGGATGATATCCTCCTGCGCGCCGGGATAGCGGAACGACACCCGCTCCAGCTTCAGCTCATATCCGTCCGCGGCGGGGATCGCTTTTCCTCCCTCGAAGCGAAAAGGCTCCGGATATTCCAGGAATTCCCGGACGCAGGAGATGTCCAGGCTCTGCTCATACAGCTTTACCGCCTGCTGCAGGATCCCCATGACCCAGACCGTAAAGGTCGTGACCGCCGTGAAATACAGGAGAAATTCCGGCACGCCGAGACCCTCCCGGAGCGCCATGCGGATCAGATAAACATAGGCGATCCCGTTGCGGGCCGCCGTCATGACGGCCTCCGTCAGATCCGCCAGCAGGCAGATGCGCTCCTCCTTCAGCCGATAGTCCAGGTATGCGTCATGGACGCTTTTCATCAGATCGTTCATCCAGTTCTGCAGACCGAAAATGCGGATATCCTTTGCCAGCTCCACCGATTCCGCCTTGGCACGGATATACCTTTTTTTCGCGTAATAGATCTCTCCGGCCTCCCGGTGGGCGAACTTCCAGCGGCTGGCATACCGGGATACCAGAAAACCGGTGACGCAGGTAACGATGACCACGGCCATCAGCACCGGGTCCAGATGGGACAGGATCGTCAGGTAGATCAGAAAGCCGCCGACATTCTGGAGCAGCAGCGTGAGCGTCTGCCAGACCGCCTCCGTCGCCTGGTCGTTGCCCTCGCAGGCCAGATGCGCTTTCTCCCGCAGCTTGATGAACGCCGCGTCCAGCGTATTGGGATAGGACGTGGTATTGCACTTATAGCCGATCCATCCAATGATCACCGCACGCACATCCACCCGCGGGTACATCGCGTTCTCCCCGATATAACTCTTTGTGCCCAGCGTCAGGAACAGAAGGACGGTAAAGAACAGGATCGTCCCCAGCAGGGAGGGCAGGGCGGCATGGCTTTCCACGCGGCGCAGGATCTCCGGCGCGATATAGAGCTGCGCCAGATTGTACAGGATCTCCAGCGCCGCGGTCAGCACGCAGAACAGAAGGACCCGCTTCGACGTTTTCCAGGCGATCCTTCCCATCCACCAGACATTGGATGCGACGCCGTATTTCGGTTTTGTTTTTTCAGACATTTTTTCTCACCTCCTGAGCCTAACGTACCATAAAAATTCGTCCCCGGAGCATTCCGGGGACGAACCGTCATTTCTGGGGGATGAACTGCAGTCTCCTATACCTGCGGGAGCAGGATCTCGGTGGTAAACGCGCCGTCCTCGCTGTTGCGGCTGATATAGCCCTCCAGCCGTTCCACGATGGCGTCGATGCGGACCATCCCGAGGCCGTGACCCTCTCCCTTGGTGCTGCGGAACCGCTTCCCTTCTTTTTTCATTTTCTTCCCGGCGGTGAAGTTGGTGAAGGAAATGTAGAGCTGTGTGCCGCGCATATCCATATACACGCGGATCACGCGCTCCTCCCTGGGCAGCTTCACGCTGGCTTCGATCGCGTTGTCAAAAAGATTGCCGAGGATGCAGCACAGATCGATCTCCGAGGATTTCAGCCGGACGGGGATATGCGCGTCGGCCACGACCCGGATCTCCTTCGACTTCGCGAGCGAGATCTTGGAATTCAGGATGGCGTCGGTCATGGGATTGCCGGTCTTGATCACCGTATCGACGGTGGTCAGATCCTCGTCCAGAAGGTCCAGATAGTGGCGGATGGCCTCCCAGTCTCCGGCGGCCGCGTACGCCTTCATCGTCTGGATATGGTTGCGGTAATCGTGCCGCCAGCCCCGGATCTGGCGGTACATATTGTCCACCTCCCGATAGTGCGTCTCGATCAGCTCCTGCTGATAGGACGCGATCTGTCTGTCCATTTTTCTGGAAAAAAATCCCATCCGCTTCACCCCATATCGATGATCGCCCGGTTGACCCCGTCGTACGCGCCTCTGGGAAGCGGGACGGCGGTCCCGTCGTTCAGCCGGATCTCCGTCCGGGTCACGCGGCTGATCCGCGTCAGGTCGACGATGGCGGAACGGCCCACCCGGTAAAACCGCCCGTCAAGCCGCTTTTCCAGCTCGCCCAGAGTCATCTTCACGGTGATGTCGGTCCGGGCATGGATCGTCACGTAGTTGCCGAACACCTCCGCATACCGGATCTGGCGGACCGGCACTCGCACCATCTCCCCGCCTGTCTCAAAGTACAGGACCTTTTCGTTCCGGGACAGCTTTTCGGCCGCACGGTCCAGGACGGCGCGGAGCTTTTCTTCCCGGACCGGCTTCATCAGATAGTGCAGCGCCGCCACCTCATAGCCTTCGGAAATATAATCGGAATAGCCGGTGATGAAAACGATCTGAACGGCGTCGTTTTCCCGGCGCAGCTTCTTCGCCATCGTCACGCCGTCCATCTCTCCCATCTCGATATCCAGAAGCAGGATATCGTAATCGCTTTTCTCCGCATAACGGAACAGGAACTCCTCGGCGGAGGAAAACGCGGTGATCTGCACCGTATGCCCCGCGCCCTCGGCCCACCTGGCCGCCAGAGCGGCGATATACTGTCTGTCCGCATCCGAATCGTCGCAGACCGCTATTCTGTAATGCATGTCTTCCTCCATGATGCGGGCGTCACGGGATGCGGCCGTCCGCTTCACCACCGCAGAGATAATGGCAGCATCGCTGCGGGGAGCCGAAAACGGCCGCCCATCTCGAAGCCGCCGTTGACCGTCACCAGCCCCAGATCGTTGCGCTCCACCGACTCCACCGGCATTTCCTCACCGTTGATCACCAGCACGTCGCCCACTTTCATCCGGCCGATATCGACCATGTCGAACAGCTCATAGGTATATGCCGTCATGTGGACAGACACCGTCCCGTTCTCCTCGGTCACATCCTCCGGCGCGAACGAAGCCGACACCGTGCAGTCGTCCAGCGCGTCGATGCGCAAAGTCTCCGGAAG
>CANRMT010000057.1 GCA_947631815.1 uncultured Eisenbergiella sp.
CGGTGAACAAAGAATCCCCGCAGGCTCCGATCCAGGCTCCTGCAGGGATTTCTCGGCTCTTCTCTTCACGTTTAAGGATAAATGCACCCGCCGCTATTCCTCAAACAAAGCGTCATAATGATAGTTCAGATAAAAATCTCTGGTTTTTTCACAGTATTCCTCGTAATTTTCCTCTGTCAGCAGATGTTCCCCATTATGCATCCATTCCAGGATCATCGAATTGATCTGTCCGCTGTAATGCCCGATGTCCCTGTAATTATCCAGATCACAGATCATATCAAACTCGTCAAAAAAGGAATACAGTCTGATATTCTCATATGGGAGCATCATTTCGATGGCTGTCCGTTCGGCATCCAGCTGTCTTTTCAGCGTGCCGTTCTGGTGCAGAGAGTCCCAGTAGTATATACTGTACGGCGTAAAAAAGCAATAAAACGTGATATCGGGATTCTGTTCCGCCACGGATATAACATTTTGTGCGATATTGGCCCTGAGCCGTTCTCTCTCGTCCTCCGTCAGCGGGATCTCCCGATCGGCCCGGGGCGTTGGCCGGGCATAATTGTTCTCGACGGCCTCTGTTCCAAATTCGTACAGCTGCGCGTAAGAAGAATACTCGTCAAATGTGGTGCTCGGTTTTCCGGCGGCCGATTTGGCCAGGACCCACAACGTTTCAAAAAACACCTGTTTGTTCAGCAGATAGGACATATCGTTCCACAGGATATCGTCATACAGATAGTCCGGATAATCTTCGTATCTTTCTACATCCTTATCCTCCAGCAGAACGTCATAATCGAGTCCCCTGACGACACATTTCAGATCCGGGTTCGACGCTGCCGCGGTTTTTATGTTGTCACTGATCTCTTTATAAAATGCTCCTGAAAAAGACGTCTTCACGGAATGCGTGCCAAAGATCTCGTCCATCTCCGATGTCTTAAAATTCTCCGTCATGGAGGTCCCCGTTATCATCGCGTCATAATCAAAGTGCTTCAGTATGCCGTCATTCTGATATCTCTGATTGTGAAGGTAATAGCTCATCCACCCGGCCGGGGCATGGTAATGAAAAAACGGATCAACGATCACCGTGGAGACACACACTGCCGCAATACACAAAAGCATCAGAACAACCGTCCGCACCGCCCACCGCTTATAACGATCCCTGCAACGTTCCATCGTTTTGCTCTCCATCAGAAATTAAAATATAAAAACGTACTGATGCCGCTGAAGGAACAGACGCACCACAGCATCAGAAATACGGTGATCAGCGACCTTACGGGCGTCGGCACGAACCTCTGCATCTTCTCATAGGAATTGTCCATGCGCAAAACCGCAAAGAACGCCGCCGCAAAGAATCCGAACATGAGCAGGCTCGGATAAACGGCCTTCAGGCCGCTCATGTTCAAAAGCCCAGCCGCGGCCTCGATCGGCAGCGCAAATTCCTTCAGACTGAAGCACCCGGCCAGATCCGGGGAAAGGCCGCCAAGATCAAACCGCACGATCCTTTTTCCGATCCTGAGCGCATCGTGTATCGTATCCGCCCGGAAAAACAACCACGCCGCATTGATAAAGCCGAACGTGAGCAGCCAGCTGACCGCCGGAGGCAGTTTCCGGAAAAACCTGTCAAAGTGCCTCGTGACCACTGAGAACAGTCCGTGAATGACTCCCCACAGGATGAAGGTCCAATTTGCCCCATGCCAGATGCCGCTGAGCAGGAACACGATCATCACATTCAGGTATGTCCGATATTTTCCCTTACGGCTTCCGCCCAACGGGATATAGACATATTTTGTGAAAAACCGGGTCAGCGTGATATGCCAGCGATCCCAGAATTCCGTGATCGTCAATGCCTTATACGGGGAATTGAAATTGACCGGGAGGTCGATGTTCATCATCTTCCCGATCCCGACCGCCATATCGCAGTATCCGCTGAAATCGAAATAGATCTGAAACGTATATGACAGCATGACCAGAAACGCATTGATGCTGTTCAGGCTGCCGATATCCCCGAAGCCCCAGCTCACCGCTCTTCCGAACGTATCCGCCAGGAGGACCTTTTTTGCCATCCCCATCGCAAAAATATACGCTCCGCAGCAGAAATTCTTCCAGTCTATCCTCCATCTGGACGGATCCTGAAACTGCGGCACCAGCTCGTCATGGGTAACGATCGGCCCCGCGATCAGCTGCGGAAAATATGTCACGAACAGCATATATTCCAGCGGCCCGTAGTCCGGGACCTGCCCGCGATAGGCGTCGATCACAAAGGACAGCTGCTGGAATGTAAAAAAACTGATCCCGAGCGGCAGGAGCAGGGCCTTCAGATGGAAGTCCGCATGGAACAGCGAATTGATATTCTCTATAAAAAAGTCATAATACTTAAAATAAAACAGGATGCCGATATTAAAGGCGACCGCCAGAAGAAAGACCGCTTTTCGAAGCCTCTGCCCAAAATTTCTCTTCAGCAGCCGATAGACCGCATAATTGACCGCAATGCTTGACAGGATAACGGCCAGATAGTTTACATTAAAGTATCCGTAAAACCACAGCGACATCGCAAGCAGATAGCACTGTGCCAGCCGGTGTTTCCCGATATGATGGAACATGTAATATCCCGCCAGACAGGCCGGCAGAAATAACAGAACAAATATGTAAGAGTTAAACAGCATATCTGGTTTTCCTTTTCCCGCTTATGTGGAGTATCCCTCTCCAATACTGTACCACACAGCGGGGCGGAATGTATAGTCTTTTTTGCCGCTTTACGGCACCTCCCTGCCGCTTTATGGCGTCTCCCCCGCATGTATTCAGGACCGATGTCCGCAGCACCCGCATCCCGCCGTGGGTGCTGCCTCACATCCGATGCCTGCGATCCGCGCAGCGTCAGCCCGGGGAACACCGGCACCGCTGTTCCCGCCGCCCGCCGCATAGCCTCACATCCGCCGCCTGCAGTACCCATGCAGCGCCAGCCCGAGGAACACCGGCGCCTCCGCCGCCGAGGCCGCCAGCATGACCCAGGGCTTCCAGAACGAAACATCTCCGAAATGCAGGAAATGGAAATCCGTCAGCTCATAGAGCAGACTGTTCTGAATGCCGATGCCGCCGCCCGGAAGGATGCATCCCGCCAGATCCGCGGCCCTCTCCGGCAGAGCGACGGACAGGATGACCGGCAGCATACAGAATACCAGCGATATAGCCAGCGAAGAAACGGTATTTTTCAGCCTCGCGGATAAGAACAGCGTAAAGCTGAGCAGGGAAAGCAGAAACAGAAAGCTCCCCGCCGCCACCGCAAGCTGCAGCCCGCCCAGGTTCAGGGGAAGCAGACTGGATACCGAATATACGACCTGCATGCTGTTCTTCAGCCCTTTCCAGCCGAACAGACTGTCCGTGACGAGCAGGAACACGCCCATACAGAGCAGGAACGCGGTCCCGCAGATCAGCAGAGCGGAAAGGATCTTATATATGCCCAGCCGGATCCGTCCGTATTTCGCACACCGCTGGATATCGTCCGCACCGGTCTGATAGTCCGCGGAAAACACGGGCGCCGCGATGGAAACACAGAAAAACGCGATCAGAAAAATGAGCAGCGTCTGATAGTCCATCGAATCGCTTCCCAGCCCGTATTCATAAAAAAACGGAAATCCCACCTCTTCATACATCCGCTGCGCCAGCTCTCCCGCCGCCGGATGCGCGGCCTGCTCCAGCGCCATCAGTTTTTCCAGTCTAGTGCGGCACAGATCATAGAACTGCTCCGCCTGCTCACCGGTCACATGCAGAAGGCCCGGCGCCGTGCCGTCCGGCCGCATGGCCGCCTCGTTCACTCTGCTGAGCAGAGAGGAATACAGGATGATATCCTTCCCGCAAAATGCCTCCCTGGGAAGCGCCCAGATATTTTCCTTTCCGTATGTCCGCAGGACATCCTGGCAGTTTCCCAGGACTTCTCTCAGCAGCTGCGGCGTCACCTCTCCGGGCGACGCCTGCGGCAGCGACTGCATGTGACGGACCGCCCGCAGCCCTTTCAGCTCTGTCCAGCTTCCGTCCTCTGCCTGATAGGAATAGCTCACAAAGGTAACCGGCAGGTATCCCATCCCCACGGACAGAAGCAGAGATACCGCCAGCAGTCCCCAGGTCAGCCGGGTGGTCAGCACCCGCCTGATCTCCAGATAAAAAAGTCTCATGTTTTCCTCCAATCTCAGTCCGACAGCGCCGCGCTCTACCGCCCGGCCTCCGGAAACAGCCACAGATACAGATCCTCCAGCCGCGGTTCCGCCGGGACGGAACCGGCGACCGCCGCCTCCCCGGCCAGATACCGGATCTCCGCCCGGTCCCCCTCCCCGCATTTCAGGTTCACGACGCGCAGGCTGTGTTCGTATTCCGCCAGCTTCTGCGCCGGGACCGAACAGCTCCATACCTTTCCCTCCACCAGCTTCACCAGCTCCTGCGTGGTCCCCTGGGCCACGATCCTCCCGTCCTTCATCACGGCGTTCCGGGCGGCGATGTACTCCACATCAGGGACGATGTGGGTGGAGATCAGCACGATCCGCCCCATGGAAAACTCCGAGATCAGGTTCCGGAAGCGCACCCGCTCTCCCGGGTCCAGCCCGCTGGTGGGCTCGTCCAGGATCAGGATCCGCGGATCGTTCAGAAGCGCCTGGGCGATGCCCACCCGCCGCTTCATTCCCCCGGACAGCCTGCTGATCTTCTTTTTCCGCACATCCTGCAGGGTCAGCTGCTCCAGCAGCGCATCGATCCGCTCCTTTGTCTTCGTCCTGTCCAGCCCCTTCAGCGCCGCCATGTATTCCAGATAATCCTTCACCGAAAACTCCGGGTAAAAGCCGAATTCCTGCGGCAGATATCCGAATATGTCCCGGTAGCGCTCTCCCAGCGTCCGAATGGGAATGCCGTCGCAGAGCACGTCCCCGCCCGTCGGTTCCATGATGCCCGCTATGATCCGCATCAGCGTGGTCTTGCCCGAACCGTTGGCGCCCAGCAGTCCCCATATCCCCGGCGTCAGCGAAAGGCTCACCCCATTCACCGCCTTTTTATCCCGAAATTCCTTTGAAACCTGAGCGATCTGCAGTTCCATCTCTTTTTCCCCTTTCCAATGATCCCTTCCGTTCATCCGTCTGCCCTTTTCTCATACGGCCCACTCCATGTCCGCCCGATCCGGTCTTAAGGCCATCCGGCACTGGCGGCGAAGCTGATCCAGATAGAGCAGGAACAGAGCCGCACAGACACAGGCCCAGCCGCCGGAAAAGGTCCCCTCAAAGCACTCCGGCGCACACCGGCCCAGAAGCGCGATCCCGCCCGGCGCCGCCAAAAGGACACAGCCCCGGCACAGGGAACGCCATCGTTCCGGCAGGATCCGTTCCAGCCATGCGCCCAACCATCCGCTCCCCAAAAACGGGATCAGCAGATACAGGACAAGACCCCCATTGCTGCAGACCGCCTCGAGGATCTCCGCCCCGCCGCCGTGCAGCCCGCGCGTTCCCAGACGCAATGCGAATACGATACACAGCGCTGCCAGGTTACCGGCGCCCGTCAGGATCGTCCGGGCGGCCGCCAGCCTGCCGCCGCCGAACCGGGCCGCCTGCTCCGTTTCCCGCATCCCGCCGTTCCTTCTGCGGCCCGCCAGCGGAAAGGACAAAAACGCCGCCAGCGAGGAAAATGCGCTCAGATACATGGCCGTCCCCCGCGCCGTGAAATCCCCGAAAGCGCCCCGGAAATACAGGCCAAGCAGCAGACAGCCCGCGGCCAGCATCGCCGCCTGACAGAACCAGATCCGCAGCCCGTCGTACCGGATCAGGCGCCGCAGAAAGGCTTCAAACCCGATCCGGCCTCTGCACGCGCTCCTCTCCAGCTCCTCTCCCGCCGCGGCAAACAGTTTCTCCGCCGCCGCAGTCTCTCTTCCCGCCGCGCCCAGGCACCGTCTGAGCCGCGCCTCCAGTTCTCTGTCCCGCCGCTTTCTCTTCCCTGCGAACATTTTTCCCGTTCACGCTCCTTCCTGCTCCAACTTCTTCCGGATCTCCTTCAGGGCCCTGCGCAGCCTGGACTGAACGGTCCGCACCGGCACGCCCAGCGTCCGCGCCGTCTCCTTCAGCGTCATATCCTGACCGTAGCGCAGGAGCACCGCCTCCCGCTGCTCCTCCTTCAGCCCCGCCACCAGCGCCGTCAGCGCCAGATCGCTGTCCGCCAGCGCAAATCCCGGCTCCACATACGCCGGTTCCTCTTCTGCCTCTCCCAGCGCGGTTTCCGTCCGCCGCCTGCGCCTCGCCATATCGATGCAGGTATTCGCCGCCACCCGATACAGAAAAGCGCGGAACTCGCCCCGATGGCGGTAGGAGCCGAAATACCGGATCACCTTCAGAAAGGTTTCCTGCACGGCATCCTGCGCCGTCTCCCGATCCGGCGTATGCCAGAGACAGTACCGGAACAGGGCGGGATAATACAGGGCGATCAGTTCTTCCATGGCTTTCCTGTCTCCTTGTGCGGTTTTCCTGATCAGCTCATCCTCGCGCGCCAAGTGTCTTATCCTCCGTCCTTTCACAGATGATAACGATCCGGATCCCGAAAATGATTCACTTTTCCGAATTCATTTGCATTTTCCGGATTTCCCATTATAATAATACAACAAAAGCGGCCCATGCGGCATAGAACCGCACGCATCCGTTCGAAAGCCCGCGCGGCGGCAGAACGGCTGCGGCCGCCCGGGACAGGGGAGCTCATGAAAACAAAACTGCTGATCGTCGACGACGAAACCGATATTCTGGACATGCTGACCTCTTTTTTCGAGGGAAAGGGGTATGAAGTGCTGACCGCCGCGGACGGGGCGGCCGCGCTGTCCGCACTCTCCCGCGGCCCCGACCTGATCCTGCTGGACATCAACCTGCCGGACCTGGACGGGCTGGAGATCTGCCGCCGCATCCGCAGCCATGTTTCCTGTCCCATCCTGTTCCTCACGGCGCGGATCGAGGACACGGATAAGGTGAAGGGCTTCATGGCCGGAGGCGACGACTACATCCTCAAACCCTTTTCCCTGTCGGAGCTGGAGGCCAGGGTCTTCGCCCATCTGCGCCGGGAAACCAGACGGCAGATCAGTCCCCGCCTGAAATGCGCCGACGGCCTGATCATCGACTATGCCCAGCGCACGGTGAGTCTGGGAGAGGAAACCGTATCCTTTGCGAAAAAGGAATTTGACATCATCGAACTGCTTTCGGAAAACGCCGGGCAGATCTTTGACCGGGAACGGATCTATGAGCGGATCTGGGGCTATGACAGCGAAGGGGACAGCAGCGTGGTGGCAGAGCATATCCGCCGCATCCGCGCCCGGCTGGCCGTTCTCACGGACAGACCCTGCATCGAAACCGTCTGGGGGTGCGGATACAAATGGATCGCATAAAACAGTTTCTGAAACGCCCTTCCCTGCGAAGGAGCATCGTTTCCTATATCACGGCCTTCACCCTGCTGGCGCTGTTGCTGATCTTCCTGACCTTTCAGGTCTGCGACCTTCTGGATACCCGGATCCGGGAAAAGAACCAGCCGGCCTCCTGGGGACGCTATTACCTGACCGATGAAGACGGAAACCGTCTGGGCGGCGAGGGCATTCTCATCAGCCGGGACATCCCCGTACTTTCCGAACGGGACGAAAGGCTCCTGTCCGCGCTGAGGGTTCTTCCCGCCCTGCTGGCGCCGGTCTGGTCCGCGCTGTGCATCCTGGCCGCTGCCCTGCTCTTTTACCGCAAAAAGCTGAAAACGCCCCTGGGGCTTCTGCAGAACGCCTCCGCCCGCATCTCGGCCGACGACCTGGACTTTCACGTGGACTGGCCCTCCGGCGACGAAATGGGGAGGCTCTGCGCCTCCTTCGAAAAAATGCGGGCCGCCCTCTGGGAAAACCATCTGACCATGTCCCGACAGCTGGAGGAGCGCAAATGCTTAAACGCCGCCTTCGCCCACGATCTGCGCACGCCGCTGACCGTGCTGAAGGGCCACGGGGAAATGCTGGAGGCCAGGCCGGAGCCTGATGTCCAAAAGGCCGCCGCGGCCATCCTGCGGCAGGTGACCCGGCTGGAGCACTACGCGGACAGCATGCACCGGCTGCAGCGGCTGGAAGAGACCGCTCCCCTGCCCCGTCCCGTCGAAGCCGCAGCGCTGGCCGCCGGGCTGGAGGATAGCGGACGTACCATCTGCGGACAGCGGGAAAAATCCTTCCGTTTTGAGAACAGGCTTTCCGGGAGCGCCCCGGATGCCGTCCGCGTCCTGAAGCTGGACGCCGATTTCGTTTCCCAGGTGTGCCTCAACCTGCTGGACAACGCCGCCCGCTTCGCCCGCAGCGCCGTGGGCCTGACCCTTTCCGAAGCGGACGGTTTTCTCCTGCTGACTGCGGGGGACGACGGGCCGGGCTTTACCCCGGAGGCGCTGCGGCGCGCGGACGAGCCGTACTTTTCCGCGGAGAAGGCGGCCGGAAAGCATTTCGGCCTGGGCCTCTATATCTGCAGACTGCTCTGCGAGCGCCACGGCGGTTTCCTGAAGCTGGAGAACACCGGGGACGGCGCTCTCGCCACCGCGGCTTTCCGCCTCCTCTGAAAAAACCTTGTCCGGAAAGCTGCCGCGCCGACTGAGGCTGGGGTATTTCACTTTTTTTGAAAAAGTTGATAAAAAGTTGAACTTCTCCTTTTATACTCTCCCTGGAACGGACAGGGAGAGTTTTTTTATCCGGCCGGAAATCGCATATCCCGTCGGATCCGTACGCCGATCCAGCCCGGATGCTCCCGCAGAAGGGTATACGCCCCGCCGCATCGGTGCGCCGGATGAACGCGCCGCCGCAGGGGCATCCGCTCCGGCAGGACCGCCCTGTCCTTCCCATGAAAGGAGTCAGTCATGCAGCTTCAGATTCAAAATCTCACGAGACGTTACGGTTCTCACACCGCCGTGGATCACGTCAGCTTCACGCTGACCAACGGCGTCTACGGCCTTCTGGGCGAAAACGGAGCCGGGAAATCCACGCTGATGCGCCTGCTCTGCGGCCTTCTGCGCCCGGATGCCGGCGGGATCCGTCAGCGTCTGGGGATCGCGCAGGCGATGCTCAACGACCCCGGGATCCTGATCCTGGACGAGCCCACCGCGGGGCTGGATCCCAAAGAACGGATCCGCTTCCGCAACCTGATCAGCGCCTGGTCCCGGGAAAGCATCGTCCTGCTCTCCACACACATCGTCTCGGACGTGGAATTCATCGCCGACGAGGTGATCCTGTTCAAGGCCGGACAGTTCCTGCACTTCGGAAAACCCGAACAGATCACGGCCGTCTTAAACGGCCGGGTCTGGGAATGCCGTGTGGACGCGGCCAAAGCGGACGCCATCAGCAGGCGCCTCAAAGTGAGCAATCTGAAAAACGAGGACGGAAAAACGGCGGTCCTGCGGGTGATCTCCGAAGAGGACCCCCTTCCCGGCGCGCTCCCCGTCATGCCGACTCTGGAGGATCTGTACCTCTATTATTTTGAATCGGGAAAAACAGACGCATCTCTGTCAGATCAAACGAAAAACGGAGGATATGATCGATGAAAACACTGTTCTTTTTTGAAATGAAAAAAATATGGCAAAACAAACTGGTCTGGGCCGGGCTCGCCCTCCTTCTGCTCCTGTTCTGGGGCGGCCTTTCCTCCTTCCTGGCGGTGAACGTGCCCTTCGGCAGAAAGCTGGCCGCCCGGTATGAAGGCCCCCTCACCGACGAAACGGTGGCCCGGATGCTGGCGGATTTCAAGCCCACGCAGGCCCAGCTGGATCTCTGGAAGACAGGCGTGGATCATATCTCCATCAACAGCATGCAGTCCGCCGTCCATCTCCGCTTCGCCAACAGCGACGGAAGCTGGAACGGGAAGACCGTTCGGGACGTGTTCGGCGGCCAAGCCATACAGGTGGGCTACACCTCCGGCTGGCTCTGCATCAGCCGTGTGCTGGTCCGGATCGTGTTGGGGCTCTCCGTCCTGGCCGTGCTCATCGCTTCTACCGCTTTTGCCGGAGAATACGGCGGCCCCGAGAGCATTCTCCTGACCGCGAAGCGCGGCCGCGGAATGGCGGTCCGGGCAAAGCTGGCCGCCGTCTTTACGAGCGTCTTTGCACTGGCCGCTCTGGCCCTGGCCATCCCGCTGGGGCTGGCCTTTTCGCGCATGGGGACCGACGGGCTGGACGCCAGCACCCTGTTCTGCGAAATGGAATATCAATACTACACCAGCCGGAACCTCACCTGCTCTGAACTGCTGGCCTGGCAGTGCGCGCTCATCCTCAGCGGGCTCTTTCTGCTCACCGCCGCCGTCCTGGCGATCTCCGCAGTCAGCAGGAACGCGCTGACCGCCATTGTGTGCGCTGCCCTGTTCCTGTTCGCGCCGCTGCTGCCTTCCGTTTCGGAGCGCAGTCCGCTCTTCCGGCTGCTGGGGCTCTTCCCCATTCAGCAGTTCCAGTTTTCGTCCCTGATCTCGGTGATGCTGACCGACCGGATCCCCTACGCGGCCCTGGTCCTGCCCCTCTCCGCGCTCCTTGGACTGGCCGCCCTGTTCACGGCCCGAAGGCAGTTCGCGCTGCACCAGGTGCTGTAAAACACCCCCGCCGCCCCGGACCGGCCGGAAGCCCAGCCGTCCCCTGCCGCCCGCCGTGCAGTATATTCCATTTTCCCGGACCGTTAGAAAAGCGCTCGGTTCAAGAGCTGCTTCGCACCTCAGGCGAAGCATGTCCGATAGGACGCCGCTGAGCCTAGCATCCGCTACGCTTTTCTCCGAGCGCGAGCGTGTCCGGAAAAGGAATATACTGCACGGCGGGCTGCAGGGGGCGGCGGGGCTTCCGGCCAGTCCGGGGCGGCGGGGGACGGCTTTATGCTCCTGCTACATTCACGCCCTGGATGCGCACCGCGAAGGGGCCCTCGTAATCCGCGCTGCGGTACCGCTCCTTCGAGAAGGTCATATGCTCCTGGACCTCCATGAGACTGCCGTTGACGGAACCGCCCGTCAGCGGCGTCACCGTGCCGTTCTCATACAGAAAGGCGAGACGGATCTCCCCGCCGAAATGGCCCGTGAGCTCATTCATCTGGAAATCGGAAAAGCTGACCACGTGCAGACAGGGACCTTCCTTCAGCTGCTCCAGCGGCGTCTCTCCGACGGGGACCGCGATGCTCCTGTATGTGCCCGTGGGCCGGACGCCCAGATACCAGCCGGAGCGCGCTCCGCCGTGCAGCGTCCGCAGCACGCCCTTTTCCATCAGAAGACGGTCCTGCATGGGGATCCCCTCCGGGCTGTAAGGATCCTTCGCCTTCAGTTCGATGGTCAGCGCATCTCCCTCGATCCGCTCTCCCTGCACCGCCGCGCCCTCTGCATAGTCGGAGAACTTCTGATATACCATGGAGGTATTGGCACGGTTCAGATAATAGTTCAGAACGGTCTTCACATTCTGCCCGGAAAGCAGCAGCGTATAGGTGCCGGAGGCGGGAGCCGATACGGCCAGCGCCCTGGCCCTCGTCATCTCCAGCGCTTCTTCCACATCCTTTTTCAACGCCTCCGTCTCCATGTCACGGTAGGAGAACTGGTGATAGGACTCCACATCCTGCGGCTCCACACACTGGACCACATATTCTCCCCACAGATCGTACACCTCATAGGCCACATCCACGCCGGAGGAATTCACGATGTGCCGGAAGTTCTTTCGGACGAACACCTCCGCCGAATTGAGGAACACGTCCTCATACCGGTCCGGCGCGAACAGCGCTTCCGTGATCAGCCGCATGTTCTCCTCCGGGCTTCTTTCCGCCAGACCGCTCCCGGAGCGTACCGGCTCCTCCTTCTGCCCGGCGGGCAGCTCATACCAGGGATTGCTGACCAGCGCGGCCACGCGGTACGCGCCTGCCAGCGCATCCCGGATCTCCTCCGCGTTCATCCCCGGATGGATCTGCACGGTGGAAGAACCCCGCATTTTCTTTCCGTCCTTTTCAAAATCCCGGTATACCGTGACCCGAATTTCGGTCACATCCGTACTCCTTTTTAAGTCCAGATTTTTCCTGATATAAAAGCATTCCAGCGATTCCGCCCTGTCCTCCTCGAGCTGGTAGACGCTGATGTCCAACTGCCGCAGCGCGGCCAAGATCTGTTCTGTCAAAGCAGTCCTCCTTTCTTTTTCGCAAAACGCCGTCACCGGAAATGCCGTCAGCCCAGCCGGATCCTCGCCTTGATGTAGGGGCCGCCGTCGGATACCTTGACCCATTCCTTATGGCCTTTGCCGCAGTATCCGCCGCCGCCCAGACTGACCTCCTTCGACATCATGCTGATGGATTTCAGCAGGTCCGGCACATATCCGGTCAGCACGATGGGCGAGAAGATCCTGCCCGTCAGCCTGCCGTCCCTGATCTCCCTGGCGATATTGACCATGCACTGAATGCCCCAGTTCTTGGGATCCTCCATGCCGCTTCGGGGATTCTCCAGCAGGAACCCGTACGGGATCGAGGCGATCATCTCCTCCGGCGTGCTCTCCCCGCCCTCGAACCAGGTGTTGGTCATGCGGGTGTAGGCCTTGCGCCTCCAGCTTTCCCTGCGTCCGTTGCCGGTGGGCTCGCTGCCCAGCGTCAGGGCGGACTGCAGATCGCTGATGCCGGTCTTCAGGATGCCCTTCTCGATGACCACCGTATCGTGGGCCATGGTACCCTCGTCGTCGAAGAAATAGGTGGCGCTTTCCGCCGCGGAAGACGCGCCGTCATGCATGGTCACCAGCTTGGAGGCCACATACTGCCCCACATAGCGCTCCGCCAGCGCGCGTTTTTTGACGAACATATCCATTTCCACGCCGTGCCCGAAGGCCTCGTGGACGATCATGCCGGTGACCTCCGGCGTACAGACGCATTCGTATTCTCCCGGCGGGATGGGCTGACTGTCCAAAAGCTCCAGCGTCACCGCCGCGCATTCCTTCACGCCCTGTTCCATCTCCTTCAAAAGCTCCGCGCCGCCCAGCATGGAATAGGACCGGGAGTACATTTTGACCTCCTGCCCCCTGGCCGCTGCCATGCCCAGAGCCCCGTTGAACCACATCACATTCTGGACCAGATCCCTGTCCCGGGACAGAAACAGGCTGGTATATTTCTGATAATTGCACTGCACGATGCAGTCCAGAAGGGCCTCGCTCTGCGCCAGTCCCTGATCCTTCAGGCCGGTGAGGTATGAGAGGATGGCGTCGTCCCCCAGCTCCTCCGGATCGGTCTCATATTCCGTGCTCCCCGAAAAGACCGCTTTTTCCTCCGACGGCGGACAGTAATCGTTCGCCGCAAGGCCGTCGGGCAGCACACGCGCCGCGCACGACGCGGTCTCCCGGATCCGGTCGCAGATCCCGTCCAGCTCCTCCTCCGAAATGCTGTTGAAGGAATACTCCGCATACTGTCCGTCTTTCGACACCCTGACCACAAAGCCTCTGGAGACCAGCATGGGATCCTCTCCGGCCATGACGTCGCGGGCGGACACCCGATATCTGCGCGCCCGGGAATCCTTCGCCAGAACGGACGCATAGGGATACTGCTCCAGCAGGCGGTCCAGAAGTTTCTTCAACAGCGGCTTGTTCTCCGCGATAAACGGGCTTTCCAAAACTTTCATATCCTTTTCTCCGTTTCTCCCCTGCACGGGGCTCGTTCCATAAAGCTGATTTCATTCTAGCGGCCGTTCCCGGAAAAGTCAAGGCGCACCGCCGTCTCCCCGAAGGGCTTCCGGGAAGTATTTCCGGCGTGATCTCCTTTGGCGGCCCGGGCTGCTGCATTTTTATAGCTTTTTTATATTTTGGAAACAGTTTGTCCATATTCCCATGTTAGGATTAAAAATAAGAAAAGCGGAATCGTGCCGGTCAGAGCTGTGCGGTGCGGTTCTGTCATAGATACGGCAGGGGCTCGGTCTTTGCATCCTCTGCCGCCGCCCAAAAAGAGAAGGCCTCGCTCAGACGGGGCCTTCCGCTATGTCGGACCGCTTTTCTGCCGCATCCGCTGTATCGATTTCTTTCTGTCGCATCCGTTGTGCCGGACTTCTCTTTGTCGCATCCGTTGTGTCGAACTTTCTTTCTATCACAGCCGGTACGTTATCCCTCCAGTCCATAGAAAGATACCTTCCAGCTTTCTCCTTCTTTTCTCAGCTCCACGGTCAGATACCGGAACGCGTCGTCGGGACCGGGAAACGCCAGAGAGACCGTACAGGAACCGTCCTCCGACACGTGCCGCAGGCCCTGATAGCGCACCCCGGAAAGCTCCACGGCTCCGTCCGTGTAAAGATCGGCCGCGGAGGAAGAGCCTGCCGCCATGTATGTGCGCAGCGCGTCCGCATCCCCGGTGAAATACGCCTCCGCAAAGGCGCTGACCGTTTCCAGAAGCCGTTCCTCTTCCGAAGACCCCGGAAGGCTCTCCGCCGTCAGGGGGACCCAGGGGATCCCCAGCTCCCCGCCGTCTCCGGTCACATCGGCCAGATATTCCCGATACGCTTCCCCGTCATAGATGAACTGCGGCGTCAGATCCCCGTCCCCGGTATAATACAAAATGCCGTCCCCATCCAGATCCTCCTCCTGCGGGAAGGGATTGCCCGCGCTGTCCGTCTCCCGGAAGGCCCTGTCCCAGACGTCTACGCAGCAGATCCACGAATAGCGATCCTGCTCCGGATCATACTCATACAGCGTATAGGGCCAGAAATCCTCCACCATGGGGCCCATTCCGTGATTGTGGGAAGCTCTGGCGATCACCGCACGGTTCGCATAAAAGGTGACGGACGGGTATTCTGCCAGCTCCTCATACACCGTGCCGGAGGCGGTATCCAGATCGTAGATGCGCATCTCCATGCCTGCTGTGACCGCGGCCATGAAATTCACCAAAAGCTCCTGCCTGCCATCGCCGTCCGCATCATAGACGGCATAGCTGCCGCTTTCCCAGGGGCGCGCCTCTTCTCCCGGAAACGCGTGATCGTACCAGACGCTCTCCAGCACGGACCGATACGCGCTCTGTCTTTCCGCATCCAGATTCTGCCACGCCGTCCCGCCGGAAAGCAGATGCACGCTTCCGGACGCGCCCGATCGGCCGTCGGCCTGTCCGTCCCCCAGCGGACCTCCCTCCTCCACCGTCTCATATCCGCTTCCGTCCGCCGATACCGCATATTCTCCCCAACGCAGAAGGGAATCGCGCCATCCCATTCCCGCATTCTCCCGGTAGCCCCACTGCTCCACGCGGAGGAGATAACCGTCCGCAGTGCTCTCCCGCACCGTACAGACCTGCCTGTCGTATTCCTGCGCCTCCCAGCGCAGCACATCCGTATCGAAGATCTGCTGTCCGTTCCTGCCCTCCATGTCCGTGCGCAGCACCAGGCGTCCGCCGTTTCCCGCGCGGTCCGGCCCGGATACCAGCAGCCGGTCCGGCGCTTCCCAGGCCAGCCAGGTGAAGTCGTCGCCGATCTGCCGCTCCCCCTCCAGCTTCAGGTCCGCGCGGTACAGCTGACTGTCTCCCTCGCCCTGATTCCGGTATTTCTGATAATAAACATAATCTCCCGCCACATCGAAGCCGGGAGCGTCCGTCAGATCGCGCTCCGTCAGCGTGCCCGCCGTCCGGTCATAGGAATAGAACGCGCCGGAAAACAGGCCCATGCTGCCTTCCCGTTCTCCCGCCGCAAAGAGCAGGACATCCGCATCGCCGTAGAACCGCGTGATCTCCGCCGCCGGGACCGCCTGTCCGAGAAGATCGGCCGTCACCGCGGCGTCCGATCTGTGCACGCTGTCCAGGAAAAGGCCCGCTTCCTCCTGACGGCTGACATACAGATCACTCTCATCCTCTCCCAGGATCTGCACCGTACCGCCGATGATCCGCGTCTCCTGTCCGCCTTCGGGATCGCGCCGGTAGAGCCCCGGCCCCTGTGCGCCGTCCTCCCGGACAATATACGCATCGGATCCCGCCCCGGTCTGCTGTTCAGCATTCCCATTCTGTCCGTCGGCGGCATTTCCGCCCTGCCCGCCGCCCGCATTTTGCCCCTGTCCGTTCGCAGTGCCGGACGCAGCTCCGCCGTTTTCTCCATACGACAGATCTCCGGCGCCCGGCACCGCCTCACCGGGATCTCCGGCCTCTGCCGATCCCGCATCCGAAACGGCGTTTCCGCCCGTGACTGCCGGACGGACAAAGACGCCCAGCACCACCGCCGCCACACACAGAACCGCCAGCACGGCCGCCCACGCCTTTTGGGGACGGAACCGCAGCACGTTCCGGATCCGGCTTTTCACGGAGGGCTCTCCGAAGGTGAGCGGCGTCACCAGATAGCCGTTCTGCCGCGCCGCATATTTGAGCAGACTTTTGGCATAGGGGACGCGGATATTTCCCTTCGTCCGGGACAGCACCATCTCATCGCAGGAGATCTCCATGTCCCGGCAGAACAAAATCCAGGCCAGCCAGACCAGCGGATTGAACCAGTGAACGGAAGCCGCCGCAAAGGCCAACAGCTTCCAGAGACCGTCTCCCCGCTTTCTGTGGCAGCGCTCATGGGCGATGATGTATTTCTCCTCCTCCCGGTCCAGCCCATCGGGCAGATAGATCACAGGATGCGCCAGCCCCCATAAAAAGGGCGCAGACAGCTTCTCCACCCGGACGATCCGGTGCTTTTCGTCCCGGTACGTCCATTTCTCGGAGGAGATGAGCTTTCTCACAAAAACGACCCTGGCCAGCGTCAGCGCCGCGATCCCCAAAAGTCCGGCCAGCCAGACGGACTGCAGCACCGGCAGGGACCGCTGAAGCCAGGCACGGAACCGTTCTGAAATCACCGTCCCGCCCGCTTTCCCGGCCAGCAGTGCCAAAAGACCGCCCTTTCCCCGGCTTTCTTTTTCGTCCATCCCGCGCCCATCTGCCGCGCCGGATATGCCCTGTGCGTTCGGATCTCCCGTCAGCTGCTCCGCCGAAAGGCCGCTCTGTCCCGCATCCGCCCATCCGGCTCCCATTCCCGCATTTCCCACCGGCCGCTCCGCATCGGACGGCCCGCTTTCCTCCGTCTCCCGGGAGCCGCTCTGTCCTGCTTCGAGGGAAAAGCCCGCGATCTGCGGCGGCACCAGGCTGAAACGCCCCGGCACGGAAAACGGCACCGCAAGGCTCAGAAAAGCCGCCATCCAGAGCGCGTAACAGTATTTCCGTTCCACCCTGCGCAAAAACAGCCTGACGAGAAGCACCAGCATAATACACCAGCTCCCCACCAGGCTCATTTCCAGAATCTTTCCAAACAAAAGTCCGCTCATTCCGCTCTCCCCCGCCGTCCCGAGCAGGCCCCGCCCTCTGCGCGCAATGACGCTGTCCGCTCCGCCGCCCTCGGTTTATCATTTTTAAACTTCACCTGTAGTTTAAAACATTTAAACCTATTTGTCAACAGCAAATCGGAGAATCCGTTTCCTCACCTGTCGGAGAATCCCTTCCCTCGCCTGTCGGAGAATCCCTTCCTTCGCCGCAGAAACGCCGCCGCCCAGCCGTCCCCCGGGCCACGCTCCGTCAGAGGGCGCCGCCGGGTGCATTCC
>CANRMT010000058.1 GCA_947631815.1 uncultured Eisenbergiella sp.
GGCGCTCTGCGGCCGCATTTTTTTCAAAGAAAGGACTGCCATGACAAACGTCGTCAAATCCGCGCAGCGGTTTTTTTCATCTAAAAAAGCGAGGGACCTGGGGCTGGACCTGCTCTGCGATATCCTGGGGAGCATTCTGTACGCCGCGGGCGTCTATTCCTTCGCCCGCATGGCGGACTTCGCGCCCGGCGGGATCTCCGGCCTGGCGCTGATCGCCAACCATCTGTGGGGACTGCCCATCGGCACGGTGTCCCTGATCCTGAACATCCCGCTGATCCTTTTGAGCTATCGGATCGTGGGACGCCGTTTCATGCGCAAATCCATCCGCACCATTCTGATGAACACGGTCTTTCTGGATCTGGTCTTTCCGCATCTGCCCTGCTACAGCGGTTCCCCGCTGCTGGCCGCGCTCTTTTACGGCGTGCTGCTGGGCGCGGGGCTGGCCTTCGTCTATATCCGCGGCTCCTCCACCGGCGGAACGGATTTCCTGACCATGACCGTCAAGACCCTGCGCCCCCACCTCTCCGTCGGCACGGTCACCATGCTCATCGACCTGGTGGTCATCCTGCTGGGCGGCCTGGTGTTCGGAAATATCGATTCCGTCCTATACGGACTCATCGCCACCTTCGTGGCCTCCACCGTCATCGATAAGATCATGTACGGCACCGAGGCCGGGAAGCTGGCCATCATCATCACTGAAAAAGGACCGCAGGCAGCGGCGCAGATCGACGCGGTCTGCTCCCGCGGATCCACGCTGATCCGGGCGAAAGGCGCCTATACCGATCTGGAACGGCAGGTCCTGCTGTGCGCCTGCTCCAAGGCCGAAGCCTATAAGGTGCGCCACGCCGCCTATGACGTGGACCCCGGCGCTTTCGTCATGATCACGGAGACCAGCAAGGTATTCGGCGAGGGCTTCATCGACCCTACAGATAATGTAAAGATCGGCTAAACGCCGTCATGGCAGGCACCGGCGCAGGGCCGCGCGACGGCCGGTCCCTCGCCGACCGTCTCCGGGACTGCAAACCACTGCCATGCACTCGCCCCAAAGTACAGAACATAGCTCACGCAACAAAGGAGAACCCTATGAGATACGCACCCTTCCTTCCCAGACACGGCACCATCGGCTTCGCGGCCCCGTCCTTCGGCTGCGCCTCCTCCCCTTATCGGGAGGCCTTTGAGAACGCTCAGAAAACCTTCCGCCGCCTCGGCTACCGGCTGGATCCCGGCCCCAACTGCTATGCGGCTGAGGGCATCGGCATCAGCAATACGCCCCAAAAGTGCGCGGCGGAGCTGATGGAATGGTATCAGAGAAAAGAGAACGACTGCCTGATCTCCTGCGGCGGCGGAGAGCTGATGTGTGAGATCCTGGAATATCTGGATTTTGACGTGTTAAAGAAAGCAGATCCGAAATGGTATATGGGTTATTCCGACAACACCAATTTCACCTTCCTGCAGGCCACGCTCTGTGACACCGCAGCCATTTACGGCCCCTGCGCGCCCGCCTTCGGCATGAGGCCCTGGCATCCTTCCCTCAAAGACACCATGGGGCTTCTCACCGGGCGAAAGACCTCCGTCTCCGGCTATCCCCTCTGGGAAAAGGAATCCCTGAAGGACGAGGAACACCCGCTCGCGCCCTACCACGTGACGGAGCCGCGCATCCTCCGGGTGTTCCCCGATGGGAAAACCCGCCTGCCCGAAAAACCATGTTCTGATACCGCCGCCGTGCCGTCCGACGAACGGCGCTTTGGCGAAACGCTGCACGCCGCCAATGCTGCCGAGCGGGAGCTTCGCTTCTCCGGCCGTCTGCTGGGCGGCTGCATGGACTGTCTGGTGAACCTGACCGGGACCCGCTTCGACCGGGTCGGCGATTTCGTGAAAAAATACCGGGAGGACGGCATTCTCTGGTTCCTGGAATCCTGCGACCTGAACGTGTTCGGCATCCGCCGCGCCATGTGGCAGATGGAGCAAGCCGGATGGTTCGAGGGCGCAAGCGGCTTTCTAATCGGCCGCCCGCTGTGCTTCGGGCAGGAAATGATGGGACTGGACGCCTATGAAGCGGTCCTCTCCATCGCCCGCCGCCGCGGCGTCCCTGTCGTCATGGACGCGGACCTGGGACATCTGCCGCCGATGATGCCCCTCATCACAGGCAGCGTCGGGCATGTCCGCGTCAAGGGCAGCGACATTCGCATCCGCATGGAGCTGCGCTGAGCCGCCCAGAATACAGGAAACACTACAGATTATCGTGTTCGAGGCGTCTGATCACTTCGTTCTGCAGAACAGGCGCCAGATCCACGAAATAATCGCTGTAGCCCGCGATCCGCACGAGGAGCGTCCGGTATTTCTCCGGATGCTTCTGCGCGTCGAGAAGCGTTTCCTGATCGACCACATTGAACTGCATCTCAAAGTTTCCGTTTCTCATGAATTCCCGGACAAATTCCCGGACCGCGCCGAACCCGTCCCGCATCATCGACCTGCTGAAGCGGAAATTGGTGGCTATGCCGCCGATGCCGTACATCTGCTCGATCTTGGAAACGGAGCGCATGAGCGCCGTCGGCCCGTTCTTATCCATCCCCTGGACCGCGCCGAGACATTCGGACAGCGCCTCCGCCTGCCGCCTGCCGTCCGGCGTGGCGGCACACTGTTCGCCGTAAACGCCGTGCATGATCCACGCGAAATAGCTCGGATGGAAGGTGCCGCCGATGCTCGTGCGAAACAGCTTCAGCTCATCCCGGATATAGTTGAACAGATCGCTGCCGATCGCATCGACCTCGTCGATGTCGTTGCCGAATTTCGGGCATTTGTTGAGCAGGAACGCGCGCAGCCTTCCCTCCTCCTCGAAATTGTCCCGCATCGCGTCCGCGATCTCCCGGAGCGTGACGATCTTCTCCTCATAAACGCATTTCCGGATCGCGGCTATGGAATCGATCAGATTGATGAAGCCCGGGAAGCAGGGATAGATGAAGTTGTACCGTGCTCCGCCCGCCCCGGAATCTTTTCCGAGGGCAAGACAGTCATTGAGGAAGCACGAGGCAAAGGGCGACGCACAATACTTTTCGTTATAGAGGCAGCAATCCTGAATTTCCATCAGTTCGCCCTTGATGATATTGTCGATGGTCTCCTTTACCTTCGCGTAAAAGCTGTCAAACGTATCATAGCTGTCAATGTCCGATTCCACCTCGTGCAGCAGTCTGAAGTCGTTTCCGAAGATCTTTTTGCCGTCGTTTAAAATGTACTCCAGGCCTTTGTTCAGATTGATATACGGCGTTGCGACCCGGATGTTCGACGCGGCGATGGGCGTGATCTCGACGCACGTGCTGTGAATATAGTAGCAGGCATCCTCGTATCTGACGCCGGCATCCATGAGGCCCTTGATGACGATATCGTCATTGAAGAGGGCCGGACGCGTATAGCCCTGACGGTTCATTTCCAGACACAGGTCCAGCAAATCCTCCGGGATCGCTTCATTGTAGCAGGCGGAAACGGAAGGGTTCACAAGCCCCGTCGTCCCGATCGCCCTGACAAACATGTACGAAAGCTCATTCCAGTTCGGTTTCCCGTTCCTGTCCCGTCCGCCGACCATGATCGAGGCCGGCCAGGAGCCGTACAGCATGTTATGCTTGAAATAGAGATCCTCGATCAGACTCATCACGGTATCGTCGTCGATTCTCCCGCAGGCCTTATCCCGGACATAATAGGGATAAAGATAATTATCCGGCCTGCCGGTAAGGGACGTATCGCCGGAGATCGCCTGCAGCAGGAATTCGACAAACCAGACGGACTGCAGCGCTTCAAAAAAAGTGGTGGCGGGAGCCGCCGGGACGACCGCCATGGCCGCCGCGATCCGCTCCAGCTCCGCCTTTCTCTCCGGATCGGACGTCTCCGCAGCCTTTCTTTCGGCCTCAGCCCTGTACTTTTCCGCAAACCGCACCGCCGCCAGAAGCTCCGTCCGGCACGACCTGTAAAAGCTCCTTTTCGCGGCGCATGCGGGATCGGAAAAGACAATGGCCTTTTCATAGCCTTCGATCTCCTTCAAAACGCCGTTGATCCCTTTTTGGAGCAGCTTCTCATAATCGATCACCCGATGCCCGGTGGAGTTGGAAGCCCTTGCGTTCAGCGCGCCGACGCCCTCCAGCTTGACGCGCATCTCCTTCAGCTCCTCTTCCATCTCCGGCGTATAATGCTCCTCCAGACAGAACCTTCCCGCCAGAAGATCGTCATCGTCGATACAGGCGGGAAAATGATCCATCTGATATGCCGTGATGTTCGCCTTCGCCTCGTTCTGGAAGCGCACGTCCTTATACAGCAGATATGTCTTATCCGCGTAATATTCGGCGCAGGGGACATAGTTCCTCCTGTTGAAGATATGATCCCTGATCCGTTGTTTTCTCTCCTCGCTCAGCATAGTCCTCTTCTCCTTCCAAATTAATCCGCTTTCCGGCTGTCCGATATCCGGCCGCCCGCAAATTCATCCCCTCATAAAACCTATCGCAATAACTTTTCCAATTCGGCAATATCCGCGTCAGGAAGATCCTTCGCCTGAAACTCCCTGTTCAGGCTCTCGTATTTTCCGACACAGATACCATGGAACGCAAGCAGCCCGTACCGGATGTCCTCCCCCAGCGACGAGACAAAATCCCGGATCCTGAGAATCTCCTCCGGCGTGTCGTTGAATCCCGGAATGACGGGCGTGCGGATCACGAGCCGCTTCTTCTGCTGTGCCAGCCTCGCGATATTCGCAAGGATCCTCTCGTTTCCGGCCCCCGTCGCTTCCCGGTGCTTCCCGGAGTCCATCGTCTTGATATCGCAGATGAGGCAGTCGCAGAGATCCTCTATCGCTTCGAAATTTTCCCACGGGACGCAGGCCGCCGTTTCGACGGCCGTCGATATTCCTTCTTCCCTGCACCGCCTCATCACCTCCGCCACGAACTGCGCCTGCAGAAGCGGCTCGCCGCCGGAAAAAGTGACACCGCCGCCGGAGCGCCGAAAGATTTCCCTGTCCTTCCTCAGCTTCCCGAACAGCTCTTCGGCTGAAATGTCATACCCCGCGGCGACCCTCGCCTCACTCCAGCAGACATCGGCGCACCTGCCGCATTTGATACACCGATCCGTGAAAAGGGCCGTCGTCCTCCCGTCTCCCGCAGGGCATACCTTCGCGCATTCGCCGCACCGGATGCACTTATGCGCAAAGAACTGCATCGACCGTTCGCGGTCGTGGGATTCCGGATTATGACACCAGTAACAGCGCAGATTGCAGCCCTTCATGAAAACCACTGTGCGCAGCCCGTCTCCGTCGTGGATCGAAAAGGGCTGGATATTGAACACTCTTCCCAGCATATTTCCCCCTTTCCTGCTGTGTCACCATTTTAGCATGCGCAAAAATCCCGGGCAAGAAAAATCGATGCAAATTTCGTTCTGAAATTGACGCAGAAAGGAAAACAAAAGGATCCATGTACACCTACCCTCTTTCTTCCGTGTTCACAGCTTCCCTCATGTGTCCGTTGACTTTGTTAACAAAAAATGTTAAAATATGGAAAGTCAATGAAATCGCTTCTCCCAGCTTCACAGCCGGGCGGAAAACTGCCGCAGGGACACTTCCCGGCGTTTCCAGAAATCTATAAAAAGAAAACGGAGGGTTCCCAATGCCAAAGGTCACCATGCAGGATATCGCCGATGCCGTCGGCACCTCGCGCATCACCGTCTGGAAAGCGTTCAATCACAAAAGCGGCGTATCGGAGACCACGCGCCTGCAGATCCTGCGCACCGCCGCCGATATGGGCTACCAGAAGCTGCCGTCCGATATCTTTGAGGAGGTATCGTCGCTGCACCACAAAACGGCGGCCCTCATCGTCTCCCGGCCCGAGACCTCCATCTTCTGGACAAACATCATTCACGAGATCGCCAAGGAATTTTCCCGGCATGACACCGATCTGATCTATACCTACGTTCCCCACATCTACGAAGACGGCTATGCCCTGCCCGCCACCCTGCACGAGGGCGGCGTCAGCGGCTGCATCATGCTGAACGTCTACGACAGGCATATCCTGAGGCTGATAAACCGCCTTCCCATCCCAAAGGTATTCCTGGATACCGCGGCGGACACGTCTCTGTCCGGACTGCAGGGGGATCTGATCCTGCTGGAAGGGAAGGATACTCTGCGCGCCCTGACGGATCACATCATCCGCCACGGCTATACCCGGCTGGGGTTCATCGGGGACGTCCATTACGCCCGGACCAACGCCATGCGCTATCACGGATTTCTGGAGGCCATGCAGGAAAACGGGCTCGCCGTCGATCCCGGCTGCTGCCTCTGCACCCCTTTCGGAGCCGATACCTACGAAGAACAGATCGCGGCATTCCTGGACGGCCTGTCCAGTCTCCCCCAGGGCTTCATCTGCGTCAGCGATTATGTCGCCTCTGTCACACGTTCCTGCCTTGTAAGCCGCGGTCTGCGGATCCCGGAGGACATCATCCTGACCGGCTATGACGGCAGCACGGAACAGAACAACGCCCAGCTCTGCGCCACCGTCAACGTGAACACGGCCGCACTGGGACAGCGCCTCGCCATGCAGCTCCTCTACCGCATTGAAAATCCTCACGCCTCCCGGGAGACGGTTTTCATCGAATCTCCGATCGTCTACCCCACGCCCTGCCCCCCGCGCACGGACGGGTAACGCCGATGCATCAGTGACCCCTGTTTCGGATACGGATATCTTCGGCATGATATAGCAAGGGCCGCGGCTTGCGCCGCGGCCCTCTTGCTACGGGTTGCCCCGCTGTTTTGCAGTTTGTACGCGTCATCTGTCCGATCAGTCGATCTTCTTGGTCACGCCGCGGATCTCCAGATACTTGTCCAGATTCAGGCCGTCAAAGCCGTCGCAGTAAGCCTGCCATACGGCATCGTCGTCCACATCCTGCTGGCCTGCGATGAACAGAGCCTGCTGCTGCGTGAAGTAATCCTTGATGGAGGTCGCATACTCGGAGTAGATCTCCACATCGTCCAGATCGACCCAGAAGGAATCGATGATGTTCTTGGTCAGATAAGGCTCATAGTACTCCTGCAGCGCGGCCTTCTCATCGTACAGCGGATGATCTTCCTTGAACTTGAAGCCCAGAGGCATGAACTTGGGCAGCGCCTGAGGCCACAGATTGCCCCAGCCGTACTTGTTCTGATCTTCCTCGGACATCGTGGAGCTGTCCACGACATAGTAATCGTTGACAATGCCGTCTGCCGTCGCCGCGAACGTGGTGGGATCGTCGCCCTCCTGACGTACCATGACGCCGATGGGGCCCTTGCTGATGGAGATGCCGTTTTCCAGATTGAACACGGTATCGAACCAGCGAACGATGATCTCGGGATGCTCTGCATTGTCGGTGATGACAGCCTGCGTCCTGTAAACGGAATTGCCGGTGGTATCTCTCAGCCAGATGCCGCCGTTGTCCGCGTTCAGCACGGGCAGGAAGTCAAACTCGCCCTTTTCCTCGGTGATCTCCAGACCGGAGAACTCCTGAGAGCCGTAAGCGATGGAGCAGCCGTACAGGTCGCGGTTTCCTTTGCCTTCCCAGGTAGCGGAATCCTGCGTGGAGATCTCGGTGTCGATCAGGCCTTTTTCATACAGCTTGTTGAACCAGCTTAAGAACTGTCTGTAGCCGTCGCTCTCGGCCGCCCAGGCGGTCTCGCCGTCCTCGGTGACGGTGAAGCCCACGTTGTTCATCGGCACGCCGAAGTAACCGGCCATGGCTTCCAGATGCTTGTTGTTGGGGTCAGTGGAGAACGGGATCTCGTCGTTGGGGTCGCCGTTTCCGTTGGCGTCCTGATCCTTGAAGGCCTGCAGGACAGCCTCAAACTCGTCCGTGGTGGTAGGCATTTCCATCCCTACGTTCTCCAGCCAGCGGGTGTTGATGAAGGGGGTATAACCCACCGTCGTATCGTCCACGACATAAGGGATCGAGTAGATATGTCCGTCGGGAGCGGTCATCTTCTCCCGCACGCCGGGCAGATCCAGAACCGCGGAAATGTTGGGCGCGTACTGCGCGAACAGATCCTCCAGCGGGATGAAGATCCCCTGGTCCACGCCGTAGGTCAGGATCATGTTGTCGGACAGCGTCCAGCCGCCGATCACATCCGCATAGTCGCCGGAGTTCAGATCCAGGTTCAGCCTCTCGGTAGCGCTCTCATAAGGGAAGTACTTCAGATCAACATCCACATTGGTCTGCTCTTTCAGAGCGTCCAGCGTCACGAACTCGCCGGTAGAGCTGGAATCGTCCACGAAGATGGAGAAGGTGTAATCCCCCTCATCCACGATCGGAAGCCCTTCGGCGTACATGATGCCGTTCACCTTGCCGTCCGCATCCACTTCCGCGGGAGCGGCTTCCTCGGTCTTGCTGTCCGAAGAAGAGCTGTCGGAACTGCTGGAGCTGCTGGAGCTGCCGGAACCTCCGCAGCCCGCCAGTGCCGTCACGACCATCACGGCCGTCAGCAGTACTGCTACTAACTTTTTCTTCATTTTTTCATCTCCTTTTCTTTTTTTATATCAAACGGCCCCTTCAGCCGCATTGATACCGAAACCGGATCAGCCCTTGACGGAACCGATCATGACGCCCTTGACGAAGTGCTTCTGAATGAACGGATACAGCACCAGTACGGGCACGCTGCTGATGATGATCAGGGAGTACTTCATGACCTCGATCAGCTCCTTCTGCGCGTTCATGGCCGCTCTGGCCTCCGCCGTAACGGCTGTCTGGGACAGCGCCGCCTCGTTGGTGATCAGGATCCTCCGCAGGACCAGCTGCAGCGGGAACTTCTGCGAATCGGACAGATAGATCAGGGCGGAGAAGTAGGAGTTCCAGTGGCCTACGCCGTAGTACAGCACCATGATAGCCGTGATGGCGCCGGACAGGGGCAGTGCGATCTGGAAGAAGAACTTGCCCTGCGTACAGCCGTCGATCTCCGCGGCCTCATAGAGCTCCTCGGAAATGTTGGACTTGAAGAAGGTCCTCGCCACGATCATATTGTAAACGCTCAGGCATCCGGGCAGGATCAGCGCCCACATGGTGTTGAGCAGATGGAAGCTGCGAACGACCAGGTAGGTAGGGATCAGGCCGCCGCCGAAGAACATCGTGATCACGTAGAAAATGGTGACGATCTTCTTGCCGGAGAACTTATCCCGGGACAGCGCATACGCGGTGGGAAGCGTCACGGCCAGGTTCACCAGCACGCCGCAGACCGTGTATAAAATGGAATTCAGGAAGCTGCGCACGATGGAATCGTCCTTGAACACCTCCGCGTAGCCCTTCAGGGTGAAGCCCACGGGCAGCCACAGCACTTTGCCGCCGGACACCGCCGCCGGATCGCTGAAGGAGGAAATGATGACCCACCACAGCGGATAGGCCACGATGATCAGGATCAGCGTCAGGACGATGAAGAGGATCGTATCGAAGATCACGTCTTCCTTGCAGCGCTTGATCTTTTTGGGCTGAACGACTGCATCATTCTTTTTCATGGTTTTCCCCCCTTCCCTTAGAACAGGCTGTTGCCGGACAGCTTATCCGAAACCGTATTGACGATGATCAGCATTACCATGTTCACCAGCGTGTTGAACAGGCCGATGGCAGAAGAATAGGACATGTTGTTGTCGATCAGACCGACCTTATACACGTATGTGGAGATGATCTCGGATACGGAAAGGTTCAGGTCGTTCTGCAGCGCGTATGCCTTTTCAAAGCCGATGGAGAGGATGCTGCCGCAGTTCATGATCAGCAGGATCGTCGCCGTCGGGAGGATGGACGGAAGGTCTATGTAGCGGATCAGCTGGAACTTGGTGGCGCCGTCGCACTTGGCCGCCTCATGCAGCTCCGGGCTGATGCCGGACAGCGCGGCGAAATAGATGACAGAGCTCCAGCCCATGCCCTGCCAGACGCCGGACCAGACGTACAGATGTCTCCAGTACTCCTTCTTCGCCATGAAGTTGATCGCATCTCCGCCGAACATCTTGATCACGTTGTTGATGATGCCGACGCTGGGCGAGAGGAACAGGATCAACATACCGCACATGACGATGGTGGAAATGAAGTTGGGCGCATAGGTGACGGTCTGGATCACCTTGCGGTATTTCGCATGACGGAAGGAATTCAGCATCAGCGCCAGGACGATCGGGATCGGGAAGGAAACGATCAGGCTGTACAGGCTCAGGATCAGCGTATTCGAGATCGTCTGCCCGAAATACGGCGATTCGAAGAAGCGGACGAAGTAGCGCATGCCAACCCACTCACTGCCCCAGATACCGGCCCTCGCGTTGAATTTGCGGAACGCGATCTGCACGCCGTACATGGGAATGTAGCTGAAGATGAACGTCAGCACGATGCCCGGAATGCAGAACATCCACAGGGACCAGTCTCTTTTGAGCAGCTGCATGAAGGTGTACTTCTTCGGCTTGATGGTTCCTGCGCCTTTGTTTTTTGCTTTCATAAGAATCCCTCCTATCTTTTTGTCTGCACAGCCCCATGTGCAGCAGTTAATATTAGGTTAACATGGGTATGCTCCCCTATGTTTATAACCATACCACAAGTTCTCTACCAATGAAAGACTTTTTTTTAAATTATTCATACTTTTTTTTAAAAAAAATTATATTCTCCCCAAAGTGTATGGCAAAATCACAAAAACGGGGGCTTCTTTTCGTCGAAGTCCCCGTTTTCCTTTCAAAGCTTTATAAAAAGATACTTATGTTAATATTTGTTAATATCATCCGTGCAGGCAGAATACCCGGCCGATGGGCGCCTTCTCGGCGTGCTCCCCGCAGGGCTTTCCCGCGCGGACCGTAAGGCCGCCCTGCCCCTTTATGAAGGGGAGCTTTGCTCCGCTGTCCAGCGCAGTGACCTCTCCGACCGCCCCCTCGTAAGGGATCCATACCTCTTCCTCCACCGCGCAGTCCTCCTGCGGGAAGGTCTGGATGGCATATACGGTATCCCCCTTCTTCGTGAAGGCGATGCCGTCCTTTTTGTAAGGAGCGCACACGCGGGTGCCGTAGATGGCATCCCCGTATACGGACAGCCATTCGCCCATGCCCAGCAGGCTTTTCACCGCGCCCTTCGGCAGGCACCCGTTGGGCTGAGGGCCCACATTGATGGCCAGATTGCCGCCTTTGGCCACGATGTCAACCAGCAGGCAGATCACCTCCCTGGGGCTCTTGTAGCTGTCCTCATAGGCGAAGGAAAAGGAGGTCCCCAGCGTGATGCAGCTCTCCCAGGGGATGGAAAGTGGCTTCTCCGGCACGCACTGCTCCGGCGTCACATAGTTCTCATAGGGGCCGCCCACCGTCCGGTCGGCGCACAGCAGGCCCGGCTGATATTTGCGCAGCCGCTCGATGACCTCGCCCAGCCGGATGTCCTGACCGTTCCGCTCGCACACCCAGCCCGCGTCGAACCACATGCCGTCCAGATGGCCATACCTGGTGCCCAGCTCCATGATCTGATCCTGGGTGAACGTCACGAACCGCTCCCACTCCTCCGGATTTTCCTTCGGATCGTAGGAAGGGCCCCGGTTCTGATAGGTCCCCTTTTCGCCCGTTTCCTTCCAATAGCTGTCCACATGCCAGTCCGCTTTGGAAAAATAGGGAATGATCCCCAGTCCCCTTTTGCGGAACGACTCGAACAGATGCGCGCAGATATCCGCATACCGGTTCGCGGAAAACGGGCAGTCCGGCGCCGTGACCTTGTAGTCCGAATACTGACTGTCCCACATGCAGAAGCCGTCGTGATGCTTGGTGGTGAAAAGCAGGTATCGAGTCCCCGCTGCTTTGGCGATGTCCGCCCACTTTTCCGGTTCAAAGCGGGCCGGATTGAAGGTCTTGTTCAGGGCAAAATACTGTTTTTTCAGTTCTTCTCCCGTGATCTCCCATTCGATCCCGCGCCGGGACCATACGGCATCGGCATCCGAGAGCGCCCAGGATTCCACGATGCCCCACTGGCTGTAGGGGCCCCAGTGCATCATCAGCCCCAGCTTCTGGTCCCGGAACCATTCCAGCTTTTTGAGCACCTTCGGATCCTCGGGCCACACGTACCGCTCTTCCCTGCTGTAGTTATGTACGCCGTCCTGTACGGCTTCTTCCTTTTCCTTTTTTTCTTCTTCCCCGTCCGCAGGCATTTCCGCCGCGGGCAGAGCATCTTTTTTTTCTTCTCCCACGATGTCTTTCCTTTCTCCGTCACGGATCCGGCGCTTTTCGGCCGCGCCTCGTTTTCCGGTCCTTCTGTCTTTCCGGCCCTGTCGGGCCGTGCCCCGTTCCCCGGTTCTTCTATTTCCCAGGCCATTCCGCTTTTCGCGGCACGACCTCGTTTCCCGGCCCCGCTGTCTTTCCGCGCCGCGCTGTTTCTACTCTTTTTCGAGCGTCAGGACCTCGCCGTCCGTCAGCAGGAGCAGTTCCTCACCCTCGCCGCTGTCGCAGGACAGTTCAAAGGTATGCCGCGTATGCTCATATCGGACTTTTCCGGTCCCGTTTTCTGCCGTCCCATCCACGTCCAGCTCCGCCAGCGACGCCGGAAAATGCCCGTTGGCGTCATAAAAAGCATGCAGGCCGTAGTAGAGCGTCCGCAGTTCCCACTTCTCCTTTTCAATAGGAGGGATCTCATAGATCTCATCCCCCTCCGCAAAAAAGACGAAGCCCCAGAGCTCGGGATAATGGATGTTGATCACGCCGGTGGGCGCCCAGACCCAGTTGTCCTCCGACAGGACCTTCCCGTCCGCGTCCCTTCTCTTCTCGTAGCGGTTGTCCGCGATATCCACCTTCCACTGCACCCGGGAAAAATTGATGCGGTAATACTCCCCGGGCCGCGGCGCGCGCTTTTCGGGCGTGCACTCGAACACGGAGGCGAAGGGGATCATCACCTCCACCGTCCAGCGCCTGTTGTCCGCCGAGGGATCGTTGAGCTTCCCGTCGATCCGGACAGCCGTCTTCAGGCCGTGGATGTCATACCCGTTCAGCGCCCTGCCCCGGTCCCGGTAAGGCCTGGGCAGGAACAGATCCCACACCGTGTTCCTGGCGTTCATCTCGAATTCAAAATACTGATGGGTATCGGAATCCGGGTCGATGAAGATCTCAAAGTCATTGTCCTGGAAGATCACGCTGTCCCGCTGCGTCTGGTGTGCCCAGATCTCCGTCCCCTCCAGCTCGGCGCCGATATAAAGATTTTCGTCGTCCCAGAGCATCTTCGCCCGCGTCCGAAACCGGGGCACGGGACGGCTGCTGCCCTCGATATCCGCAAAATCATCCGTAAATTCCGCGTCCTTCCAGAATTCCTTTTCCAGATCGCCGTCCGGCACGAAGGGCAGATTCGCCCTCCTGCACTGATAGACCGGCGGCGCGAAGCCGACGATGGGTTTCGGTATCCTCATCCTGAAATTCCTCCTTATTAGATGGCTGAGCCGCCGTTTCGGCGGTCAGCCCGTTTACCGGTCCAGCCGTCCGCGCAGAAACACCGTCAGCGTATGGCTCGTATCGCAGCCGTATTCCCAGCACATGATACCGCGCAGCCCTTTTTCCTTCAGATAATCGACCTTATATTCCAGGGACTCCTCATCGTCATAGCTGATAAAGCAGTCCCCATTGAACAGCCAGGGGGCCTTCGCATCGTCGTCCCAATACCGGACGTAGCCGTTTTTGTTGATATACTTCTCCACCAGCTCCCCGTAATGGTGACCGCCGGTGCCCACGCTCTTCGCCATCTGGCACAGCCCGTGGTCCCTGCTGCATACTCCGGTCCAGGTACGGGCATAAAAGGCCGCCCCGATGACCAGCTTTTCCGCCGGGACACCGGCCTGCAAAAACTCCCGCACCGCCTTGTCCGCGCAGGCGTCCGACAGATCCGCAGGCGTGGCGTACAGGCTGGTGTGATGTCCCGTAGCCGTGGAAAAACCGCCCCGCAGATCGTAGGTCATGATCTGCACGTAGTCCAGATAGGCGGCCGCCCGGTCCATCTGCGTGTTGCGGATGAAATAGGAATCCCCGCCCGCGGCGATGGACAGGAGATACCGGCCCGGCTCCTTTGCCTCCATGGCTCCGCGCAGCTCCTGCAAAAGCAGCGTGAAATTCTTCTTATCCGCCGGGTCGGCGCCGATCTCGGCCACGGACATGCAGGGATATTCCCAGTCGATGTCGATGCCGTCCAGACCGTAATGCTCCACCAGCTCCATAGACGTTTCCGCGAAGAGACGGCGTCCCTCCCCGGTAAAGGCCGCTTCGGAAAATCCGCCCGCGCCCCAGCCGCCCACAGACAGCAGGATCTTCATCTCCGGATTCAGCCGACGCAGACGCGCGACGGCCTCCGCGTATTCCGGATGCTCCCAGACCACCCTGCCCTCCGCCACATGGGCGAAGGCGATATTGATCACATCGATGCAGGCCGCTTCCTCTTCCTTTACCTGCGGCAGATTCCTGTCCACCACATATTCGATCAATTGCTTCATGTTGACCTCCCGTCGGGGCAAACCCCGTCCCTATCCGCGCTGCAGTCTGGCCAGAAGCTGCGCCGCGGCGCCCACCTGATAGCCGCAGAACGCGTAAACGCCCCTGCCGTCCTCCCGCACCGCCACACCCAGCGGATATTTGTTCTCCTCCAGACCCATGGCCCCAGCCACCGCAGCGGCGCCGTCGAAGTCCGACGTTTCAATGAGCCTCACGCTTGCCGCCTCCTGCAAAAGGCGTTCCAGCGTTCCGAACGCTCTGGGGGCCCTGCGGCTGACCAGACAGATCTCCTCCTGGTGCTGCCTGACGTCGCCGATCCGCTCCAGAAGCTCATTCAGGATATGCTCCGTGGGCTCCTCACCTTCGCAGACCCAGATGCAGACCGCCCGGCGGCCTTCCGGGAGCGCCTCCGGCATCACTGACGGCAATACGCGCGCATCCTCCTCCGGCTCCTGCGCCGAAGGCCGGACGAGGCCGATCTGCCTTCCCTCCGGTCCCAGTGCGAAGCAAAGCTCCCGCACGCGCTGGTTCCCATCCTTCGACCGCACCGGAAGGATCAGCTGATATTCTCCCGGGGCGAGCGAAAGCTCCAGCCGACCGTCCGCCCAGGCCGCACCGCGCAGCCACAGAGGACGGTACTGCCCACCCTCCAGACGGTTCAGGGCATAATCGGTCCCGTAATTCCAGGCAGCCGCGCCTTCCCCGTCCCGCAGGACCAGCTTCGCCTTCGGCCCTTCCTCCGTCCTGCACGCCGGACGGAATCCGCCGTCCCGGTAATACTGCGCCTCGCCGGTCATCGGATCCAGCCGCGCCGGAATGCCGAAGGTGCGGGCCACGGCAAGAAACAGATTCTTCTGATCGCGGACGCTTCCCTTTCCGCTCCGCGCCGCATTGACAGGGCTGATGCGGAGTGTGTCGTAGGCATCCTCCGTCGGTCTTTCCAGTCCGGCGCAGACCTCTTCCCAGATCCGTTCCGGCCGCTCCTCAAAGTCGGCACGCCTCCCGGCGAACATCTCCTCCAGCTCCTTCCGCCAGCAGGAAAGCTCCTCCAGCTCCAGCCGGGGATTCAGCACGCAGGAGACGAAAACATCCTCCGGGATCCCGTCCCGCCCGGCGTAGGCCATGGCATGGGTGAAATGCGCCTCCAGCACGTCCGCCCGCAGATCGTAATAGTCCTTCTGCGTCAGCGCCTGCAGCAGCTTTATCCGGTAAGGGCTGCCGTCCTTTTCCAGAAAAGCGATCACCTCCCCGAAATTGCCGCCCGCCGTACGCAGGATCTGCGCCGCCTCCGGGAACGCCGCCGCCCGGTCCGCCTGATAATAAGAAGCGAGCCGCTTTTCCCGACTTTCCTTCTGGGCCTCCAGCGCCTCCTTGTCATCCTGATAGGAACGGCCCGCTTTCGTCACGTCTCCCTTCGGCGCGAAAAAGCTGTACTCCCTCCAGACGTCTTCCGGCGTCCGCTCCAGCGTCACACAGAGCTCTCCGTCCCGCTCTGTCTTCGTCAGGGCCCGCAGCAGCTGCCCGTCCCGCACGCAGGATACCTGCAGGCTCCCGCAGCCCAGGCGCATGCGGAAATGACCGTTTTCATCCGACGGCACGTCTGCGATCGTTCCGTAATGACCGTAGTTGAGCACCTCCAGCCGCACCGGCAGCCCGGCCAGCGGCTTACCCCCCGGCCCCTTCACCGCAAAATCCACCTGCACGGTCTTCGCATAATGAGCGGTCACATTGTAAAAGGTCGCGCATCCGTTCCGGGCGATCACGCTGTCATCCGGATGCAGCAGTCCGAAGCTTCTGGCATGCACCAGCATGGCACGGGATGCGGGCAGGTCGAACCATCCCTTGTCCAGCACCGGCTCCGGCTCGCAGGCGCCCAGATACCGCCAGATGCCGCCGCAGTACACCTCCACCCAGGCGTGGTTGTCGTCACAGTGGGACCAGAGCGGCGCGTAGACCTGCCTCGCCGGGATCCCCACGCTGCGCAGCACCGTCACCACAAAGGTGCTCTCCTCTCCGCAGCGCCCAAACGCGCTCTTATAGACGGTCATGGCGTTGGCCGTCCTGGGATCCGCCAGATGATAGGTCGCCTGATGCGCGCACCAGTCATTCACCCGCAGGATCGCCTCCTCCGCAGAAAGGCCCTCGAGCAGAGGCATCACCAGGTCATAAAAGAACCGCCTGCAGTCCTCGATCCGCTCATTGTTGATCCGATAGGCCGCCACATTTTCCAGAAAAACGTCCTCCGGCAGCGTCCTGCACCATTCCGCATTCTCCCGCAGGAAACAGGCATGCCGGGCAAACCCGAGCAGGGTTTCCTCCGACACGTCCGTCTTATCACAATAGGGCATGGAACAACGGTAATACTCCATGATCTTCTTTTCCAGCATCGCTTCCGCACTCCTTTTGTCCGAAAACCGGTTGACCCCGGGAACAACATATTTGTCAGCGTATTATAACAAG
>CANRMT010000059.1 GCA_947631815.1 uncultured Eisenbergiella sp.
CCTGACTTTTAATCAGGTTGTCGGGGGTTCGAATCCCCCGTGCTTCATTCCCGGAAAATCCAGTGTTTATGCGGATTTCCGGGATTTTTTTTTATTGTTTCGATCGGTATTTGTTATTGCGGCGTTCCCATGCCGGACGGCGTACCCGGGGACGGCACTGCGGGGAACGGACGGCTGTTTCGGTACGATACGGCCGCGGCAGGAGGATAGGAAATGGATAAAGCCAGGAAGCTGTTATCGGAGCAGGGCAGGTTCGTTATCGTCGGGATCATGAACACCCTGATCGGGACGGCGGTCATGTTCATGTGTTATGATCTGTTTCATCTGGGCTATTGGCTTTCGAGCGCGATGAACTATATTGTCGGCAGCATTTTCAGCTATTTTGCGAACAAATATTTCACCTTTCAGTCGAAGAAGAAATCCGGAGCGGAGGTCGTGCGGTTCGTGATCAATATCCTGATCTGTTACCTGATTGCTTACAGCGTCGCAAAGCCTTTGGTGAGCGTCGGCCTGAAAGAGATCGGTCTGCCGGTTTCCGTTTTGGAACAGATCAGCATGCTGTTCGGCATGTGTATTTTTGTGGTGCTGAATTATCTGGGACAGAAATTCTTTGTGTTCCGGGAGAAGAGAAAGGATTGACCCGTCAAAAATGCTCAGAGACGTGAAATTGGAGGAGATATCCGACGGAAAACTGTACGGCGCGAACGATCTGGTGAAGGCGGACTGCCACGACTGCGCGGGCTGCTGTGACTGCTGCTGCGGGATGGGAGAGTCCATTTTGCTGGATCCGTCGGATGTATACCGTCTGTCGGAGGGGCTGGGGCTTTCCTTTGAACAGCTTCTGGAAGCGCATCTGGAGCTGCATGTCGCGGACGGCGTGATCCTGCCGAACCTGAAAATGGCCGGAGAAAGGGACTGCTGTACTTTTCTGGACGGGAACGGGCGGTGCGGCATTCACCCGTACCGGCCCGGCATCTGCAGGCTGTTCCCTCTGGGGCGTTTCTATGAGAACGGTTCTTTTCGGTATTTTCTGCAGACGAAGGAGTGCCGGAAGGAGGACCGTTCCAAGATAAAGGTGAAAAAGTGGATCGGCCTGCCGGAGTTTGGCCGTTATGAACGTTTTGTGCAGGAGTGGCACGACTTCGTGCGCGCTCTGCAGGATGAGCTCATGGGAGAGCCGGACATGGAGCGGGCGAAGCGCGTCAATCTTTACGTGTTGAACGCCTTTTTTTATCAACCCTGGGAAAAGGAAAGCGATTTCTACGGGCAGTTTGCGGAACGGCTGACGGCTGCGAAAGAGGCGCTGCGCGGGTGACGGAGAGCGGCACATGGAGATCAGGATATCGGTCCGGGGGCTGGTGGAATTCATTCTGCGGTCCGGAGACATCGACAACAGAAGGAGGGTTTCGCCGGAAGATGCCATGGCGGAGGGCGGCCGCGTTCATCGGATGATCCAGCGCCGGATGGGGGCGGATTACCGCGCGGAGGTGCCCATGAAATACCGGCGGGAATACGGGGATTTCACGCTTGTCGTAGAGGGACGTGCGGACGGCGTGATAGAGGCCGCCGCCGTTACGATCGACGAGATCAAGGGGACCTATCGGGATCTGGAGCGGATGAAGGAACCGGAGCCGGTCCATTTGGCCCAGGCCAAGTGCTATGCCTGGATCTATGCCCATGACCACGGGAAGACGGAGACGAAGGTGCGCATGACGTACTGCAGCCTGGAAACGGAGGAGCTGCGTTACTTCACCTATTCCTATTCCATGGAGGAGTTGACGGCATGGTTCGAAGCGCTGCTGGAGGAATACCGGAAATGGGCGCAGGAGGAGATCGCCTGGAAACGGCGGCGCCAGGAATCCATTCATGCCATGGAGTTCCCGTTCCCCTATCGGGAGGGACAGCGGGAGCTGGTGACCCACGTTTATCATACGATCTGTCACGGAAAGAACCTGTTCCTGGAAGCGCCCACCGGCGTGGGCAAGACGATCGCCACGGTCTTTCCGGCGCTGAAGGCGGTTGGGGAGGAAAAGGCGGATCGGATCTTTTATCTGACCGCGAAGACGATCACCCGGACCGTGGCGAATCATACCTTCGCCCTCCTGCGGGAGCAGGGGCTGCATCTCAAGACGGTGGTGCTGACCGCGAAGGAAAAGATCTGTTTTATGGAGGAGACGGAGTGCGATCCGGAGCACTGCCCGTATGCCAAAGGGCACTTCGACCGGATCAACGGCGCGCTGTTCGCGCTTTTGCGGGAAAAGGAGCATTACGGCAGAGAACAGATCGAGTCCTATGCCAGACAGTACCGCGTGTGTCCCTTTGAGATGGCGCTGGATATGAGCCTGTTCTCGGACGCCGTGATCTGCGATTACAATTACGTGTTCAATCCGCATGTATATCTGCGCCGGTTCTTCGGGGACGGAAGCCAGAAGGGGCAGGCGCTGTTTCTGATCGACGAGGCGCACAATCTTTTGGAACGCGGCAGGGAAATGTACAGCGCGGTCCTTTACAAAGAAGATTTCCTGAACCTGGAGCGCACGGTGAAGGCGTATGACAAACGTCTGGCGGGGCTTCTGGAGAAATGCAGCCGGGAACTGCTGCCCTTCAAACGGCGCTGTGAGAGCTGGCGGATCGAGGAGGACATCGATTCGTTTGTCCAGGCACTGCTCAGGCTGGCCTCCGGGATGGAGGATTTTCTGGAGGATCACGAGGATGGCCCGGTGCGCCGGGAGGTGCTGGATTTTTATTTTGAAGTTTCCCATTTCCTGATGATCTATGAACTGATGGATGAGAAATATGTGATCTATACGGAGTTCGACAAAGAAGGACGGTTTTTCATCCGGCTGTTCAATGTGGACCCTTCCGGCAATCTGCGGCAGTGCCTGGAGCGCAGTGTGAGCAGCATCTTTTTTTCGGCGACGCTGCTGCCGATCCAGTATTATAAAAAACTGCTGGGCGGGGAGGCCTCGGATTATGAGGTATATGCCCGTTCCTCGTTTGACCCGGCGCGAAGGGGGCTGTTCCTGGCGCAGGATGTGACGAGCCGGTATATCCGCCGCTCCGAAGAGGAATATTATAATATCGCCTGCTATATTCACCGGATCGTGCGCATGCGGTACGGCAACTATATGGTGTTTTTCCCGTCCCACGCCTTCCTGCAGAAGGTATACGCCCTGTATGAAGCGCATTTCGCCGGAGAGGATCAGGCGGAATGCATCGCCCAGGAGGAGTTTATGAGCGAGGAAATGCGGGAGGATTTCCTCCGGCATTTTGAGGGGAACGACAGCGGGGTCCTTTCCGATGCCATTCACATGGAGATCGAGCCGGAGGGCGACCGCAGCCTGGTGGGCTTTTGCGTGCTGGGAGGGATTTTTTCGGAGGGGATCGACCTGAAGGATGAAAGCCTGATCGGCGCGCTGATCGTGGGGACCGGTATCCCGCAGGTGTGCACGGAGCGGGAGATCCTGAAGCAGTATTTCGGGGAGGACGGGGAAAACGGGTTTGATTACGCCTATCGCTTCCCGGGAATGAACAAGGTGCTGCAGGCCGCCGGGCGGGTGATCAGGACCGCCCGGGATGTGGGTATAGTGGCGCTTTTGGACGACCGGTTCCTGCAGCCGTCCTACCGTCGGCTGTTCCCCAGGGAGTGGGAGCACTTTGAGACGGTGAATGCCGAAACGGTTTCTAAGCGTGTGGAAAAGTTTTGGGACGACTGGCTGTGAGCAGCCATTGGATCTCTTCTTTATAAGGAGGCAGCATCCTGCCGGGGTTTTCGGGATCGGGATACCATGGCGTTTCCAGGATCCGGGGGATGCCCGGGAAGTCCGGATGATGGACGAAATGATAGAGCGTTTCGAATCCGATCCTGCCTTCTCCGATATCGGCGTGGCGGTCTTTCGCCGCGCCTTTTTCGTTTTTGCTGTCGTTGATGTGAAAGACGGCGATCTGCTCCCTGCCGATCAGGCGGTGGAACCGTTCCAGCACGGCCTCCGGATCGTGGACGATATCGTATCCGGCATCGTGAACATGACAGGTGTCGAAGCAGACGCGCAGCCGCTCCGGCTTCTGCACGCGGTCATAAATGGCCGCCAGCTCCTCAAAACGGCTGCCGATCTCGGAGCCCTTTCCGGACATGGTCTCCAGCGCGATCAGTACGTCCGGGGAAGCGGCGAGTACCTCATTCAGCCCCTTTGCGATGCTGTCGATGCCGGCCTTCATTCCGGCGCCTACATGCGCGCCCGGATGCAGGATCAGGACCTGGCTGCCCATGCCCTTCGTGCGGATCAGCTCCTGCGTGAGGAATTCCACGGCGAGCCTGTAGGTCTCCTGGTTGACGGTGTTGGCCAGATTGATGATATAGGGGGCGTGCACGACGAACGGCTGCATGCCGCGGGCCTTCATCAGCGCCTGCGCCTCTTCGATATGCAGCTCGGACAGCGCCCTGCGGCGCGTATTCTGCGGCGCACCGGTGTAGAGCATAAAGGTATTGGCGCCGTAGGAGAGGGCCTCCTTGACGGAACCGAGCATCATTTCCTTTCCGCTCATGCTCACATGGGAGCCGATGGGCAGTACGGGGATATCGGGCGTATTCATCTCTTCCTTTCCTTCCCTGAAAGATCTGTATCCAGTGTAGCACATTCGGAGACGTCGCGAAAGAGGAAAAGTTTATAGTTTACATAATATAAAAGGCGGAGAATATGTTATGTAACCTGGTTTTGCGAAAACAACATGGGAAAAGCAAGAAAATGACATAAATGTCATGATAAATGACAGGATGACAAACATATGCTGACACACAAAAATGTGGATAACTTTGTGGAAATTGGGGATTCAACAGAGGCTTTCCAATAGGAAAAATTCTCACGCAAAAAGTTATCCACATCCGGCTCGAAAAAATCGAATTTTTGATAAAAAACTGAACCGGTCAATAAATTTATGTCAACAGAAAATACCGCGGTCCGGGACGGCCCAAAGCCCACGCTCCGCAAAGCGCCCACGGCCCTCGGAAAACGGCGGCGCGATCATGCAGACTCTTGAAAAACGCCGGTTCTTAACGAAGTGAGTCCGTCAGGACGAAACTGAGTTTAGAACCGCTGCGTTTTTCACGAAGCGGGAGCGTGTCTGCATATGAGCCGCCGCTTTCCGAGGGGCCGTGGGCGCTTTGCGAAGCGAAGGCTTTGGGCCGTCCCGGATCGGCGTTTGACTTTCCGGGGAGAGCATTTTATAATGGAAGCGCGAAATGATACGGCAGGAGGAAACGGACAGCATGTGGGCATACGAAAGCGTATTTTATCAGATCTACCCGCTGGGATTCTGCGGCGCACCCTTTGAAAACGACGGGGTCCTGACGCACCGGATCCGAAAGGTGGAGGGTTGGATCGGACATATCAAGAGGCTGGGGGCGAACGCGGTCTATTTTTCTCCGCTGTTTGAGTCGGATACGCACGGCTACAATACCAGGGATTACCGGAAGGTGGACTGCAGGCTGGGGACCAATGAGGATTTTGCGCAGGTGTGCGCCGCCCTGCACCGGGCGGGCATCCGCGTGGTCCTGGACGGCGTGTTCAATCATGCGGGGAGAGGTTTTTTCGCCTTTCAGGACGTGCTGCAGAACAGGGAGCGCTCCCGGTATCTGGACTGGTTCCATATCAGCCTGGAGGGAAATTCTTCTTATAACGACGGGCTCTGGTACGAGGGTTGGGAAGGCAATTATGATCTGGTGAAGCTGAATCTGCGCAATGAGGAGATCGTCAGCTATCTTCTGGAGAGCGTCAGGCGCTGGGTGGAGGAATTCGACATCGACGGACTGCGCCTGGACGTGGCCTATTGCCTGGACGAGGCGTTCATACGGCGTCTGCGCGCCTTTTGCGATAGCCTGAAGCCGGACTTTTTTCTGGTGGGAGAAATGCTGCACGGGGATTACAACCGTCTGATGAACGATGCCATGCTGCATTCCGTCACCAATTACGGATGCTATAAGGGCCTGTACTCCAGCTTCAACAGCATGAATCTGTTCGAGATCGTGCACTCGCTGCTGCGGCAGTTCGGGCCGGAAAACTGGACGCTTTATAAAGGAAAGCATCTGCTCTCCTTTGTGGACAATCACGACGTCACGCGGATCGCCAGCAATCTGAACAATGAAAAGCATCTGCCGCTGATCTATGCGCTGCTGTTCGGAATGCCCGGGATCCCCTGCATATATTATGGAAGCGAATGGGGAGCGAAGGCGCATAAACGGGAGGGCGATCCGGCGCTGCGCGCCTGCTTTGATGCGCCTGTGGAAAATGAGCTGACCGCATGGATCTCCGGCCTGGCGGCGGCCCGTCTCGGTTCCCGCGCGCTGCAGTACGGCGCGTTCCGTTCCCTGGTCCTGACCAACAGACAGTGCGTATTTGAACGCGCGGCGGAAGGGGAACGCGTGCTGGTGGCGGTGAATGCGGACGGCGCTCCTTATCGGGCGCAGTTCGATGCGGGATGCCGGAGGGCGGCGGATCTGATCAGCGGACAGGAAATGGAGCTGGACGGCGGGATCGAGCTCCCGGCCTACAGCGCCTTTTTTCTTCGCGTATGAGCAGCAGGGATCGGGAGAACATGAGCGCATGGGAAAAGGCATTGCGCTTTTTCCCTCGCGCGTAAGCAGCGGGCGCAGAGGAAACGGCGGGGCGGGCGTCGTCTATCGCCCCCTTTTGTCCCATCCTGTAAGGCGGTTTTGGGCCGGGCGAAACAGGGAGCCCGGAGCCTTTGGAGAGTGCGGGGGATGCGACTTCTGCGGGAGCGGCCGGGAGATTTTCACCCGAAAATCACAGGCCGCTCACATTTTTTTCACAGATTTTCTCTATACTGTAGCCATGGTCCGTTTCAAAAAGCCGCATGTCAGCGGAGGGAGGTGCATATGAATGGAACCCTGCAGAGAACCGGATTACCGTCATGAGTGGAAGCATGAGATCGACCGGTCCGATCTGATCGCGCTGCGCCAGCGGCTTCGGGCGGTGGCATTTCCGGATCCGCACGCTGTGGACGGAAAGTATGGGATCCGCAGCCTGTATTTTGACAACCTGCAGGACAGGGCCCTGCGCGAAAAGCTGGACGGCGTCAGCCGCAGGGAAAAGTTCCGCATCCGGTATTACAACGGCGATCCCTCCGTCATTCATCTCGAGAAGAAGAGCAGGCTCGGCGGGCTTGGGAATAAGCGGACGGCCTCTCTGAGCGCAGCCCAGGCTCAGGCCATCGCGGACGGGGAAACGGAATGGATGGCAGGGTGTCGGGAACCGCTGGTGCGGGAGCTGTATGTCAAGATGACTACGGAGGGGCTGCGCCCCAAAACCATCGTGGACTATACCCGGGAGCCCTTCGTGTTCGGGCCGGGCAATGTTCGCGTCACGCTGGACTATGATATCCGCACGGGGCTGGGCGGTACGGATTTTCTGGATCCGGACTGCGTCACCGTTCCGGCGGGCGGCGCTTTTGCCATTTTGGAGGTGAAATGGGACGGTTTTCTGCCGGACATCATCCGGGATGCCGTGCAGCTGCCCGGACGCCGCGTCTGTTCGTTTTCCAAGTACGCACAATGCAGGATCTATGATTGAGGAAGGAGAAAAACAATGACATTTGGAGATATCTTTCGATCCGGTTTTCTGGAAAATGTGACCTCCGTCAGCATTTTCGATATGGTGCTGGCGCTGGGACTGGCCTTCGGGCTCGGCATGTTCATTTTGCTGATCTATATGAAAACCTGTCAGAGCGTGATGTATTCGTCCGGCTTCGGCGTGACGCTGCTGGCGCTGACCATGATCACCACGCTGGTCATCCTGGCGGTCACCAGCAACGTGGTGCTGTCCCTGGGCATGGTGGGTGCCCTATCCATCGTGCGTTTTCGGACGGCCATCAAGGAGCCGCTGGACATCGCGTTTTTGTTCTGGGCGATCGCGGTGGGCATTGTGCTGGCGGCGGGGATGATCCCGCTGGCGGTGATCGGCAGCGTGGTCATCGGCGTGGTCCTTCTGCTTTTTGTGAACCGGAAGTCCCACAGCAATCCGTATATCGTGGTCCTGCAGTGTGAAGACCATGAGAGCGAAAAGCAGGCGGAGGCTTATCTGGAAAAGGTCACGCAGCGCTGCAGCGTCAAGAGCAAGACGGCGCGGAAAGGGCTCATCGAGCTGAACCTGGAGATCCGCCTGAAGGACGACAACACGGATTTTGTCAACGAGCTTTCCGGGATGGCCGGTGTACAGAGCGCGGCGCTCGTGAGCTATAACGGGGATTATATGGGGTAAGGGAAATGGCATCGAGCAGACATATTGGCCGCATTTGCCTGGCCGTCACGATGATGATGCTTTTGATCACGGCCCTGTTCATGAGCGCAAAGGCTGTCGGCACGGCCGCGGGCGGAGAAGACGGCGGCGGCTTTTTTACCGGGAATGATCTGGACGGCGCGCGGGACTTTTCCGGCGCCGTTCGGGTCGAGCTTTCGGGAGACGGCGGCATCGTGAACGGCGGCGGGGCATATTTTCAGGACGGGAAGCTGTATATCCTGTCTGCAGGGGAATATGTCCTGTCCGGAGAACTGAATGACGGCAGCGTGGTGGTGGACGCGGATAAGGAGGATAAGATCTGGATTCTGCTGGACGGCGTTTCGCTGCACTGTGAAGAGAGCGCGGCGTTTCGGGTGGAGCAGGCGGAAAAGGTGTTCCTGACGCTGGCCGAGGGAACGGTCAGTTCCCTTTCTTCCGGGGCGGAGTATGCGCAGGCGGATGTGGACGACGGGATCGACGGCGTGATCTATTCCAGGGACGATCTGACGATCAACGGGACCGGTACGCTTCGTATTGACGCACGGTATCAGCATGGGATCGTATGCAACGACGATCTGGTGATCGCCGGGGGAAGTATCGAGATCACCGCGGTCCAGGATGGGATTCATGCCAACGACAGCGCCAGGTTTACCGATGCGGATCTCGTGATCGATGCGGGGGATGACGGCATTACGGTGTCCAATGATGCGGGGACCGGATATGTCTACGTGGCCTCCGGCAGCATCTCGATCCCCGCCTGCTATGAGGGGATCGAGGGGCAGACCGTCACCGTTGCCGGAGGGAAGATCGATATCGCGCCGACGGACGACGGGATCAATGCCGGCGGCGGTGCGGAAGCGCTGATCCGGATCGAGGGCGGCGATATCACCGTCATAAACGCGGAGGGCCGTGATGCGGACGGTCTGGATTCCAATGGGGATATTCAGATCAGCGGCGGGACCGTTTTCATCAGCATGACGGGAGACGGCGGCAGCTGCGCCATCGATTACGGCAGTGAAAGCGGCGGCAGCTGCAGGATCGACGGCGGCACGGTGGTCGCGGCCGGCAGCAGCGCCATGGCGGAGGGAATGGATCCGCAGTCGGGACAGGGCTTCCTCATGTGCAGCAGGAGCGCCGCGGCGGGAACGGCCGTGACGCTGTGGGATGAGGCGGGAAATATCCTGCTCTCGGAGGAGATCCCCTGCAGCTTTTCCAGCCTCATCCTGAGCACGCCCCAGATGCGGATAGGAGGGACCTGTACCCTTTCCGTCGGCGGAGAGGAGGAGCAGATCACGATAGACAATTCCTCCGACACGGGAGGCTTCGGAAGGGGAAGGATGTTCGGCGGCGGGATGCCGGGCGGCAGAGGAATGGGCGGAATGCCGGAGAGCCGGGGAGCGGGAAGAATGCCGGACGGCGAAGAGATGACCGGAACGCCGGACGGAGAGCCGCCTGAGATGACGGACGGAGAGTTGCCCGGAATGCCGAACGGCGAAGAGATGGACGGGATGCCGGACGGAGAACGGCCTGAAAAGCCGGGCTGGCAGAGTGCGGACGATACGGGAGAGCGGTCTGACCGTTTCGCACAGGGGACGCTGCGGCAGACGGACGGCGGATACCGCGGGGAGCGGAATGGGATCGCGGAAAAAGAAACGCCTCCGGTTTCCGGCGGCGCGGCGGCGCTCATCGGGATCTCGGCCCTGGCGCTTCTGGCGGGGGTCCTGATCGCGGTGAAGCACCGATAAAAGAAAAGCGCGCCATGGGAACGGCGCGGTCAGCCGGACCGAGAGGATATCTCATCCGGCGTGACGCTGCCTCATGCGTCCGCTTCATCCAACAGGCTGCGGACGCTGCGGACGGCTTCGGGATCGGTACGCCAGATCTGATATTCGCTCATGCCGGGCAGGCCCATGGATACGGCGGGATTGCGATACGCCATGCCGCTGTCCAGCACTGTTTTGCCGGACATGTGGAAGGCGCGCAGGCCGGTTTCGGAGAGCAGCGTCCTGACGGCGTCTGCGCCGATGCCGCCGCCCGCCATAATGACGGGAGCGTCCTTCGCCGCGGAAAGCTGCTTCAAAAGAGAGATCCCCTCCAGACAGGAGGCGGCCTGGCCGGAGGTCAGGATGGTGTTCACGCCCAGTCTCTGCGCCTGCTCCAGCGCGGCAAAGGGGTCACGGCACATGTCGAATGCGCGGTGCAGGGTGACGGACATCCCCTGAGCGCGGTCCAGAAAGCGCTTCATCTGTTCCGTATTGAGGGAACCGTCGGGCAGCAGGCTGCCGATCACCACGCCGTCTGCGCCCGCCCGGGAAAATGCGGCGATCTCCCGGCAGATGAGATCGGCTTCTTCCGGGCTATAGAGAAAATCGCCGAACCGGGGACGAATCAGCACATGCACGGGAATCTGTACGGATTCCCGTATTTTTTCATATAAGGCGGGCGTGGGTGTGGTCCCCCCGATGATCAGGTTGGCGCACAGCTCCAGGCGGTCTGCCCCGCCCTGTGCGGCGCAGACTGCGGACTCCACGGAATCCACGCAGCATTCCAGCAGATATTTTTTCATGAGGGTTCTCCTTTTCGGGCCGTCCGGCGGGACATCTGATCTGCACATGGCGGGAAGAGGACCCGTATCGCGGTCTTTTGTTCTTATCTTATCACAGTTTTTCCTTCAGGAAAAGACGGCCTTTTCCGCATCCCGGCTGAATTGCTCAGGATCTTTGGGCGGTTGGGCGGCCTTTCGCATACGGTCAATTTCCGGCAGCATTTTTCGCAGGGAACGGCGATCGTCAGCGGGTTCGGTGTGCGGTCCGCGGTCGAAGAGCAGTCCGCATCCGGGAACCAGGGCGCAAAGCCCGGCCGCAGCGGCGCGGACAGCCCGGCCCCGGGCGTTTGACATCCGCATCCTTTGGTGTTAGAATGAAGCGTAACTGCAGCGGGAGGGAACGGAAAATGGAACTGGAATTCGATGTGAAGATCGATACAGGGGTCCTGTATGACTATATGCTTCGTCACACCTATGCCAGCGCGCAGGGGATCCTGGGCAGCGCGGTGGGTGCGCTGGGCGTGATCGCCTTTTTCCTGAACGGCTATCCGCTTTATCTGATCCTGGGCGTGCTCCTGCTGGGATACCTGCCCGTGACGCTCTATCTGCGGGCGAAGCGGCAGGCGCTCAATCCGGTATTTCAGAAGCCGCTCCACTACCGGATGACGGAGGAGGGCGTGGCCGTTTCTCAGGACGGGGAGGAACAGTTTCAGCGCTGGGAGGACATGTACCGGGCCGTATCCACGGGGCGCAGTCTGATCCTGTATACCAGCCGGGTAAACGCCAGCATTTTCCCGCGGAAGGATCTGGGGGACAGACAGACGGACGTGATCTCGGCGATCTGTACCCACATGCCGCCTGCAAAGGTGCAGATCCGGGCATGACGGAGGGCGCGCGATGGTGATGGAGAGCTTTGGGGCGCAGGACACGTTCGCCCTGGGGGAAAAGATCGGAAATGGCGCGAAGGCGGGGCAGGTGTACAGTCTGGTCGGCGATCTCGGCGTGGGGAAAACCGTGTTCACGCAGGGAGTCGCGGCGGGCCTGGGGGTCACGGAGCCGGTGAACAGCCCTACTTTCACGATCCTGCAGATCTATGAGGGAGGACGTCTGCCTTTCTATCATTTTGACGTATACCGCATCGGCGATCCGGAAGAAATGGACGAGATCGGCTGTGAGGAATTCTTTTACGGGGAAGGCGTCTGCCTGGTGGAATGGGCGGATCTGATCCGGGAGATCCTTCCGCCTTCCTATATAGAAGTGAAGATCGAAAAGGATCCGGAAAAGGGATTCGATTACCGCAGGATCACGCTCACCGGGATCTGAGCAAAGAGCGGCGGGCCCTGTGGTCCGCCCATGAGGGATGGAGATTTTATGAAAATTCTGGCGCTGGACAGCTCCGGCCTGGTGGCGGGCGTGGCCCTGACAGAGGACGACATACTGATCGCCGAATATACGACGGATTACAAGAAAACGCATTCCCAGACATTGCTGCCGATGCTGGACGAGCTGAAAAAGATGGTGGAGCTGGACCTGTACACCGTCGATGTGATCGGCGTGGCGGCGGGCCCCGGGTCTTTTACGGGACTGCGCATCGGCGCGGCCACCGCCAAGGGGCTGGGACTGGCGCTGGGCGTGAAGCTGGCCGCGGTCCCGACGGTGGATGCGCTGGCCTACAATCTGTACGGCTGTGAAAAGGTGATCTGCCCCATGATGGACGCCAGGCGCGGACAGGTGTATACGGGGCTGTATACGTTCGCGGCGCGGGACGATGCCGCGGAAACGGAGAAGGAAGCGTCGCAGGCGGGAAGCGGGGCGGCCGAAGCAGGGACCGGAGAAATGCGGGGCGGATATCTGGAAATGCGCGTCCTGATGGAGCAGCGCGCGATGTCCGTCCGGGATCTCGCCGACGCGGTGAACCGTCTGGGACGGGAAACGGTTTTCCTGGGGGACGGCGTGCCGGTCTGCCTGGAAGCGCTGCGTCCCCTTCTGCAGGTGCCTTTCGCGCTGGCCCCGTCGAGCTGCAACCGGCAGCGGGCAGCCGCGGTGGCGGTCCTGGCCGGGCGCATGGCGAAGCAGGGCAGGCTGGTGGAGGCGGATGCGTTTTCACCGGAATATTTGCGCGTTTCCCAGGCGGAACGGGAGCGCATGGAAGCCGATGAGGCCCAGCGGGAGCGCATGAAGGCGGGCATCACCCCGCACGCAAGGGCATGAGCGGGACGGACGGGATCCGGTTTCGCCGGATGCGCGCACAGGACGCCGCGGCCGCGGCGGCGCTTGAGGCCTCGGTCTCGCCGGAGGCCTGGTCGGAAAAGGCTTTCCGGGATGCTGTCCTGGATGAAAATGCCATCTACCTGGCCGCGGAGCAGAACGGCGGGCTGGTCGGCTGCTGCGGGCTGTGGATCTCTCTGGATGAGGCGGATCTGTGCAATGTGGCGGTGAAGCGGGAGCTCTGGGGGAAGGGGATCGCCACCCGAATGGTCGGGGCGCTGCTTTCCCTGGGGGAGAAAGCGGGCGTGCGAGCGTTTACGCTGGAGGTCCGCAGGAGCAATCCGGCCGCGGTGCGTCTGTATGAGAAGCTCGGCTTTGCGGCGGAAGGCGTACGGCGGGATTTTTATGAGGGGCCGAAGGACGACGCCCTCATCATGTGGAAGAGACGGACGGACCGGACGGACGATGGCCGGGAGAGCGGAAGCGGCGGAGCCTGAACCGGACCTTTTGAAACGGAGAACGATATGCTGGAAGTATGTCTTTTGGGAACGGGCGGGATGATGCCGCTGCCTTACCGGTGGCTCACCTCGATGATGGCCCGCTATAACGGAAAGAGCATCCTGATCGACTGCGGGGAGGGAACGCAGATCGCCCTGAAGGAAAAAGGGTGGAGCCCCAAACCCATCGATATCATCTGCTTTACTCATTTTCACGCGGATCATATCAGCGGCCTGCCGGGCCTTCTTCTGACCATGGGCAACGCGGAGCGGACGGAGCCGCTTCTGATCATCGGCCCGAAGGGGCTGACCAGGACCGTGAACGCCCTGCGCATCATCGCGCCGGAGCTGCCGTTTCCCATTCAGTGCGCCGAGATCTCGGAACCGGAGCAGACCTTTTCCTTTGACGGTTTCCGGATCGAGGCCTTCCGCGTCAATCACAACGTGACCTGCTACGGCTACAGCATCGCGGTGGAGCGGGCCGGGCGCTTTCAGCTGGACAAGGCGGAGGCGCTGGGCATCGAAAAGCATTATTGGAACAGGCTGCAGAAAGGGGAGACGCTGGAGATCGACGGGCGTCTCTATACCCCGGATATGGTCATGGGAGAAGCGAGGCGGGGGCTGAAGGTGACCTACTGCACCGATACCCGTCCCACGGAAGGGATCGTAAAAAACGCCGCTGGAGCGGACCTGTTCATCTGCGAGGGCATGTACGGGGAGCCGGAGAAAAAGGAGAAGGCCAGGGAATACAAGCACATGACGTTTCTGGAGGCCGCGGATATGGCGCGCCGGGCCGGGGTGAAAAAGCTCTGGCTGACGCATTACAGCCCGTCCATGATGTATCCCGAAGATTTCATGGGCGGCGTGCGCCGGATCTTTCCGGAGGCCGTGGCCGCGAAAGACGGCAGGAGCGTGGATCTGCTGTTCGATGAGGATTAGTTTTATGGATTCGGTAAAAGAAGAGGTTCTGATCCTGGCGGTGGAAACCTCCTGCGATGAAACCGCGGCGGCCGTAGTGAGAAATGGCAGGGATGTGCTGTCCAACGTCATTTATTCCCAGATCGATCTGCATACCTTATATGGAGGCGTGGTGCCGGAGATCGCTTCCCGCAAGCATATCGAAAAGATATGTCCCGTGATCCGGAAGGCGCTTTCGGATGCGGGCACGGCGCTGTCCGATATCACGGCGGTGGCCGTGACGTACGGCCCCGGGCTGGTGGGAGCGCTGCTGGTGGGCGTCTCCGCGGCCAAGGCCATCGCGTTTGCGGCTGAGAAGCCGCTGGTGGGCGTGCATCACATTGAGGGACATATCTGCGCCAACTATATTGAGAACAAAGAGCTGGAGCCGCCCTTTTTGTGCCTGGTGGTGTCCGGCGGCCATTCCCATCTGGTCATGGTGAAGGATTACGGCGTCTATGAGATCCTGGGAAGGACCAGGGACGACGCGGCGGGAGAGGCGTTTGACAAGGTGGCCCGCGCCATCGGGCTGGGATATCCGGGCGGTCCGAAGATCGATCGGGTTTCCCGGAGCGGGAATCCGGACGCAGTGCATTTCCCGCGGGCGAAGGTGGACGACAATGTATACGATTTCAGCTTCAGCGGTCTGAAATCCGCGGTGCTCAATTATCTGAACGGCTGTCAGATGAAGGGCGTGGAGATCGATCCGGCGGATGTGGCCGCATCCTTTCAGAAATCCGTGGTGGACGTGCTGGTGGAGCATTCCATGCGGGCGGCCGCTCAGTACGGAGCGAAGAAATTCGCTATCGCCGGGGGCGTGGCCTCCAATTCGCATCTGCGGGAGGCGCTGGAGGCGGCCTGCGCAGAGCGGGGGATCGCTTTTTACCGTCCGTCTCCGCTCCTCTGTACGGACAACGCCGCCATGATCGGCGCGGCAGGCTATTATGAGTACAGAAAGGGAACGCGGCACGGCTGGGACCTGAACGCGGTGCCAGGGCTGAAGCTGGGAGAGAGATAAATAAAAGGAAGTCATATGATAGAGGGAAGATTCTGTACGGCAGTGGTGCTGGCCGCGGGCCGGGGAAAGCGCATGGGCGGGGATGTGGCCAAGCAGTATCGAAGGCTCGGCGGCCGGCTGCTTCTGTATTATGCGCTGCGCGCATTTGAGAGGTCTCCCCTCATCGACAGCATTGTGCTGGTGGTGGGGGATGAGGCGCAGATCTCCTTTTGCAAAAAAGAGATCGTGGATGTATATGGTTTCCAGAAAGTGGATATGCTCATTACCGGCGGGAAGGAACGCTATGATTCTGTCTGGCGGGCGCTGTGCGCCATGCGGGAGAGGCCGGAATGCCGGGAAGGATATGTGTTCATCCACGACGGGGCCAGGCCCGCGGTGACGGAGGAGATCCTGCAGCGCTGTCTGGACGCGGCTGTCCGGTATGGTTCCGGGGTGGCGGGCATGCCCGCAAAGGATACCATCAAGCTGGCGGACGAGGCGGGCTTCGCGCTGGAGACGCCGCCCAGGGACCGGCTTTGGCTCATTCAGACGCCGCAGACATTCTTGTTTTCCCTGATCTATGAGGCGTACCGGCGCATGGAGGAGGCGCGGCAGGATTGGGAGACCGAAGGAGTGCGCATCACGGACGACGCCATGGTGGTGGAAACCTTTACCGGACAGCGGGTGAAGCTGGTGGAGGGCTCCTATGAGAACATCAAGGTGACCACGCCGGAGGATATGGTGCTGGCAGAGGCGTTCCTGGGACTCCAGCCATCCGCGGCGAAAGCGGACTGAAAATTTTCCCGCTTTTTTTCGTCGGAAATGGAAAAAAATGATTGACAGAAAAAGAAGCGTTTGTTAGAATATATTTTGCGCTGACGAAGCGAGACTGTAAATGACACATGTTATGCCACCCGGAGAGATATCGAAGCGGTCATAACGAGGCGGTCTTGAAAACCGTTTGTCCGAAAGGGCGCGTGGGTTCGAATCCCACTCTCTCCGCTCGATCCGGTTCCTGTGGAGTGAGACGGGCATTTGGATCAAAAATTGAACAGCTGATACCGGCAGGCTCCTGTGCCGCCGGAATGGATCAGGCATATCTGGAGAAGTACCCAAGATGGCTGAAGGGACACCCCTGGAAAGGGTGCAGGTCGTTAATAGCGGCGCGAGGGTTCAAATCCCTCCTTCTCCGCTCGCATGAATATGCGAAGCACTTTGACAACTGAACAGTAATGCAGCCCTGAAAATTCGAAAAACAGGCCTTT
>CANRMT010000060.1 GCA_947631815.1 uncultured Eisenbergiella sp.
TTATTTCGTTGTTACAATTTCTCTGTTTTGGTCCAATATCTTATAGGACCGATACCGTTTTTGCAAAAACGCTATTATCATACCGCAAACCATTGTTTACACCACAGTAAAACCTATAAAAGCACATTGCTTTTCTGCTTTAGGCTCATTCCTAAAAACAGCGGATAGGTCAATTTTTCGTTTATCCTGCTGATGTGTGAAATGTCTTTATTGTCTTTAATACTCCCTCCGGCAACCCTAAACCTTTCTTGCGGTATTGACAGATCACTTGCTTTGACAGATCATTCATATTTCGAATTTTATACCATTTTTTTAAGGCTTTTCGCAAAACCTCAATATCTACAATCAATTCTCGATACCGAATTACTGTATCACTTATTTCATGCCCGGAATCACTTGTGGTCAGACTTTCAACTAATTTATTTTTGCACTCCGTCAAATATGGTTTAATGTGTGTATCAATAATATCTTGTATCAATACACGTTTATATTCTTTGCAGAGAATTTCTATTGCCTGTGTTGACAGAATATCTCTCAATGTCCTTTTTTCTCCATACATACGTTTCAACGATCTGTCAATAAACACACATTCAATACGAAGCAGATTACTTTCTACTGCGACATTTCCTTTTTCCCTCTGTTCGTCCGTTTTATCGTAAATCTTCAACCGATATTCTTTCGGTTTCGTAAATTGGACGCCAGTATTAACTTTTTCGCATTTAGAACACCTTTTCCGCTTTCTAAACGTAACTGTCCTATCCAGACTCATATCCAACAAATGAATAACGTCCGAGGAAGTAGCACCGCCAACACATGGTAGGGTTATATTGCACTCTAGTGCAGTAACTTTCATATTGCTTGCAAATTCATCTGAATACTTATCCTGCAAATGCTCCTGCAAATAGGAGTGTATAAACTCTGTAACCTTGTTTCGGACTAATTCCAGTTTGATAGTATCTGCAATACCAAACGGTTTAATATTGTTCAGCCTGATAGAATGAACAGCATTTACATAAGCCCTTATTTTCCCTCCAACAACGTCAATCTTGACAATCGTGTTGTTTGCCTCATTCTTTAATTCCTTTTCGGGTAAATATAGGTTCTCCATACCCGCAAGGCCGAGAGTATATTCAAGGTTCATTCCGTCCATGCCTTGACAGGCTTTCTTTTTGCTCAGTGTTACACCGCACACATCTATACCTCCAAAATATTTTTGAACGCAAAAAAAGAGCCAATGTCTTCTCGACACTCGCTCTACTAAGCACTTAATATTTTTGACACTTTTTCTGCTTACTTTTTATTATACGACCTTTCTTTATTAAAGGCAACAGGTTTTTGAAATATTTTTTATATTTTTTTCTGGCTTTTGCCAGCTTTGTTTTTCTTTCCTAAAATTCAAATACGGTTCTAAGCCCCTAGAAGCCGCCTAGAATCGATTTTAATATAAATCTGGAAATTTCATGCAGAAAAGGATATAAAAAGAAAATAACCGCCTTTCCGCAGGTAATATCCATGAATAGAAAAGGAGCCTTATATTTGGCTGTCAGTCTCCGAATAGCGTTCAAATTTGTCTGGCAACAAAACGGTCACAAATTTGGATTTCCTAAAAGTAGCAACACAACGCTATACAAAAATCCTCGTCGAAAAAAGAGAATGTTATCCGTTCGTCTTTCTCCCAGAAAGAAATAAAGACCTTTCGAGGATAATTCCTCAAAAAGCCTTTATTCTCGCCAGTTTCGAGAGCTACCTAGCGGACTTGAACCGCCGACCTCATCCTTACCAAGGATGCGCGCTACCGACTGCGCCAAGGTAGCTTGGAAACATAAAACTCTGGAGCTGCTAGCCAGATTCGAACTGGCGACCTCATCCTTACCAATGCGACGCTCTACCGACTGAGCCACAGCAGCAATTCACGGCTGTCTTTCACAACCGTGTTTTATCATAACATAGGAAAAACGGGTTGTCAACAAATATTTCGGGTAAATTTGCCGTAAGTCCGGCCCTCATTCAGCCCCGTGCAGGGCCTGTTCAGCCCTCGGGAGGAGCCTCCGCGGCCTGAGCGGCCACGGCCGCATTCTGGGCGGCCTGCAGCTGGGCGATCCGCGCGTTGAGGCTGTCGATGCGCGTCTGCGCCTCTTCGGACTCCCGGCGTGCCTGTTCCTGCTCCTCTTCCGTGACGGCACTGGCCAGCCGGTTATCCGCATTATTCTTCGCGACCTGCGCGTCCGCCAGCTGCTGCTGCAGATCGGCAAACCGCTGCTCGTAAGAGCCCAGATTGCCGCGCAGCTCCAACTCCAGGCGCTGCTGCTCGATGACGGCCTCTGAACCCGGCACGGCCATGAACTCGGCGTTGTGCGGGCAGAGCGTGGAAGCGGTGCCGTCGGCGTTCACCTGACCGGTCAGGAGGCGTTCGTTTTCCGGAAGCATTTCCAGGATACCGTTGACGGCAAACGGGCACTCCGGGCTGGCGGGCAGATTGCTGTAGGCACAGAGGATGCCTTGATAATGCACGTCGCAGGTTTCCATGGGAACCGTGTCCGGCGTGAAATATTCGGTCTTGATCTCGTTCTGCTGGATACAGAGCTCGTTCGGCAGTTTGCCCGACTTGGAGCAGACCACTTCCGCCACGATGTCGGTGGGCTGCGGGAACGCTTTGTTTTCCAGCCCTTCGTGGACGCGGCTCATGACCTCTCTCCAGAGCTTCTTGGACAGATTGCGTTCGTCGCCCTGGCGGAGCTTCACGTTGTTGTCATAGCCGGTCCAGGTAGTGCAGGTGTAGTAGGGCGTAAAACCGGCAAACCAGACATCGTTGTAATCGGAGGTGGTCCCGGTCTTCCCGGCGATGGACATGCCGCCGAAATTCACAGCCGTCCCGGTCCCGCCGGGATGCGTCACCACATCCACCATGGCGCTGGTGAGCAGGAATGCCGTGGAGGGCTTGAGCACATGATGGCTTTCCGCCTCCGTGTTGTCCAGGATGACGTTCCCGTCATGGTCCTTGACGATGCTGTACAGCTTGGGCTTGATATACTGCCCCTGGTTGGCGATGGTGGCATAAGCGGCGTTGAGCTCGATATTGCGGACGCCCTTGGTGATGCCGCCCAGCGCCAGGGGCTGCTTGATGTCGGTATAGGTTTTGCCGTTGATCTCCTCGCTTTCCACCAGCGTGGTGAAACCGAAGTTCAGCAGATATTCGTAGCCCAGCCGGGGCGTGATCTGGGTCAGCACCTTGACGGCCACCACGTTGCGGGAGCGCATGATCCCCTCCCGGAACGAAAGGATGCCCAGATATTTGTTGTCCGCGTTGGCGACGGACTTCCCGTCTTCATAGTTGAAGGGGCCGTCCACCTCCACATCCGCCAGCGTCATACCGGCGCTGTCCAGCGCGGGCGCATAGGTGGAAACGATCTTGAAGGTGGAGCCGGGCTGGCGCACCGTGTCGGTGGCCCGATTCAGCGTCCGGTTGCCTTCCTTGACGCCGCGTCCGCCCACCATGGCGACCACATAGCCTGTGGACTGGTCCTCTATGATCATCGAGATCTGAGGCTGCGGCGTCAGGGAAACCACTTCTCCGATGACCTCCGCACCAGCGGGAAGCGTGGCGGCTTTATAGCTTTCGATGGAAGCGTAGGCGTCGTCCTGGGAATTATACAGGAGGTTGAAGCTGCTGTCCACATTTTCCTGGTTCCAGGTGCGGAACTGCTCCGTGCTGACGTTGACGACCTCATCCGCTTCATTTTTGTAGGAAAGGCGGTAACTCAGGAGCCAGCGGACGCCCTCCGGGTAGTTCTCCTCGTTGGAACAGACCTCGTCGCAGATCCGCTGGATCTCGGGATCCTGTGCGGCATAAATGCTCAGACCACCGGAATAGACCATGATGTAAGCCTGGGTCTCGGTGTAGCCTGCGGCCACCAGATCGTCGATGACGACCTCCTTCACGGCGTCCGCATAGTAGGAGTCGCTGGAGGTTTCCTCCACCGCGGCGTTGGCGGTCTGAATGCGGTCATAGAGCGCATCGGTATCCGCCAGGGCGGTATCGTACTCGATCTGGGTGATATAACCCTGCTCCTTCATGTACTCCAGAACGGTGGCGCGGCGCTTGACGTTCTCCTCCGGATGACTGATGGGATTGTAAAGGGAAGGATACTGCGTGATGCCCGCGATACAGGCGCATTCGGAGAGGTTCAGCTCCCAGACGTTTTTGTTGAAATACCGCTTTGCGGCGGCCTGGACGCCCAGCGTGTTCTGCCCCAGATTGATGGTGTTCATGTACTGTTCCAGGATCTTGGATTTGTTCTGGGTAGTTTTTTCCAGCTGGATCGCCAGATATTGCTCCTGTATCTTCCGTTTGACGCTCTCAAACAGCGTCTTTTCCTGGGTCCAGGTGGTGAGCACGGTGTTTTTGATGAGCTGCTGGGTGATGGTGCTGGCCCCCTGTTTTTCCTTGAAGAGAGTGATGGCCGCCTGGTATGCGGCGCGCATGAGGCCTTCGATATCGATGCCGTTGTGCTTGTAGAAACGCTGGTCCTCAATGGCGACGAAAGCGTCTGCCAGATCCTGCGGGATCTGCTCCATGGTCACCGGCACACGGTTGGAACCCTCCGCCACCAGCTTGGCGATCTGGTTCCCCTCCGCGTCATAGATAAAGGAAGAAAAACGGCTGGGAGTGGCGTCCTCCAGATTGATGGTGGGTGCGGATGAGATGATGCCCTTGAAAACGCCGATCCCGCCGCAAAAGCCGACGATCCCGACGCCCAGCACGCACACCAGGAATATTTTAGCGAAAACGATCAGAATTTTACGGCTCCAGCGCGCAGAAGAGGATTGGATCGCCTTCTTCTTTTCGTTTACGCTTTTTTTGCCATAATTCATGCAAATATGCCTCCTTAAACGGTCCCCGCCCTTTCGGCCCGGGAACCGGCTGCCCTGCAACTGTCCTACATTTTATCAAAAAGCGCTGTAAAAATAAAGGCTTTTTCTTCCATATTAATATATTATTCACAATTTTTTTACGGTTTATCCGAGCGTTTTTAATCTGAAGAAGAATGTAAAGGGAAAGAAAGGGGGCAGGAGCAGCAGAAAAACTCTGCGGTTTGTGCTGTACAGAACGGAGGTTTGATGTTACAATAAAAAATGGCCGACGCTGAGACGAAGGCGTCCGGCGCAGTCTCCGGGTGGGGTATCATGGGGAAAAGAATAGAGGCGGATAGGACGCCGTACCGTGTGGTCACGGAGGGAGGCCAGGGAGAGCTGGTGGAGAAAAAGTCCCGGTTCATCGCTACGGTGAAGCCCGTGACGACGGAGGAAGAGGCGCTGTCCTTTATAGAAGAGACGAAAAAAAAATATTGGGATGCCAGGCACAACTGCTCTGCCTTTGTGATCGGAGGCAGAGCGGAGCTGACGCGCTGCAGCGATGATGGGGAGCCTTCCGGGACGGCGGGGCGGCCTATGCTGGAGGTCCTGCTGGGAGAAGGGCTCCGGAACGCGGCGGTAGTGGTGACCAGATACTTCGGCGGGGTTCTGCTGGGGACCGGCGGCCTGGTGCGCGCCTATTCCGGCGCGGTTCGGGAGGCGCTTCGTTCCTGCAGGACGGGGACGATGCGGTTCGGAACGCGCCTTTTGATCGGGACGGACTATACCGGCGCAGGGAAGATCCAGTACCTGATGGGGCAGAGGGGGATTTCGGCGGAAAAGATCGATTATTCGGACCGGGTGAGCATCCAGGTGCTGCTGAGGCAGGAGGACCTGGAGGTCTTTCGGAAAGAAGTGACGGAGTGTACCAGCGGCAGAGCCGTTATGGAGGAGCTGGAACAGCTTTTTTATATAGAGCCAGATAAATGACATAGTTGTCATGCACGAATGACATGCAGTTCTCAAAGGAGGTGGTTTTATGACAGGCAGTGACAGTACAGTACCCCGACGAACAATGACAGGGAGCCTTTCTGAAACCGCGCTCCCGCAGGCAGTGCGCCCGACGCAGGGGGGATTCTGCGCTTTCCCGGGCGGCACGGGAGGAGAATTGCATGGAAGATATCAAAAATGTAGAGACGATCGAAGAACTGCTTTCGGAAAAGCAGTATACGAAGCTCCGCCAGATGCTGTCGGAGGTCATGGAAGCCGACATCGCGGCGATGATGGGGGAGCTGAAGGAAGAGGATAAGCTCAAGGTGTTCCGCATCCTGCCGAAGGATCAGGCCGCCGAGGTCTTTTCCTATATGGATGTGGACGACGAGCAGTTCATCATCACGTCCCTGTCGGATAAGGATGCGGGCAATATCATCGACAATCTGATGGCGGACGATGCGGCGGACCTGATGGATGAGATGCCCGCCAATATCGTGAAGCGCATTTTGGCTAATGCCAGCCCGGAGACCCGCAGAGACATCAATCACCTGCTCAACTATCCGGAGGATTCCGCCGGCAGCATCATGACGGTGGAATATGTGGATCTGAAGGAGAGCCTGACGGTGAAGGAGGCCATAGAGCGCATCCGCCGGGTGGGCGTCGACAGCGAGACCATCAACATCTGCTACGTGCTGGACAGCTCCCGGCGGCTGATCGGTACGGTATCGCTGCGCTATCTGCTCCTGCACGGGAGCGAGGAGATCATCGGCGATTTCATGAATGAAAATGTCATTTCCATTCATACGCTGATGGACCAGGAGGAAGCGGCCGAGCTGTTCAAAAGGTACGACTTCACCGCCATGCCGGTGGTGGACAATGAAAACCGGCTGGTCGGGATCATCACCGTCGACGATATCATGGATATCATGGAAGAAGAGGCGACGGAAGATATCGAGAAGATGAACGCCATCCTGCCGGGGGACAAACCCTATATGAAGACCGGCGTGTTTGAAACCTGGAAGAACCGCATCCCGTGGCTGCTTCTGCTGATGATCTCCGCCACGTTCACCGGACGGATCATCACCTCGTTCGAGGATGCGCTGAGCAGCTGTGTGGTGCTGACGGCCTTCATCCCGATGCTGATGGACACGGGAGGCAATGCCGGAGGACAGGCCAGCGCCACGATCATTCGCGGACTTTCTCTGAATGATATCGAGTTTTCGGATATTCTGCGGGTGATATGGAAGGAGATCCGGGTCGCGGTCCTGTGCGGCCTGACCCTCGCCGCCTGCAATTTTCTGAAGCTGATGCTTCTGGACCGGGTGAACCTCACGGTGGCCGCGGTGGTATGTCTGACGCTGGTGGCGGCCGTGGTCATCGCGAAGGTGGTGGGCTGTGTCCTGCCCATGGCGGCCAAGCGCGTCGGGTTCGACCCGGCGGTGATGGCCAGCCCGTTCATCACGACGATCGTGGACGCGTTGTCTTTGATGATTTATTTCCGGATCGCGGCCGCCCTGCTGGGGCTGCCCGCCTGAACGGATCGGGAAGAGAGGATCTTGACGTATGAAGCTGATCTCCTGGAATGTGAACGGCCTTCGGGCCTGTGTGGGAAAAGGATTTCTGGATTTTTTCCGGGAAGCGGACGCGGATGTGTTCTGTCTGCAGGAAACGAAGCTCCAGCCGGGACAGATCGAACTGGATCTGCCCGGATATTTTCAGTATTGGAACAGCGCGGAGCGGAAAGGATATTCCGGGACCGCCGTTTTTTCAAAAAAGGAACCGCTGTCGGTTTCCTACGGCATCGGCATCAGCGAACATGACAGGGAGGGCCGGGTCATCACCCTGGAGTTTCCCTCGTTTTATCTCGTCACGGTCTATACGCCCAATTCCCAGGATGAGCTGGCCCGTCTGGATTACCGGATGCGCTGGGAGGATGATTTTCTGGCTTATCTGAAACGTCTTGAACAGACGAAGCCCGTGGTCTTCTGCGGAGACCTGAACGTGGCGCACCGGGAGATCGACCTGAAGAATCCAGGTCCTAACCGGCGCAATGCGGGCTTCACGGATGAGGAAAGAGGCAAGCTGACCGCCCTGCTCGCCAGCGGTTTTATCGATACGTTCCGCTATTTTTACCCGGACAGGGAGGGCGCCTATTCCTGGTGGTCCTACCGTTTCCATGCTAGGGAGAAGAACGCTGGATGGCGGATCGACTATTTTATCGTATCGGAATGCCTGAAGGCCCGCCTGGCGGGGGCGCGCATTTACAATGAGGTGTACGGCTCGGACCACTGTCCGGTCGGATTGGAGCTGATCGGTCATGAATCCTGAAGAGAAAAAAAGGATCGGCGGCGTCCGGCTTTATGCGGTGAATTATATCATGCTCACCGTGACCTGCGTATTTTACGCGATACTCATTTTTGCGACGGTCCAGGTCGCGCGGAAATACGATCTGCTGATCTTCGCCACAGAGAACTACATCGCCTGTGAGAGAGACGCGTTTCTGGTGAACGACGGCTCCGATTACCTGACGGAGCAGGTGCGCTTGTTCGCGGTGACCGGGGAAGAGCAGCGCGTCGCGGACTATTTTGAAGAGGTACATGTCACGAGGCGCCGGGATATCGCGCTGGAGGAGTTGGGCGGCTATGTGGCCGGAGAAAAGACCCGGGAGTATCTGCAGTCCGCGCTGGATTATTCCAATCAGCTGATGGAACGGGAGATCTACGCGATGCGGCTCGTGGCGGAGGCCATGGCGTATGATCTGCAGTCCTTCCCGGAGGAGGTACAGCAGACGGAACTCACCTCAGAGGACTGCGCGCTGTCCCGGGACGGGAAACTGGAGCAGGCCAGGGAGATGGTGTTCGGGGAGGGCTATCAGCGTGAAAAGTCGCTGATCATGGGCAGTATTTCCTATTTCCTCGACAGCATCGTGGAGGAGACCAAGGCGGCTCAGGCATCCAGCCGGGAGGATCTGGAACGGATCATGGTGTTCCAGCGCGTTCTGCTCAGCGGCATGCTGGTGCTCAACGGGATCATGTTCGCGCTGATCGTCGTGCTGGTGGTCAGACCGCTGCGCGCTTATGTCAGGGAGATCCAGTCTGAACAGAAGATCGACGCCATCGGCGCGTGGGAACTGCGCTATCTGGCGAATTCCTATAACGATGTTTCCGATGTCAGCGCCGCGAACCGTGAGCTGCTGCGCTACAGGGCCGAGCACGATCCGCTCACGGGGATCATTAACCGGGGAGGCTTTGAACAGCTGCGCCGGATCCTGAAAGGGCAGACCAGACCGCTGGCCCTGCTGCTGGTGGATGTGGACGAATTCAAAGAGGTCAACGACGGCTTCGGCCATGAGATGGGAGACCGCGTCCTGAAATACGTGGCGGAGATCCTGCGGGACAGCTTTCGCGCGGAGGACTATGCGGCGCGGATCGGCGGAGACGAGTTCGCCGTTATCGTGACGGATATCACGCCCGCCTTCCGGCATGTCATTTCCGGGAAGATCGAAAATATCAACCGGATGCTCGGGGAGCCGAAGGACGGCCTTCCCGCCGCTTCCGTGAGCGTGGGCATTGCGTTTTCGGCGTCCGGCTTCTCGGAGGATCTGTTTGGCAGGGCGGACGGCGCGCTCTATGAGGTGAAGAAAAAGGGCCGGTGCGGGTATCATTTTGACGGTGAGGAAGCCTGATCCGCGGCGCGGATGTGCGCGGACCGTGAAAGGGAGGATGAGAAAAAGTGAAACTGTTATGGAAGGAGCTGGAGCTGTCGGATCGGAATCTGATCGAGAGCTTTTACGAAAAGGAGCCGGTCCGCAACTGTGATTTCACATTTGCGAACAACTATCTCTGGAAGCCGTATTATCCGATCTTTTTCGGGATCGTGGAAGGCAGCCTGGTGTTCGAATCCGGGGAAGGCGGGATGTCCGTGAGCTTCCCGCAGGGCGTGATCGACCTGAAGAAGACGGTGGACGCGCTTTCGGAATGGTTCGAACAGGTTGGGCGGCCTTTTAAAATGCATCTGGTGAGCCCGACTCAGTTCGATATGCTCGAAGAGCAGTATCCGGGGCGGTTTCAGATCGAATACGAGAGAGGGATCGCGGACTATGTATATGAGAAGGACAGGCTGCTTTCCCTGTCCGGCAAAAATCTGCATGCCAAAAAGAATCACTGCAATAAGTTCAAAAAGGAATATCCGGACTGGAGCTACGAGGCCGTCACGCCTGAAAACGTGAAGGAATGCGTGGAAATGGCCCATCTCTGGTGGGAGCAGAACCGTTCCGGCGGGGACGGGGAGAAGGAAGAGGAGTTTTCGGTGACGCTGGAGGCGCTGAAGCATATGGAGGCGCTCCATCTGACCGGCGGTCTGCTGCGCGCGGGCGGCCGGGTCGTGGCCTTCACGCTGGGGGAGCCGTGCGGAAAGAACATGTATGTCGTGCATTTTGAGAAGGCGCTGGCGGACGTGGAGGGCGCCTATTCCATGATCAATCAGCAGTTCGTGGAGCACGAGATGGAAGGATTCACTTATGTAAACCGCGAGGACGATGCGGGAGAGGAAGGGCTGCGCCAGGCCAAGCTCTCCTATCATCCTGTCTTCATGATGGAAAAGGGGCTGGTGACGGAAAAGGTGCCCGGCAGTTATGCGGGAGATGCCAGGAACGGCGCGCAGACCAGAGAGCTGGCGAAGGAAATGCTTTCCTTTATCGAAGGAAGTCCCACGCCCTACCACGCCGCCGCCAATCTGGAGAGACGGCTGCGGGCCGCGGAGTTCGTGAAGCTGGAGGAGCTGGGGGACGGGAAGCTGGTTCCGGGCGGCCGTTATTATACCACACAGAACGGTTCCGCGCTCATCGCGGTGAAGATACCGAAGGGAGAGATCCGGGGTATGCGCATCGTCGCCAGCCACAGCGATTCTCCGTGCTTCAAGATCAAGGAATCGCCGGAGCTTCGCCTGGAAGGGCGGTATGTGAAGCTCAATACGGAAAAATACGGCGGCATGATCCTCAACACCTGGCTGGACCGTCCGCTTTCCGCGGCGGGGCGGGTGATGGTGAAGGATCGGGAGACCGGGGAGATCGAGACGCGGCTGGTGGATATCCGAAAGGATCTTTTGGTGATCCCGAACGTGGCGAGCCATCTCAACCGGGAGGTCAACGAAGGGCAGAAGCTCAATCCGCAGGTGGATCTGCTGCCGCTTTTCGCGCAGGATCAGGACATCACGCTGAAAAAGCTGTGCGCGGACAGCCTGAACGTTCCGGAGGAGGATATCCTGGGAAGCGATCTGTACGTCTATAACCGGGACCGGGGACGGATCATGGGCGCGGATGACGCTTTTATCGGATCGCCCCGGCTGGACGATCTGCAGTGCGCTTTCGCCTCCTGGAAGGGCTTTATGGCCTCCGCCCCCCGAGACCATATCGCGGTCTACGCGCTGTTCGACAACGAAGAGACGGGCAGCGCCTCCAAGCAGGGAGCGGATTCCACGTTTTTGGAGGATGTCATCGATATCGTGCTGGAGGGACTTTCCCTGTGCGGCAGTGCGATGGAGAAGCGGAGGTTCCTGCAGAACAGCTTCCTGCTGTCGGCGGACAACGGACACGCCGTACATCCCAACCATCCGGAGAAGAGCGATCCCACGAACCGCCCTTATCTGAACGGCGGCCTGCTGCTCAAGTTCCACGGCGGGCTGCATTATGTGACGGACGGCGCTTCCGCGGCGTTTATCCGCGATATCTGCAGGGCGCACGATATTCCTGTGCAGGATTTCGTCAATCGGGCGGACATCCCCGGCGGCTCCACGCTGGGCCGGATCTCCAACAGCCATGTCTCCGTCCCGGCGGCGGATGTGGGCCTCCCGCAGTTGGCCATGCATTCCGCCTTTGAGACCGCGGGCGTGAAGGATACGGCGGCGATGGCGGAGCTGGTGCGCTGGATGATGAGCTGAAACGGACAGAAAACCCCGGCGGACGGCGGTCTGCCGGGGTATTTTTTGCCGCGGGGCCGGGTAGTGCTTGCGCCGTGCGAAAAGGGACGGGAAACCGGGCATCGCGGCCGCTTACATCAGCGGCCCGGTGCGCTTCGTCGCGCGAAAACGGGCCTTTTCACAGAAAAAACTTGCGCGGGGACGTCCGAAAAGGTATACTGAAATCAGATACAGACGTTGTCTGGGCGGTCGGGCCCGGATACGAGATTCTGCCGGCGAGGATGCGGCGCGAAAGGACGGGACTACAGCATGGAAAATCAGGCGATCAAATTTTATTCCAGAGCGGGCAATAACATTGCACTGCGCGCGATACCGGGGCATTTTGCCACCAGCCATTCCCACATCAACTATTATGTGGATATCACGGGCCTGAAGACGAGGCGCAGCGAGGCGGCGGATGCGGCCAGGGCCTTTGTGCAGCAGTTTCCCATGGGGGCGGTGGTGGATACCGTCGTCTGCATGGACGGCACCGAGGTGATCGGCGCATATCTGGCGGAGGAGCTGGAGAACAGACATTTCCGCACGATGAACGAGCACAATACCATCTATGTGATCACGCCGGAATTCAACATCAACAACCAGATGATCTTCCGGGACAATCTGGTGCCTGCGATCCGTGGGAAAAATGTGGTGCTCCTGCTGGCGACCGCGACCACCGGCCTGACGATCAGCCGCAGCATGGAGTGTATCGATTATTACGGCGGCCATGTACAGGAGATCTGTTCCGTGTTCAGCGCCATCGATGCTGTCAACGGCCAACGGATCGACAGCCTGTTTACGGTCAGCGACATTCCGGGCTATCAGGCCTATGAAGCGTATGCGTGCCCGTTCTGCAAGAACAAGCAGAAGCTGGACGCCATGGTCAACGGACACGGATATTCCAGGCTGTAGCTCATAAGACCGAATGGATCGGGACAGCCCGGGGCTTTTGTGCCCCGGGTATTTTTGTGCGCATTTTCGGGACTGTATTTTGGGGAAATTGGGAAAATCCGCCCCGGCATTCTGACAGATATGAGGCCGGTCCCGTCACAGACGGCGGACCCGGGAATAGAATAAGGTGAGGCTTTTTTTCGGGAAGAGGGCGGAAATGGGATCGGAGAAGCTGGAGGATCTTCTGAATCTGAGTCTGGCGTCCACGGAAAGGCAGCGGCAGCGTTCCAATGTGCTGAATGCGGGGATTGACCGAAGGACCGGAGAGTGGGAGCTGATCGTCAAATACAGCGGGGATCTGGAACGGCTGCGCCGGGAAGGGATCGGCGTGGAGACGCTGCTGGCGGGTTACGCGGTCGTGACGCTCCCGCAGGAAAAGATCCCCCTGCTGGCGCAGGCGCCGGAGGTGGAATACGTGGAGCTGCCGAAAAGACTGCAGGACGGGATCTATGAAGCGAAACGGGAGAGCTGCATCCTGCCCCTGACCCGAGGCGGGGGAGGGGAGACGGGCGGCGTTTCCGGCTCGCTCAGCCTGAGACCGGGCTCGCTCGGTACGGGGGTGTCCGGCGATGTGTCTGGGTTGCTCAGCCCCGGACCGATCGGGGAAGATCCGGCGCGGATCCCCGCAGGCGGTGCACAGGGAACGAACGGCTTGTCCGGCAGAGGGGTGCTGATCGCGGTGCTGGATTCGGGCATCGATTATTATCTGGAGGATTTTCGGGACGCCGACGGGCACAGCCGGATCGCATGGCTTTGGGACCAGACTCTGACGGGCGGACCGTTCGCTCCGCCGGAAGGGTTTTCCATCGGCGCGGAATTTTCGGGGAGACAGATCGATGCGGCGCTGGAAACGGGCAGCAGACATGCGGCTTTTTTCCGGATCCCGAGCCTCGACTTCTCCGGTCACGGGACCTCCGTAGCCGCTGTCGCGGCGGGGAGCGGGTCGGATCCGCTTCTGCGCGGCGTGGCGGAGGGCGCGGAGCTTCTGGTGGTGAAAATGGCGGATCTGCAGAACGGGTTTCCCCGCACCACGGAGCTGATGCGCGGTGCTGCCTGGGCGCTGGAAAAGGCCCGACAGATGGACCGGCCGCTGGCGATCAATCTCAGCTTCGGCAATACGTACGGCCCCCACGACGGTTCCGGGCTTCTGGCGCGTTTTTTGGACAATGCGGCGGAAAGCGGCCGCACGGTGATCTGCGTGGGCAGCGGCAATGAGGGGGCCTCCTCCGGGCACGCTTCCGGCCGTCTGTCGGCGGGAGAAAGCCGGTCCTTGGAGCTGGTCGTGTCGGACCGTGAACGGACGCTGAACCTGCAGCTCTGGACCGATTATGCGGATGTCTTCAGGGTCACGCTCTGTGCGCCCTCCGGGCAGGAGATCCCCGTGCGGGCCCCGCAGGCGGACAGACAGGGTGTGACTGTGGGGGATACGGAGGTGCTGATCTATGCGGGGCAGCCGTCTCCCTATTCCGTCCGCCAGGAGATCTTTTTTGATCTTTTACCGGTGGACACCTATATTGAGGCAGGCGTCTGGTCGGTCCGGCTGGAGGCGGTCCGGATCGTTTCGGGAGAATACCATCTTTATCTGCCGGGACAGGAGGCGCGCGCTCCGGCGACCCGATTCGTGCGTCCTTCGGCGGATCTGACGCTGACGGTGCCTTCCACGGCTGCAAAGGTGCTGACGGTGGGTGCCTATCAGCCGCTTTACGGCTCCTATGCGGATTTTTCCGGCCGCGGCGCGCTGACGCGTGCGGGAAACGTCCCGCTGTTCGCGGATACCAAACCGGACCTGGCCGCGCCGGGCGTGGATATCCTGACGGTCACGTCGGGGGGAAGCGCCGTCCGCGTCAGCGGAACTTCCTTTGCCGCGCCGATCGTGACGGGCGCGGCGGCCCTGCTGATGGAATGGGGGATCGTGCGCGGAAATGATCCGTATCTGTACGGGGAGAAGATAAAGGCGTATTTCAGGAGGGGCGCGAAGCCGATCCGGGGGGAGTCAGTGTATCCCAACGAGCGGGTGGGGTATGGAGCGCTGTGCGCGGCGGAGAGCCTGCCGCGGTGACGTTCCCTGAACCTTAGCTTTTGTGAGATAAAGAAACTGAGGATCGAGGCCGCTTTTCACGCACATCCATTTCATTACATTTGACTTTTCAAATGATATTGCATATAATAATGAGTAGGGAAATCCCTACTTTTCCATCAAAGTATATACATGGAGGTGCAATAATGTCAGCAAATGCTTTTGTTGATAATGCAAAAGTCATGGCAAAAGGACAGGTCACAATCCCGAAGGACGTTCGAGAAGTTCTTGGCGTGACAAGCGGCGACCGCATTTCTTTTATCGTCGAGGGAAAATCAGTCCGCATTGTAAACTCTGCTATTTATGCCATGCAGCTGCTGCAAGATGAAATGGCAGGAGAAGCAGAACGCGCAGGACTTACCTCGGACGAGGATGTGATGGCACTTGTCAGAGAGTTACGGGATGAGGATGGCGGCGAATGAGGGTGCTGATTGATACCAATGTTCTCATATCTGCGGCATTAAAGGCAGACGGATCACCATGGCTGGCGTATCAGAAGGCGGCCTCCTCTGTGTGGGCTTCCGCTGATACCCTTGACGGGCGGGGCGGGGATTCCGCCCCCATTGTGAATAGTTTGTTGTCATTTCGCCTTGTTATGCTCCATAATAATGCTGAATGGCATGAGCGACATATTCAGAGCAGCCTTTTCCGAACTGGTTATCGGTTGTTTCTGCAAGTTTTTCTCCCTGCAAATATTCTTTTGCCAGATCAAGCAGGATATTTCTTGCATTATCAAGTGCAAACATTGTTTTGTAATTCTCTGCAAGCATTTCAACAGCGGAATGTGCCATATCCATATTACCAGCTTCTTTTGCAGCCATAAACTGTTTATAGATTTTTGCATTTTCCTCTTGTTCCTGCTTTATTTCTTCGCTGCTCCCGGTTGACTGCATAACGGATTCTATTACCTTTTCTTTACCGCCATACCACTTCAATAAGTCTGCGCCAGCCTGCTCATTGGCAAAGCCAGAAACCAAATATTCTTTGTATTTTTCCCTACTTCCGTATTTCTGCACTTGCTCATCAAGGCTTTCTTTTGACATGCATTCCAAAGTATGGTCTACCATTTTCTGTACTTCTTCGCTGCTGAATGCTCCAAAACTCATAGTATTAACTCCTTTCGTTACGTCTGTTATTAACTCAATAATCCCATTTAGCCGATTCCGTTTCTGCTCCAATAAGGATTTTTGAGCTAATAAAGCCTGTTCTTTATCGTAATCAGGGTTATCCATGATTTTTTTTATGTCTGTCAATGGAATTTCCAATTCTCTAAAGAACATAATTTCCTGCAGCTTTTC
>CANRMT010000061.1 GCA_947631815.1 uncultured Eisenbergiella sp.
CAAGAGGTGAGTGCTAAAAATCTGTGAATTATTTGTGAAATCCCTATAAACCAACAGACCCTGCATCCATCTATTTTCCCATAGAAAACCTTTCCTTCTGTGCACTGCCCCTTTTTCACCCCGACCTCCACATTCAATCGGGGGACTGCATCCGCAGTCCCCCGAACCATATCCACATATTCCTTCCGTCCGATCAAAAATCACCGGATATCATACACACTGCGCACCTTCAGCCCTTCCGGCTTCCCTCTCAGGATCTTCACCCGGCGCTCCCCGGCGTTCATGTCGAAATAGTTGTCCTCCAGCAGCATGTCTTCCGCCTCGTTGAGGATCTCCACGCTGCGGGCATAGGCCGCTGCGCTCACCACGATCTCATCGCCCTCCGCGCGCACCGAAAGCTCCGGATCCGCGAACCGAAACTGCTTGGGCGCCACGAAGAGCACGGTCCCGCCGGATATGCATGCGCCGTCCCGACAGCAGGAATAGCTGACATAATTGTCGTACAGTCCGGCATCCATCATGTCCTCCTGATCCAGCCAGACGGAGGTCAGCGCCGGTACATCCACCTCGGATTCGCCGCCGCGCAGCACCGACGCCTTCGCGTCGCGCAGCTCCCAGCGCACGGTCACATGCACATCCTCCCTGCTTTCGTTGGCGACGTTCAGATGGATCGATCTCTTCACCTCATAAGGGTAGGCGTTCGGATTGGTATCCTGTGTCAGGATGCCCTCTTCTGCGCAGGAGAGCATCACCGGCGCGAAGAACCGCTTTTCATAATAATGCAGCGCCTTCCAGCGGCCGAAATAGTCGATGGAGGACCAGCTCGCCACCGGCCAGCAGTCGTTGAGCTGCCAGACCACCGCGCCCATGCAGCGGCCCCGGTTGCGGCGGAAATGCTCTACGCCGTAGCGGATCGCCTCCGCCTGCAGGAGCTGGGAAGCATACAGCACCGTCTCGAACTTCCCGGGATACAGGAATGTCTGCTCCATGTAGTTCATGATCTTGCCGTTGGCGGAATTGTTGCGCTGATGCTTCTCCATCACATAGGAGAAAATGTTCCGATCCTCCGGCAGCGTAAAGCTCTCACAGGTCTTCAGGGACGGGAAGGACTGGAAGCCGAACTCCGACACATACCGGAAGAAAAATTTCCGATATTCGGTGATGGGCTTATTGCCGTGCCACACCGCCCAATAATGCACATCGCCCCGGTTCTCATCGTCCGGATCGTCGAACGCGCCCCCGGACGAAGGGCTGGAAGGCCAGTAAAAGGTATTGGGATCGTATTCCTCCAGCGTCTTCGGGATGATATATTCGTACATTTTCACATAGTCGCTCTTCTGCCTCGGATGGTTGACCCAGTCGCCGCCCTGGGCCACGAACGTCTCCATCTCATTGTTGCCGCACCAGAGCCCCAGGCAGGCATGATGGCGGATGCGCTTGATGTTGTCCGCGAATTCCGCCCGGATATTCTCTTCAAATTCCTCCGTCAGATTGTAGACCGCGCAGGCGAACATGAAATCCTGCCAGACCATCAGCCCCAGCTCGTCACAGGCATCGTAAAACGCGTCGTAAGGATAGTTCCCGCCGCCCCAGACGCGGATGCAGTTGTAATTGGCCATTTTGGCCTGCAGCAGAAGATCGTAGGTCCGCTCCGGCGTCACCCGCGAGAGGATGTTGTCCTCCGGAATGTAATCCGCACCCATGGCGAACACGGATACGCCGTTGACCTCATGGCAGAAGCTCTCGCCGTATTCGTCCTTTTCCCGGCGGACCGTCATGGTGCGCAGACCGATGCGGCGCTTCCAGGAATCCAGCACATTCACGATCTCCGTCTCATGCACGCTGTCCGCCGCGCCGATGCAGGCATTTTTCAAAAGCTCCACTTCCACCTGATAGAGCGGCTGTGCGCCGTATCCGTTGGGCCACCAGAGCTGCGGATCTTCGATGACGATGCCTTCCATCGTCTCTTCATGGCTGTATGTATGGCTCTCCCCCGCGGGATCCGTCACCGTCACCCGCACGGAAAGTCCCTCCAGCCGCTCGTCGTCTTCTCCGAAACGGCGCAGGAATTCCTCCGATATCCGGTCCACATCCACATCCAGCGCCAGCGTCACCCTGCCGTCCGCATGGATCTGCGTGATATATACGCTGTCGATCCGCGCGTCATCGAAGCCGATCAGCTTCACATCCCTCCAGATGCCCGCGTCGGGCAGGCGAGGGCCCCAATCCCAGCCGAACATGCAGTGCGCCTTGCGCAGATGCGGGAATCCGTCCACGCCGTCGGTGGGGATGATGATCGGATCCTTTTCGTTGGCGGCCTTCAAAAACGCCAGCGGGGAATGCAGCACCACCCGGAGCTCGTTCCCCTCTTCCCGCAGGGAATCCTTCACCGGGAACTCCCAGGTGCGGTGCATGTTCTCCACATAGGCGAGCCACTGTCCGTTCAGATAGATATCGGCCACCGTATCGATGCCGTCAAAATGCAGCAGGACCTCTTCGCAGTCCAGGATCCCCTCCGGCACATCGAATGCGGTGACGTACTCAAAATCGTGCTCCATGATCCTGAGCGCTTTCAGCTCATTGTCACGGTAATAGGGATCCTCCATTTTGCCGTTGGCCAGCAGATCATTGTATACACTGCCCGGCACCGCAGCGGGCAAAAAGTCCTCCTGTCCCACCTGACGCATCCGCCAGTTCTGATGCAGTTGTGCTGTAATCATAGCGCCTCCTTTTTCTGAAAGGCGGAAGGATGCGCGCCGCCGCGCTTCCCGCCGTCCGCTTTCCCGCTCCCGCGGGCATTTTATTTTGATCCCACCGTTCCCGCCTTGTGGGCTCTTTCCTCTCCGTCCTCGCCGCTGTAATTGCCCTTCAGCCGCTCGATCTCATTTTTCCGGTCCCAAAGGTAGCTGATGCGCGCCTCGATCCCGAGACGGATCCGCCGGATATTCTCCACATGCCGAAACAGGATCGCGCAGGAGGACAGGCCCAGGACCAGCGCGCCCGCCAGGCTGTTCATCATCACGCCGTAGACCGCCGGAAAAATGACGGACGCCGTGATCGACACCATGCAGATATAATTCGTGACCAGCGCCACCACCGCTTCCATCGCCAGCAGGATAAGAAAAACCTTCGGGTTAAAGGCAATCGCTACGCCCGCCAGACAGGCCAGCCCCTTCCCCCCGTGGAAGCCCATGAACACGGGAAAGATATGTCCGATGATACAGAACGCACCGGATGTGACGCCGGCCAGCACGAAGCCCGGGAACAGGATGTCCGCCAGATGATAAACCAGATACGCCTTGACGATATCAAACACCGCGCTGATTATGCCGATCGTCTTCCCCATGGTGATCACCGCATTGGAAGCGCCCGCATTGCCGGATCCGCTCTTGCGGATATCAAACCCCTTCAGTCTGCCGAAAATATAGGACGGATTGATCCCTCCCACAAAATATCCCAATAACGCACTGCCAAAAAATCCCATATGTCCCACCCTTTATCGTCCGCGTTCCGTACCGTCCTCTTCTGCCGTGTGCGCACCGCCGCCGCGCAGGGCGCCGTCCGCACTGTCTGCCTATAGTATAGCGGATTTCACCGTATTTTACAATATCGCAAATTCCCCGATTTATCGGTTATTTTGCCGCCCGGGCACTCTTCACGGCACCGGGTCCTGCATTCGCCGCATTTTCCTTCGGGCAGCGACAGATCCGAACAAAAACAAACCCCCCGCTTTCCAGAAGGAAGGCGGGGGAACGGTCCGTCCCGCAATCACAGCGGCACAGGCCCTGTGCTTTCCCTTATGTCCCGCAGAGCGCAGTGTCTGCGGCGGATTCCGTGCGCCCTGCGGCGCGGTAAAACGGTCCTGCGGTTATTTTACAACGCCCTTCTGCAGGATGATGTTAGCGTAGAGGGCGCTCTCCCCGGTGGCGATAACGGCATAGGCCTTCCTGGCCTCCTCATAAAACGCGAAGCGCTCGATTCCGCCGATGGCCTTCTGTCCGCGCGGATCATATTTTTCCACGATGGCGCGATAGCTGTCCCAGATCGGCGTCTCCACCGGATCCCCCGGCATCACCTGCATCAGCGACACGGGCGTATCCACATAGGTGTCCAGTGGGAAAAGCTGCAGAATGGCGTCTAACAGCTCACAGGTCCCGTGTCCGTCCATGCGGATGACAATGCAGTTCTTCCCGATGGATTCCGCCGGAAAGTTCCCGTCCGCGAGAACAATCCGGTCGGAATGTCCCATCTCACACAAGACCTTCAAAAGCTCCGGCGATAAAATTTTCGGAATTCCCTTTAACATATTCCGGCTCCCTTTCTCTCATACGGCGGCCGGACCCATCCCGCAGGCATGGGCCCGGCTGATCCTCTTATCCATACCTATTATACACGCCTCAGGGGTCGTGCGTCAACCGCGCCGCGGACCCAAAGGGCCGTCTCAATACGGCTTGTACATGGGCCCGAACGCCGCGCAGGCACGGTAATCCTGCCCTTCCTTATCCATGCCGAACGCGTTCCAGGCGGCGGGGCGGAAGATCTTTTCCTCCGGCACATTGTGCATGCTGACCGGAATGCGCAGCATGGAACACATGGTGATCAGATCCGCGCCGATATGGCCGTAGCTGATGGCGCCGTGGTTGGCCCCCCAGTTGTTCATCACGTCATAGGCCGTGGCGAACGCGCCCTTTCCGGTAGTCCGGGGGGCGAACCAGGTGCATGGCCATGTATAATCGGTGCGCTTCCAGAGGATATCGGAGACCTCCGCGGGCAGCTTCACCGTCCAACCCTCCGCGATCTGCATCACAGGTCCCAGCCCCTTCACCAGATTCAGCCGGATCATCGTGACCGGCATCTCCGCCTCCGTCAGGAAACGGGAGGAATAGCCGCCGCCTCTGAAATAGCCGAAGTCCGCTTCATTCCAGGTGGTGGCTCCCATGATCGCCTTCTGGTCCGCTTCCGTCACCTCGTACCAGGGCTTCATGACGCCGTTTCCGTCCGCATCCTTCGCCATGCCGCTGGCGTCCAGACAGGCCGCGCCGGAATTGATCAGATGGATGAAGCCGCCGGACTGCTTCGCCACGCCCTCCAGCTCATACCCGGCGGCCTTCTTTACGGCCTCGGGGCTCCAGTAGGTGCGCACATCCGCAAAGATCTGCGCCCGGTTGGTCAAAAGCTTCATGAACAGCATGCCCAGCCCGTTGAGCACGTCGTTTTCCGTCGCCAGGATATAGGGCTCCCTGGCGCCGTTCCAGTCGAAGGAGGTATTGAGCATGGCCTCCGCGAAGTCCGCGTTGGGATAGAAGTCGGTCCACTGTCTCTGGCCCTGGAAGCCTGCCGCGATGGCGTTGTGCCCCACCATCTCCTCCTCACAGCCGACGGGGAGATTCTGATTGCCGTTCATCAGATCCTTGATGATGCACATCATCTTCACCACGAACTCCCAGTCACGGTCCTTCTGCTCCCTGGTCTTCTGCACCGCCTCCGGATTCTTGTCAAACCCTTCGATGCAGTTTTCCTTCACCCAGGCCATGGCTTTTTCAAACTCCGCCTGATCGTAGATCCCCTCGGTCATGCGGCGGATGATCTCCACCTCGTCCACCGACTCCACGCGCATGCCCAGATAGGACTCGATGAACGCGGGATCGATGATGGAACCGCCGATGCCCATACAGATCGAGCCGATCTGCAGCCAGGATCTGCCGCGCATGGTCGCCACGGCCACCGCAGCCCTGCCGAACCGCAGCAGCTTCTCCCGCACGTCCCCGGGGATCTCCCGGTCGTCCGCGTCCTGCACGTCATGTCCGTAAACGCCGAAGGCCGGAAGCCCCTTCTGCGCATGGGTCGCCAGCACGGAAGCCAGGTAGACAGCTCCGGGCCGCTCCGTCCCGTTAAAGCCCCAGACGCCCTTGATGGTCTGCGGATCCATGTCCATGGTCTCCGCGCCATAGCACCAGCAGGGCGTCACCGTCAGCGTGATCTCCACGCCCTCTCTGCGGAATTTGTCCGCGCAGGCCGCCGCCTTCGCGACGCGGCCGATAGTGGTGTCGGCGATCACGACCTTCACCGGTTCGCCGTTGGAATAGCGCAGGTTCTCCGTAAAGAGCGCGGCCGCGGCCTTCGCCATGCCCATGGTCTGCTCCTCCAGCGACTCCCTCACCTTCAGATACCCTCTCCTGCCGTCGATGGTGGGACGGATGCCGATCACCGGATACGCCCCGATCAGTCTGCTCTCTGCCATTGCAATGCCCTCCTTCTCTCATTCTGAAGCGTTCTGTAAAACCGTTTTACACCCGCAAAGCCCCTCCGTCCGCCGAACGGACCGGGACGCCGAAAAGCATAAAACACTTCTGCTTTTCATTGTACCATGTCCTCCGGACATGGAGCCTCCGGCGGATCTTATGCGCCTGTCGGCGCGGTATAATGACCATACGGTCATTTTATCATGTCCTCCGGACATGGAGCCTCCGGCGGATCTTATGCGCCTGTCGGCGCGGTATAATGACCATACGGTCATTATACCATTTCCCGCGCTCCTGTTCCAGTCCCAGAATGAAGAAAGAGGACAAACTTCTATGCTTTTTTCAAGGATGCGAAAGCATATCCGGACTTTCGCTCAGCAGCTTTGCCGCCTCGGCGCATTGAGCAAAAGACAGCCCCAGGGAACGGCCCCGGCCAGGCGGCAGGCAGGCACAGATACGCGGCGCCCTGGTGCCGGGACGCATCGGTTATCCGGAAGGCGGTCCTTTTGGCCCGTGCCGGAACATACGGGTTGTTTGAGCGAAGCGAGTTTCCCGTATGTTCCGGCAGTTTCGGGCCGAAAGGGCCGTCGGACGGATGATGCGTTCCGGCACGGGCCCGCGTATCTGTGCCTGCCTGCCGCCTGGCCGGGGCCGTTCCCTGGGGCTGCCGATGTCCTGCAACGATGCCTCCGGACGGTCCTCATACCCGGCCGTTTTTTTCAGATCAGATCGTACTTCACCACGTTCATTTTCACCTTTCCGTCCGCGAAGAAGGAGATCCCGTCTACCGCCGGATCGGTATACAAAAGGGCAGTCAGCACCTGCTCACCGTCATTTACAAAGGCCTCCACGCTGTACTGATCCAGAATGATCCGCAGCTTCAGCCTGCCGTCCCCGCTCCTGACCTGACTGCGGCGCTGATGGATGATCGCGCGGCGGGAACCCGAGTATTTCCGGTCCACCTTCAGGATGGATTCCGCGGGATGAAAGCTCAGCGAAGTGCGGTATGTCTCGTTCTGGGCGAAGCGGACCGCGAATTTCCGGTACATCTCCTCTCCCTCGGCGGGAGCGATCTCCAGCTCCATATCGATCTCCCGGCCCCGGATGCCGTCCAGCCGGATCACATCCTCCACGGCCACATCCCGGTATTCCACTCGATCGCGGCGCATGGCCTCCAGCTCCCGCAGAGGCTTCTGGTACAGTCTGCCGTTCCGGACGGAAAGCTCTCTGGGCAGCGTCATCTGCCCCTGCCAGGTGGAATCCGGATGGTGCTGATTGCTGGTATCCCAGTTCTGCATCCAACCGATCATCACCCGCCTGCCGTCCGGCGTCAGCATAGTCTGGGGCGCATAAAAATCGATACCGTAGTCGACGGACTGATCGTGCTCCTCCGTAAACGTATCCGTTTCCGGATCGTAGCTGCCGATCAGGCAGAGCGTCCCGTTGCCGTTATGATACTCATAGCCCTGCGGGAACATGTCCTGTGGGCTCGTCAGGAGAATTCCCTTTCCGTCCAGCGTGAAGAAATCCGGGCACTCCCACATCCTGCCGAAGCGGTTCCCGTTTTTCGCCAGGATCTTTTCAAAGCTCCAGCGGAAACCGTCCGGGCTTTCGAACAGAAGGATCTGGCCGTCGCCGTCCGCGGAACAGTTGCCCGCCACGCAGCGGTAGGTGCCGTCCTCCTTCTGCCATATCTTGGGATCCCGAAAATCATACCGGCTTCCGCCCTCCGGCAGATCCGCCTGCGTCAGCACCGGATTCCGTTCATATTTCTCATAATCCACGCCGTCTCCCGTCGCCAGGCACTGGGTCTGCAGCTCCCGGTACATGCCGTTCTCGTCCATGACCTTCCGAACGCCGGTATACATCAGAAGCTGCCTGCCGTCCGGCAGGGTGAGGGCGCTGCCGGAAAAACAGCCGTCCCCGTCATAGACCTCGTCCGGCGCCAGGGCGGCCGGCAGATACTCCCAATGCAGCAGATCGTCGCTCACCGCATGCCCCCAGTGCATGGAGTTCCAGTGGCTGTCATAGGGATAATACTGATAAAACAAATGATACTTTCCGCCGTAATAGGACAATCCGTTGGGATCGTTCATCCATCCGGTGCGCACGGAAAGATGAAACCGGGGCCGTTCCTCCTTCCCGATCCGCTTTTCCGCTGTTTCTTCATATTTTCTGGCTTCCCGCAAAGTCTGGCTCGTCATGTTCGCTTTTCCTTTCCTGTTCGTTTCTTTTTGTCTGAACGCCTGAGCTTCGGCGCTCCGTTCTTTTGCATATCTTTATCTTTCCGCATCCGTTTCCGGGCACGCCCGCCGGGATCGTTCCTGCCTCACAACAGTCTTCATCCCGTTCGTTGAGTTCTTCCCTGCGGCCAGCGGATCTTTCCCGCTCCCGCGGAAGCCCCATCCCGTTCGCCGGGCCTTTCACCGCAGCCAACGGATCCTTACCGTCCCGCAAAGACCTTCCTCCGTCCGCCGGGCCGAGGACCTCACCGCGGCTCCGCCGGCCGGATCTCCCATGATCGGCCCCTCAGTCCTTCGCCGTCCTCAGCTGTATATTTTCAAAATCCGCGCCGCCGAATGCGAACAGCCCAAGATTCCTGCCGCGGTAATCATACATCCGAAAGCTCAGCGCCGCCTCCCCGTTCACATAGACCGTGACCGCGCTGCCCTCCGCCAGGATCTCCAGCCGGTATCGGCCATCCTCCGGCTCCCGCACCGGCGTCTCCAGCTCCACGTCATAGGGAAACGTCTTGCCGCCGTCCTCAGACATCCGCAGCCAGGAACGGTACACCAGCCGCCCCCGGGCAGGCTCCACGTACAGATAATAGCCCTCCTTCATCGCCGCATCCGCCTGCAGGACCACGCCGGCCTGCCAGGCATCCCGCGCCAGTATGTCCGCGCTCAGATACCAGCATTCCGGCAGAGGCTGCATCAGCGCCATCTGCTGTCTGCCCTCCCCTGTCGCTCTGTATCCATTTTCCAGTATCTCCCAGCCGTCTGTCAATGATAAAAAACGGTTCCGGACCGTAAAACCGAAAAACCTGCGCCTGCTGTCCGGCATGGACAGCTTCAGGTCGCCGTCCGGCTGCTGTCCCAACTGATGGATCACCATACCGCCGCCCCAGTCCCAGGTCCGGTAATCCTGCCCCTGCAGGCGGTTGGGCCAGAAGCCGAAAAGGTCCTCTTCCTTGGTGGGGTTCCAGCCGAACAAATACCGCTCCGTTCCTTCCCCCGCGGTCTTCGCGGCATAGAACCCCCGCGCGTCCAGCCGGTGATTCCGGGGGATCTGCCACGTATTCTCCCCCACGCGGCATTTCACATAATAGGTGCCGAACAGATTGGTATAGCTGGAAAAGACCAGATAATACCAGTCCCCCATCCGGAAGACATCTGGGCATTCGCAGGCACCGCTGAACCGCCTGGGATAATAGGCGGGTTCCCGATACTCCCATTTCCGCAGATCCCTGGACACACACAGCCCCACGCAGCCGGTCTGACTGTGCCGGTCACTGACCCTGGCCGCCAGAAACATCCAGAACTCTCCCAGTTCCTCCCGGTAGACAATGCGGGGATCCCGCCAGTCGGATCTGTCATAGATCACGCCGTCCGGTCCGAAGGTATCCTCCTCCAGATATTTCCAGTGATCCAAGCTGCCGTCCTCGCTGATATAATGGGTGATGAGCTGTTTCCCTTCCGGGAAAATGCAGGCGAACAGATGCCACTGTCCCTTCCAGCGGATCAGATCTCCCGTGCCGCCGCGCACATGGATCGGCGTCTCCTCCCCCATGCGGAGCAGATCGCGGCTTTCCATCCGGTGCCACCCGAACACCGCCTTGGGATCGTGCGGATCCTTCCAGTTTTTCAGATAAAAGAGCTGGTATGTCCCGTCAATATACTTGGGGATCACATCCCCCGTCCGCGCGCCGGGCGCATGATAAAAAATCCTTCCCTCCATCTCGATGCCCTTCCTCCCTGTCACAACCGTCCTGCAGCGCCGCCAGGGGACGCCCCGCTGTCCCGCGCGGACCGAGCCCGGCACAGCCTGCAGGACGCCTCACGCTCCCGCACCGGTCTGCCCTCTCACGGATCCTTGGGATAGGCGGAATCCATCTCCCAGACTTCCAGCCGTTCCACATGCCGGATCTTTCCGGCCAGACGAAGCCCGCGTTCTCCGGCGCCTTTGATGTAATCGCGCAGGGTGACCGATTTCCGGCCGTTCAGATACGCCTCGATCATGGAATGATCCAGATAAAGCTCCAAAGTCACGGTCTCCCCGTCGGGCTCCACCCGGTCTATCTCACCCCGGTACCTGCTCACCCGGACACCGGTCTCATCCAACGCCTCCAGACAGCCGGTCCCCGGCATATAACGAACGGTTTTTTCCTTTTCTCCGTACAGGACCGTCACACCGGCCTGTTCTCCGTCCGCCTCCAGCCGCAGATATAGCCGGTTTCCACGGATACCGGCCAGCTGTCTGTCGGCCTCTTCCCCGGAAACATCCTGCAGGCACAGAAGGCACTGTCTGCGCAGAGAGGCCAGCTCCCCGACAGGCTGGATATGGAACCGTCCGTCCCGGACGGACAGCTCCACCGGCAGACCGCCGTTGTGGGCCCATCCGGCCTGACATTCCTTTCTTCCGCCCCGCTTACCCTGGGCGATGGTGAACACCACGCTGCGTAGATCCGGCGTCACAAAACCGCAGCCGCCGGTAAAGGTGCCGTGCCCCAGGTCCAGCAGGATGGCTTTCTCCCCGTCCTTTTCAAACCGCATCCGCACGGGGTCCCACTTACCCAGGAAGCCATAGGTTTCCACCACATCGTTTTCGATCTGGCAGGCGCAGAACATCAGGATATGGCGGACGACCCCGCCGTTCTCATCCCGCAGAGGCAGCAGCACCGGCAGCTCCCAGACGTGCCCCAGCTCCGTGTTCTTTTCATAATCATAATCCACTGCGAATCCGTGGGACGTCCAGTTCAGGAGGTCATCGGAGGAAAACAGCACCGCGTTGCCGCCGCCGTTGTCTGCGTCCCCGCTGCCCACCAGCATGAAATATGTCCCGTTTTCCAGCCAGACGAAGGGATCCCGGAATTCCCCCATCCATCCCTCCTGCTGCCGCACCACGCAGACCGGATGCTTTTTCCAGGCGGGCAGCTTATCGCCGCCCTCCGGATCCGCCCAGGCCATGGCCACCGCCTGATTGGGAAAATCCGCGTCGTTTCCCGCGGAATAAAAGATCCTCGGGCAACCCTCCCGGTCCACCAGAGCGCTGCCCGACCAGCAGCCGTCGGGGTCGGGCCCCGTTTCCTCCGTCTGCAGCGCCAGCGGCATATCCTCCCAGTGAACCATGTCCCGGCTCACCAAATGTCCCCACTGGATGTTGTTCCAGATGGGCGCGTGGGGATTCGCCTGATAGAAAATATGATAATAGCCCCGATACCAGAACGGCGCGTGGGGCTCGTTCATCCATTTGCCCGGCGCGATCAGATGATACTGGGGGCGCTGTACATCGTCCCGGTAAAGACCGCGGTCCAGCGGAATGGGACCCGTCGCCTCCCCCAGCGGCCAGCTTTCATGAAGCGCTTTTACCTCCCTGTCGGACAGCGCCCGCGCTTCCAGACAGACGCGCTTCATCAGCCCGTAGAACACGCCCACCGGGGCCTCTTCCCCGAAGGGCTTCCGGTCCACATATTTCCCAAGATATACCCTGCCCTCCGGCCAGCACAGAGGCGCGTGACGCCGGAACTGCTTCCGGTTGGACAGGATGCCGTTGATGTAGAGGTCGCACCAGCCCGCCTCCTGCCGGAACACCGCAGTGACCGCATTCCATTCACATTTCCGTACCTGTCCGTGGATCGAGCCGAAGGAGACCGGCCAGTGACCGTCGCCGAATTCCACCGTCACCTTCCCGTGCTTTTCCAACCGGACGGCGAATCCCGCCGCCTCCTCCCGGTCGAAAAAGGAAAAGAGTCCGTCCCCCGGAACCGCATAGCCCTCGGGCGCGAACAGAAAGCTGAAGGTGAAATCCGACAGACCACGGAACGCTTCTCCCTCCGCATAAAACCAGTTGGAATAGCCGTCAAACAACAGCGCATCGTCCCGCAGACGCCATTCCCGGTGTTCAAAATACTGCCGGTTCGGCAAAAACCGGACGCCGCCCTCCCGATCCGCACACACGATGTTTCCGTCCTGTTTTTCAAAATAAAAATCCATATTGTCCTCTTTTCAAAAAGGGAGCAGACCCATGCTCTCTGTCTGCTCCCTCGCTTTTTGTAAGGATACTGCCGATATCCCGATATGAACTGCAGCGTTATTCGCTCAGGGCCGCCGCGTACCGATCATAGGCCGCCTGCCATGCGCCGATCACATCCTGCAGACCCATGCTGTCCAGATCCGACAGGTACTGATCCCACTCGTTCTCGATGCCGCCGTCGCGCAGCCAGTGCGCCGCGCGCTCCTCGGTCATGGACTTGATATCGCTGAGCTTGTCATTGATGACATCGATCTCTTCCTCGGTATAGACCACAGAAGGATAATACTCGGTGCTGTCCACATACTGGAACCAGAAATCGTTCAGATCGTTCAGTCTCTGCTGCGCACGGTCTTCCATGTAGTAATACACGCCGTAGTCTTCTGCCAGCTGCTCGGAGGGGCCGGTCCATTCATTTCTGGACTTCACTTCGCCTTCGGTCTCGCCTTCGCCCATGGTGCGGGTGGTGTACACGCCGTTCTCATCAGGCTCTTCATTGAAGAACACGCCGATGGGGCCGTAGATGCACTGCATGGAGATGAGGGGATCATAACGCTGATCGACCCACTTCAGCAGAAGCTCAGGATTCTGGCAGGCCTTGGTGACGGAGAAGCTGTCATGTCCAGTGGTGCCCATTTCGTTCAGGTTCACATGATGGGTGCCGTCGGGGCCGTCCAGGATCGGCAGATATGCATAGCTCGCCGCGCGCTCCGCGCCTACCACTTCGGGGATCTCCCACCATACGAACACGCCCAGACGGGGATCCGTGCCGTTGCCTTTCGCGATGTACTGGCTGGAATCCTGAGAGAAGATCTCGATATCGATCAGGCCCTCCTCAAACCAGTCATGATAATAAGCGATGGCGTTCTTATAATTCTCGGAAGCGGCCTGATAATACACCTTGCCGTTCTCGATGGCTCTGTGGTCCATGGAATAGTCCGTGCAGCCGAAGGGTGCGAAGAAGGTGCCCATACCGGCACACCATGCGCCATTGCCCTCCGGGAAGATGAAGGACATGGGGATCTCATCGGTGGGATCGCCGTTGCCGTTCACATCGTTCTCCTTGAAGGCCACCAGCACATCGTGCAGCTCATCCACCGTGGTGGGCATTTCCATGTTCACCGCTTTCAGCCAGTCGGTATTGATGGCCGTAAACTGCGGGATGGCGCCGATGTAATAGGTGTTGCCGTCGGTGTAGTTGAAGCCCATCTCGGAGATGCCGGGCAGGCCGTAAATATGTCCGTCAGGCATGGTGCAGGTCGCCAGAATGTTGGGACGCTTCTCGATGACCTTCATCAGATTGGGCATCGTCTCCTCGTTGATGTAATCCTCCAGAGGAATGAACAGCCCGCTGGCGCCGCCCTTGATCAGCTCGCTGTCGGACAGTCCCGCCGACATCAGCGCGTCGGGAAGGTTGTCGCCGGAGTTTAAGATCAGGTTCTTTCTCTCGGTCAGCGTATCGCCGGATACACAGTTCCAGTTGATCTGAACGCCCATGGCCTCATTCAGCTGCTGCACGATCGGCTTCTCGCTGTTGTCCGGAGACAGGGCGCTGATGCCCGCGAAGATCTCGAAGGTGGTCTGGTCCGCGTTTGATGCCGTCTCGCCGCTGCCGGAGGAAGATCCGCCGCAGGCGGTGAGGGCGAAGGTCATGGCGGCGGTCAGTCCCAGCGCCGTCAGTTTCATCCATTTTCTTTTCATTGTTTTTTCCCTTTCCTTTCCTGATTTCTTTGCGTCATGTCTATTGCTGGACGCGGGGCGCGCGCCCGCGCCCTGCACCCGCCATGGCCGTCAGCCCTTCACTGCGCCGGCCATAAAGCCTTTTTCAAAGTACTTCTGTACGAAGGGGTACGCGATCAGCATGGGGACCGCGCCCACAACGATGGAGGCGAACTTGATCAGCTCGGTGATCTTGTTGGCTTCCGCATATCCGCCGTCCATATTGCCCATCATGGTGGCCGTGGCCTGACTCTGGATCAGGATCTGGCGCAGGGCCAGCTGCAGCGGATATCTGTCCTTATTGGTCATATAGATCAGGGCCGTGAACCAGTCGTTCCAGTAAGCCACCATCGTGAAAATGACCATGACCGCCATGATCGGCTTCGCCAGAGGCAGCGCGATCCTGAAGAAGGTCCCCAGGTTGCTGCTGCCGTCGATGCCCGCCGCCTCATAGAGCTCTTCGGGAATGCTGGTCTCAAAATAGGTTCTGGCTACGATCACGTTGTACACGGCCACGCCGCCGGGCAGGATCAGCGACCAGACGCTGTTGAGCAGGCCGGTCTTGGAGACCACCAGGTAGGTGGGGATCAGGCCGCCGCCGAAGTACATGGTGATCACATAGAAGACCATGATCGCCCTGCGGAACGGAAGCGTGGGTTTGGAAACCGCGTAGCCCGTGGTGATGATCAGCGCCACCGATACGAAGGTGCCCAGCACTGTGTAGTAAATGCTGTTCAGGTAGCCCTTGGCGATGGCCTGCTCCCGGAACACCCTGCGGTATCCTTCGAAGGTGATCTGGGAAGGCAACAGGAAGGTTTTTCCGGCGTACACCTCGTAAGGGTTGGAGATGGAGGCGATCAGCACGTAGTAGAGCGGGTAGGCCACGATGACCACCAGGATCGCCAGGAAAGCCACGTTGCAGATATCAAACAGTTTATCAGAGGAAATCCGTCTTTCTCTTTTCATTTCATTTTCCTCCTTCCCTTATATGAAGCTCACATTGGAGAGCTTGTTGCAGATCTTGTTCACCACGATCAGCAGGATGATGTTGACCACCGTATTGAACAGGCCGACCGCCGTGGAGAAGCTGTACATGGCGCGCAGCATACCCTGTTCATACACGTAGGTGGCGATGATCTCGGAGGTTTCCTTGTTCAGGCTGGTCTGCAGCAGATAAGCCTTTTCGAATCCGACATTCATCAGGTTGCCGAAGGACATGATCAGCTGAATGACGATGACCGGCACCAGCTCCGGGATGTCGATATGCAGCATCCGCTGGAAGGCGTTTGCGCCGTCCACCTTGGCCGCTTCATGCAGGGATGCGTCCACGCTGGAGAGCGTCGCCATGTAGATGATGGTGCCCCACCCCGCGTCCTGCCAGATGCTGGACGCGATATAGATCGTCCGGAAGGCGGAGGCAGAATCGATGTAGTTGGTCGGCGCCGCGCCGAAGGCCTGCGCGATCATGCTGATCAGTCCGCCGTAAGGGGAGAGGAAGATCCGCAGCATACCGCAGAGGATCATGACGGAGATGAAGTGCGGCGCGTACAGGACTGTCTGAGACACTCTCTGGAACTTCTTCAGCTTCACCTGGTTGATCAAAAGGGCCAGGATGATCGGGATCGGGAAGGTCCAGAGGATGCTGTAAAAGCTCAAAAGCACCGTGTTGCGGATCATGCGGGCGCTGTTGAAATTGGTGAAAAACCGGCGGAACCATTCCAGCCCCACCCATTTGCTCCCGAAGAAGCCGTCCATCGCGTTGTAATCCCGGAAAGCGATCTGTACGCCGTAGATCGGCCAGTACTTGTAGATGATCGTCAGGATGATGCCCGGCAGAAGCAGCACGTAGAATTCCCAGTGCTTCATGACCCG
>CANRMT010000062.1 GCA_947631815.1 uncultured Eisenbergiella sp.
GTTTTCGTATGCCCAATGAGAAGCTTTCTTCGTTGTGTTCTTTTACATGGTGATTTTATTAATGTCGTCTACTATAAAAATACAGGCAGTGACACACTTAGTAATGTAAGACTTCAGGACCTGTTTGCAGGGGCTTCCGGCGATTTGGTATGGGAGAATAATTCCCATTCAGAGAGGTTCACTCTTGCGGAAGGCGAGAGCAAAACATTTAAGGCTACATATCAGGTACAGGAAGACGATGCGAATAAGACGCTGATAAATACTGCTATCGCGCATTACGCGGGCGGATTAGATAGTGATTTTGTAAGCACAAAGATTGAGAAGAAAAAAGAAACTGTAGATGTGACTGGTACGAAGACGTGGGTAGACGGCGGAAAGACGCATAACAATGCGGAGGAGTTGACACTGACGCTGAGCCGGAAGAGTAGATTTGAAAATGAATCTGAGTCAGTAACAGCGACAGCGACGTGGCAGGGCGATACCTACACGTTCTCGGGGTTGCCGAAATATGACGAACGCGATCGTGAGTACACGTACACCGTAACAGAAGCAGCCGTGAGCGGATATACCACGAAGCAGGACGGGAACAACTTCACGAACACGATCAATACGATTAATGATAAGATTGATGTAACTGGAACGAAGACGTGGGTAGACGGTGGACAGAAGCATGACAATGCGGATGAGCTGACGCTGACGCTGAGCCGGACAAGCAAGAAAGCTGGAAGCACAGCTGAGGAGGTAAAGGCGACCGCTACGTGGGAAGGCAACACCTACACATTCAAGGATGTGGCGAAGTATGATAAAGACGGTTATGAGTACACCTACAGCGTAGCGGAAGCGGAAGTCGAAGGCTATACCACGAAGCAGGAAGGAAACAACTTCACGAACACGGTCAGCACGATCAATGATAAGATCGATGTGAGCGGAACGAAGACGTGGGTAGACGGCGGAAAGACGCATACCAATGCGGATGAAGTGACGCTGACGCTGAGCCGGACAAGCAAGAAAGCTGGAAGCACAGCTGAGGAGGTAAAGGCGACCGCTACGTGGGAAGGCAACACCTACACATTCAAGGATGTGGCGAAGTATGATAAAGACGGTTATGAGTACACCTACAGCGTAGCGGAAGCGGAAGTCGAAGGCTATACCACGAAGCAGGAAGGAAACAACTTCACGAACACGGTCAGCACGATCAATGATAAGATCGATGTGAGCGGAACGAAGACGTGGGTAGACGGTGGAAAGACGCATAACAATGCGGAGGAGTTGACGCTGACGCTGAGCCGGACGAATGCAAAAGCCGGAAGTGTAGCCGAGCCAGTGGAAGCAACCGCGACGTGGAGTGGAAATACCTACACGTTCTCCGACCTGCCGAAGTATGACGCGGAAGGTTATGCGTACGAGTACAGCGTAGCAGAAGAAAAAGTGGAAGGTTATACCACGAAGCAGGACGGGAACAACTTCACGAACACGATGGATGACATCAACGCGAAGACCAGCGTGACCGGAACGAAGACGTGGGTAGATGGCGGACTGACGCATGACAATGGGACAGAAGTGCAGTTGACACTGAGCCGGACGGCGAACGGCAAGACGGAGCAGGTGAAAGCGACCGTGACGTGGAGTGGGAACACCTACACGTTTTCGAACCTGGATCAGTATGACGCGGAAGGTTATGAGTACACATACAGCGTAGCAGAAGCGGAAGTAGAAGGTTATACCACGAAGCAGGAAGGGAACAACTTCACGAATACGATGGACGGCATCGACGCGAAGATTAATGTAACCGGAACGAAGATGTGGGTAGATGGCGGAAAAGAACATGATAATGCGACGGAATTGACGCTGACGCTGAGCCGGACAAGTGAGAAGGCCGGAAGAGAAGCCGAGACGGTAGAAGGAGTGACAGCGACATGGGAAGGCAACACATACACGTTCAAGGATGTGGCGAAGTATGATGCGGAAGGTTATGAGTACACATACACCGTAGCAGAAGGTGCCGTGACCGGATATACTACGAAGCAGGAAGGGAACAATTTCACGAACACGGTCAACACGATTCATGATACGATTGAAGTAACCGGAACGAAGACGTGGGTAGACGGCGGAAAAGAACATGATAATGCGACGGAACTGACGCTGACACTGAGCCGGACGAGTGCAAAAGCTGGAAGTGCAGCCGAGCCAGTGGAAGCGACCGCAACGTGGATTGGTAACACATATACGTTTAATGCTGTAGCGAAGTATGACACAGAAGGTTACGAGTATATGTACAGCGTAACAGAAGCTGCCGTTGAAGGCTATACCACAACTTCGGATGGGAATAACTTCACGAACACGATGGATGGCATCGACGCGAAGACCAGCGTGACCGGAACGAAGACATGGGTAGACGGCGGGAAGGAACACAACAATGCGGAGGAGTTGACGCTGACGCTGAGCCGGACGAGTGCGAAAGCTGGAAGTACAGCCGAGACTGTAGAAGCGACTGCAGTGTGGGATGGCGATACCTACAAGTTCGAGGACGTGGCGAAGTATGACGCAGAAGGTTATGAGTATACATACAGCGTAGCAGAAGCGCATGTGGATGGTTATACGGTAGCGTATGGTGGTGAGAACAGCTGGGATATCACGAACACGATAGATGACATCAATGCGACGGTCGAAGTGACCGGAACGAAGACGTGGGTAGACGGCGGAAGGCAGCATAATAATGAGACAGAGGTGCAGCTGACGCTGAGCCGGAAGAGTGCGAAGGCCGATAGTGAAACTGAGACGGTAGACGCGATCGCTACGTGGGAAGGCAACACCTATACGTTCTCGGGGATGCCGAGGTATGATGCGGAGGGATATGAATACACATACAGCGTAGAAGAAATTGCCGTGACCGGCTATAGCACGACATATGACGGCCTGAATATCACGAACACGCTGATCACTGTCCCTGGTCCTGATCCTACAACCCCTGATCCCGGGACACCTGATCCTACGACTTCTGACCCTGGGACCCCCGATCCTGGTACTCCGGCCCCCGGAGGTACGCCGGTTCCGATCGTTCCTGTGGCGGCCATGCCTGACGCGGGCGTGCTGGGTGTGATCAGACTGCCCGAGGAAGAGGATGAAGAAGGCGTAGAGTCCGGTGTCCTCGGAGAGAGAAGAGGCGTGCTGGGTGTCCATACCGGAGACGAAGCGCCGGTCGCGGGTATGCTAGGACTCATGGGCATTGCGGCTCTGGCAGTGGAAGAACTGCTACGGAGACGGAAAAAGAACGCCAGATAAGATCTGATCTTCAAAAAAGAATATGCATGATGAAGGAGAGCGCTTCCGCGTGGGGCGCTCTCTTTTCAGTATGACGGACATGCCGGGCGGTCGGCCGACGGATATGCAGAACGGTCGGAACGACGGCATATCGAACGGTCGGCCGACGGACCCGGCGCGTCGAACGTTCGGGAAATGTGTAGGCGTGCCGAACGGCCGGGGAATGCGCCTTGTGCTCCGGCCGTTTTTGTGCTACACTGGATCCATCCTGAATGCTGACAGCTTAAAGGCTGTTATCAGGCTTTTTTCGCCGGAGGCAGGTGGCCGGCCGGCTCTTGAAGCGGCAATGTCTTCAGTCCGCTTTCTGAAATCGTGCCCAGGATCGGGCAGAGATCCTTTTTTGCGCGCACAGTGCGCGGCGTAAAAATTTCATATTGGGAACTGTTTTCTTTTGCACTGCAAAAATTGTCCCGCGCCGGGAAAGGACGGCTGCGGCGGGGAGAGGCGCCGTATTTTTTATGCGGCAGGAGAGATCGGAAGGATCACATCGTTTACGGGAAGGAGACCGAGATTTGACGGAAGAACTGAAAAACACCAGACACAGGGACAGCTCCAGCAAGATCATCTTTGAGGATCCCATCCTCTGCGCCCAGTTCCTGCGGGGATACCTGAACATCCCGCTGCTCAAGGATGTACAGCCGGAGGACATCGAAGACGTCACGGAGCGCTATGTACATATGTTTGTGGAGGAGCGGGACTCCGACGTGGTGAAGCGCGTGCGCCTGGGCGGCGAAAAGACCCCCTTTTATATGGTTTCCCTGATTGAACATAAGTCAAACGTGGATTATAATGTAGTCATGCAGATATTCCGCTACATGGCCTTCATCTGGGAAGACTACGAGAAGGAGGCGGAGAAACAGACGCCCGGGATCAGCCGGACGAAGGGCTTCCGGTATCCGCCGATCCTGCCCGTGGTATTCTATGACGGGAAGGAGAACTGGACGGCGGCCACCGGCCTGCATGAGCGGGTGCTTTTGAGCGACGTTCTCGGGCGATATATTCCGGATTATCAGTGCCTGCTGATGCAGCTGAAGGACTACAGCACCGCGGAGCTGATGGAGAAGAAGGACGAGCTCTCGGTGCTGATGATGGTCACGAAACTACAAAAAGCGGCGGACTTTTCGGAGATTGGGAAAGAGGTGAGCCCGGCATATCTGGAGGAGATCTTTTCGGGATCTCCGGAATATCTGCTGGATATCGTGGCGCGGGTGGTGGAGGCTTTGCTGACGAAGCTGAACGTACCGGATGAGGAATCGGCGGAATTTGCCGGACGGATAAAGGAGAGGCATATGGGACGGCTTTTTGAGAATTTTGAGGGATACGACGTGCAGGAGGTGCGTCGGCAGACCCGGGAGGAAGTGCAGAAAGAGGACCGGGAAGAGGCGGTGAAGAAGACCGTACAAATAATCCATAGTATGGGCCACACAGAGGAAGCCGCCATTTCACAGCTCATGCAATACTATGAAATGACAGAGACTGAGGCCCAGGAGAAAGTGAAGATGCACTGGTGATTCCCTGAAGAAGAAAAAGAGCCCGGCATATCTGGAGGAGATCTTTTCGGGATCGCCGGAATATCTGCTGGATATCGTGGCGCGGGTAGTAGAGGCTTTGCTGACGAAGCTGAACGTACCGGATGAGGAATCGGCGGAATTTGCCGGACGGATAAAGGAGAGGCATATGGGACGGCTTTTTGAGAATTTCGAAGGATACGACGTGCAGGAGGTGCGTCGGCAGACCCGGGAGGAAGTGTGGAAAGAAGCGCAGGAGAAAGTGCAGGAAGTGCAGAAAGAAGACCAGGAAGAGGCGGTGAAGAAGACCGTACAAATAATCCATAGCATGGGCCACACAGAGGAAGCCGCCATTTCACAGCTCATGCAATATTATGAAATGACAGAGACTGAGGCTCGGGAAAAAGTGAAGCTGCACTGGTGACCTCCGAAAGCCGGACGGCGGATCGGCACTGTCCGGCGAGGAGCGGCCCCCCGCCCGACAAATGCCGTAATCAGGATTTTGTGTTCAAAATTTTCTCAGGGACACCCGGCGTTATGCAGGGTGTCCTTTTTGCGCGTAAAAAAATGTCCTCCCCCGCTCCGCGAAAAATATATATTTTTCGAAAAGAAAGAAAAAACCCACCGAAATAATGCAAAACATTCGTTTCGCCGCCGCATCCCGGCGGCTTTGCTCATTCTGCCCTCATATCAAAAAAACTTTTGTGAAACATGTTCAGTTTCCCTGCCCTATCCCAAAACGCGCCTCAAAACGGGGGCAATCTCGCCTACGAAAAGGCTTTTTTTGTTGGTGAATTTTCAAAATCGCCGAAAACGCAAAAAATGCAATGTATTTTCAAATGAAAAGGCAAAAAACATGTAGAATTGCGAACCGGGGGGGGTTATAATGTCCACGAAAAAGATTCCCCGTGTATTTTGTAACAGGGGGAAAGAGGGGTATCGTCTTGGAAAAACAGTTGATCATCTTTACGGACAGCGGCGATACGATCATAGACGAGAGCACGCAGGTGTACGACGAGCGGGGGATCGTGATCCATGCGGAGCTGATCCCGGGCGCGGGAGAGGCGCTGAAGGCGCTGCATGACGCCGGATATCGGATCGCGCTGGTGGCGGACGGCGAGGAGCAGTCCTTCACGAATGTATACATAGAGAACGGTTTGGGGTATTGCTTTCACACGAGGACCATTTCGGAGATCGTCGGCATTCAGAAGCCGTCGGAACGGATGTTTCAGGACGCCATGGAGAAGAACGGGCTGACGGACGCCGACAAGGGCCGCATCATCATGGTGGGCAACAACATCCGCAAGGATGTGGCGGGGGCCAACCGGTTCGGGATCACATCCGTCCTGCTGGACTGGTCCAAGCGCTACGATCTGGTCCCGCGGTGCGCGGACGAAGAGGCGGATTACATCATCCATGAGCCGTCCGAACTGCCGGGACTCGCGGAGCGGCTGGAGAACCAACTGAAAAACGGTTCACAGGGACTGTGAACGTTTGATAAAAACAATTTAAATGAAGGAGGAGGTTACATGAACAAGAAACCCAAAAAACCGGGCAGTGTCGCGCTCTATCTGAAGAACAACTGGCAGCTGTACCTGATGCTGATTGTTCCGGTAGTGTACATGATCCTGTTCCGGTACAAACCCATGCTGGGCGTCGTGGTCGCGTTCAAGAAATTCAACGTCTTCAAGGGCATCTGGGACAGCCCGTGGATCGGCCTCACACACTTTAAGGAGGCGTTCACCTCCAGAGATTTCTGGAACGCGCTGAAGAACACGCTGATCCTGAATCTCGGCGACCTGGTCATCGGATTCCCGATCCCGATCTTCCTGGCCATTTTCCTGAACGAGCTGCGCGGGGAGAGGATCCGGAAGACCACGCAGACGCTGCTGTATCTGCCTAACTTCCTTTCCTGGGTTATCATCTCCGGTATCGTGACCCAGCTGTTCTCCAACAGCGGTCTGGTCAACAACCTGTTCAACGCCTTCGGCGCGGCCAGCGTGCCGTTCCTGAGCAACACCTTTATCTGGCGTTTCGTGTACTGGTTCATGGGCGTCTGGCAGGGCGCGGGCTACTCCCTGATCGTCTATCTGGCGGCCCTGATGGCCACGGATGCTTCCCTGGGCGAGGCGGCCTACATCGACGGCGCGACCAGACTTCAGCGGATCTGGCACGTGACGCTGCCGCAGATCTCCACCACAGTTACCACCCTGCTGATCATGCAGGTCGGCAAACTGGTGAACATCAGCTTCGACCGTCCTTACCTGATGGGCAACACGCTGGTGAACGATGCGTCCAGCGTTATCAGTACATACGTGTACAGCGTCGGTCTTGCGGCCGGCCGGTTCGACTTCGCTACCGCGGTCGGCCTGTTCCAGTCCATCGTGGGCGTGGTGCTGGTGCTCTCCGCGAACGCGGTCATTAAGAAAATGGGACAGGAGGGGATCATGTAATGAGCGTACTGAACAGTAAAGGCGAAAAACGGTTCCAGCTTTTCTGGACGATCTTCTTCATCGTTGTTACCTGTATTGCCATGGTCCCGATCCTGCGGGTTCTCTCCGTTTCCTTCAGCGGCAAGAACGCGATCCTGGCGGGCAAGGTGTTCATCCTTCCGGTTGACTTTACGACGGAAGCATATGTGAAGGCGTTAAAGAGCGGCAGCTTCGTCAACGCGTTCTGGTATTCCATCTTCCTGATGCTGGGATCCACGGCGGTGAGCCTGCTGATGACGGTGCTGGCGGCTTATCCCCTTTCCAAGAAGAACCTGATCGGCGGCAGCTTCGTCATGATGCTGTTCGTCCTGACCATGTACTTAAGCCCCGGCGTCATCCCGGAATACCTGAACGTCAGGGACTTCAAGCTGATCGATACGGTGTGGGCGCTGGTCATCCCCGGCGCGCTGAGCGCATACAACATGATCATCATGTGCAATGCCTTCAAGGGCATCGACAGCGCGCTCTATGAGGCGGCCAAGATCGACGGCTGCAGCGAGTTCCGCACGCTGATCAGCGTGGCGCTGCCTCTGGTATACCCCACCATCGCCACCCTGGGCCTGTTCTACGCGGTAGGCCGCTGGAACGGCATCAGCGATGTTTTGTACTATATCAATACGTCCAAATACTTCACGGTACAGATGGTCCTGAAGCAGTTCGTGGAATCCGTCAACGTATCCATTGAAGAGGGCCTGACCACCAACCTGGTGGCGGACAACATCAAGGCGGCCAGCATCGTGATCTCCATGCTGCCCATGCTGATCGTTTACCCCTTCGTGCAGAAGTTCTTCACCAAGGGCATCATGGTCGGCGCCGTGAAAGGCTGATCTGCTGCGGTTAAATTATCCGAAAGGATACTTTAATAAACAATCATATTTTTATGGGAGGTAATTTCATGAAAAGAAAAGGTCTACTGAAACAGGCCGTCGCCATCCTGCTTGCGACAGTGATGGCAGCGGCTACCGGGTGCGGGAGCTCCGGATCTTCTTCCAGCTCTTCCTCCGCCCCCGCTGATTCCTCTTCCTCTTCCTCGGAGAGCGCGGCTCCCGCGGCTGACGGCGGCGCCGAGGCGGCTGCCGACTTAAAGGGCGATGAAGTGGATCTGCGCGTGATGGTTTGGGACCGCGGCAATGCGGCGCCCGGCACCACGACCGAAGAGAACACGATGACCAAATGGATCCAGGATCAGGTGAAGGAGCTGTTCAACATCAATGTCAGCTATGTATCCGTTCCCCGTTCTGAGTCCGACGACAAGGTGAACATCATGATGTCCGGCGGCAGCGCCCCTGATATCATCTTCACCTATGACCAGAGCCTGTTCTACAACTACGCCAGCAGCGGCGCGCTGAAGGATCTGACCGACATCTACGCGCAGTACGGCGGCAATATCGCGAACTACTGTGCGGAAGCGCAGGAAGGCATCGCCGACCTGGACGGCAAGAAATACGCTGTCATGAAACAGAGAGGTACGGCCAGCGCCCGTCATACCGCTTACATCCGTCAGGACTGGCTGGATCAGCTGAACATGGAAATGCCCACCACCAAAGAGGAGCTGGGCGAGTATCTGTACGCGGTGAAGGATGCCGGTCTGGGTATTCCGTGGGCGATGAGCGGCCGCGGCGACACTGAGAAGGGCTACCTGAACTTCCTGGGCTCCTATGTGGATCTGCCCGACGAGCGCACCGCTTACATCTACAACGAAGCTTACATGGCCGTCGCTCCCGGCAGCAAGGACGGTCTGAAGCAGCTGAACACCTGGTACAACGATGGCCTGATCACCCAGGACTTCCCGACCGATACCGATGAGAGCATCATGCTGGCGGATATCGCCAACGGCAACACCGGTTTCGTTCTGGTCGATTCCACACAGGCCTGGGGCGGCACTGAGGTGCTGAACGGGACGCTGGGCATCCAGCCCACCTTCGTTCCCTGCATGCCTTTCGAGCTGCCTGACGGTTCCTACCGTACTCCTTTTGAGTACCGTTACGCGATGTTCGTCATGATCCCCGAGACCACCAGCGATGAGAAGGCGGTCGCGGCCATGAAGTACCTGAACTGGATGGCGGATCCCGCGGTTGCGGTGCAGATCCGTTACAGCCCGGAGCTGACCTACAATGAGCTGGGCGTTGCGGTTGAGCCCAACGAGGAAGAGAAGAACGAGAAGGGCTATCCCGGCACGCTGGATGACCTGTGCATCATGAACCTGAACTTCGACTGGGTCAACGATTATGATACCATGGCGAAGGCCAACGCGATGGAGCAGAGCACCGATTGGGCGACCGAGGAGTGGTATAAGAGCTACTACGATGTCAGCCAGACGGGCAAGTTCATTTTCCCGAGCTATGCGTTCATTCCGGAAGCGGAAGCCACCTACGGCGTCGACATCAAGACCAGGATGATCCAGTTCGTATACACCTGCATCTGCGCCCCTGCGGATCAGTTCGAGTCCACCTATGAGAAAGGCTATCAGGAGCTGGTGAACGCGGGCCTGCAGGATATCCTGGACGGCAGAGCGGAGTACTACGACAGCATTCAGTGATCGCAAGCATTTCGCAGTGTGATTGAACTTTTATGTCCGCCTGATGCGGGCGCCGCGCTACGCGGCGCCCGGGGCGGCGACAAGAAAAGCCTGTTACAATAATCGCAATCTCATAAAGCCGCGCGCGGCCGGGTATGCAGAGTATTGTAACAGGCTTTTTGACAAATCGGGTCAGCGTATATCGTTGGGCGGCGACGGCAGCTGACGGTATTCCCGGGGCGACATACCGGCATGCTTGTGAAAGACCCGGTTGAACTGGGAGAAGCTGGAGAAGCCGCAGGCGGCCGCGATGTCGGACACCTTGCTGTCCGTGGTCATCAGCAGATGCTGGGCGTTTTTCACACGGGTGATCTGGATGTAGTCCGACAGCGTGAAGTTCAGCGTTTCCTTGAAGCTGTGGGACAGGTAGTAGGGATTGATGAAGAAATTCTCGGCCAGTGAGGACAGCGTCAGCGGCTCCTGATAGTGCTGGTGGATGTAGGCGGCGATGGCGTACATCTTCTGGGACAGGGGCGTGGTGTCCGTGTCGTTGGCATACAGGTTCTGATCCCGGAGCAGATAGAGCTCGTGCAGGAATTCCACGAATTTGGTGTGGATCATCAGCTCATCGATGGGCCTGTCCGCGTAGTCCGGACGCCTGGTATAGAGCAGGATGCTGTTGAGCAGTCCGTACAGCTTCTGCCGCTGGTCGGAGGAAAAGCGGTAGATGTGTCCCTGCGCGTGGAACGGGGACAGAAGCTCTGTATACCCCGCTTCCTCGATCATCCATTCATCCGGAAGCATGAAGTTGATGATGATCCGCTTGCTGGGCGCGCCCTTGCGGTAGATGGATTTGTGGAGCAGATAGGGAGGGATCAGCACGATATCCCCGTAGGAGAGGTGGAACAGATTCCCCTCGAACAGATGCTCCGCCTCCGGCGCCAGCAGGATCATGATCTCGTAAAACGGATGGAAATGCTGGAACACCATGTTCACGGAGGCGCTCCGGTCGTCGTAATCGAAGTAATAGAGCAGCTTTTGCTCCACATTGTTTACGATGATGTAATACTGCTTTTCGTAGATGAGGGTATTTTCGATCAGCATGGGAATATCCGCCTCCACGGAAGATGTGCGCGCAGCGCACATTTTCGCCGCCGTGTGCGGGAAAGCGCTTTTGACAGGCTTTCCGCCGTTAAAACCGTATCACTTATATTATAATGGAAAAGTTAAGGAGGGGCAACCATGAATCAGGAGATCAAACAGCGTCAGACGCCCCGTGACAGGGACGATGAGGTGCGCGCGAAGCTCAGCCTGCTGGCGGAGAGCTTTCAGAGCGTTTTGTATGAGGAAGACACCACTTTTCTGGAAAATATGAAGACCAACAGCCTGGCCTCGGACGATATCCGCAAATATCAGTTCTGGGAGTGGACTCAGGGCGTGGGCATGTTCGGCTTTTGGAAATATTATGCGCTTTATCAGGATGAGAAGTACCTGGATGTGCTGGAGAAGTATTACGCGCGCCAGCTCTCCATCGGGCTTCCGTCCAAGAACGTCAACACGGTGACGCCGCTGCTGGCGCTTTGCCGCTATGCGGACGCTTACCATAAGGAAGAATATATGGATGTCTGCAAGGAGTGGGCGGAGTGGATCATGAAGGAATTCCCCCGGACCCAGGAGGGCGGCCTGCAGCACATCACCTCCGATTCCCTCAACAAAGAGGAGCTCTGGGACGATACGCTGTTCATGACCGTGCTGTTTCTGGCGAGCATGGGGAAGATCCTGAACCGTCAGGACTACATTGATGAGGCGCTCTATCAGTTCCTGCTCCATGTGAAATATCTGGCCGACCGGGATACGGGCCTGTGGTATCACGGCTGGTCCTTCCTGCGCCGGGACCATTTCGCGGGCGCGTTCTGGGGCCGGGGCAACTGCTGGATCACGGCGGCGATCCCCGAGCTCATCGATCTGGGCGTCTGCCCTCCCGCGGTGGAGCGGTATCTGACCGGTGTTCTGAAAAATCAGGTGGATACGCTGGTGACGCTGCAGGAGAAGGACGGCATGTGGCACACGCTGCTGGACGATCCCACCTCCTATGTGGAGGCCAGCGCTACGGCAGGCTTCGGCTTCGGCATCATGCGGGCGGTGAATTTGGGCCTTTTGGACGCCTCCTATATGGCGGCGGCGGAAAAGGCGCTGGACGCGGTCCTGGGCTGTGTGACCGAGGAGGGCATCGTGATCCAGGTCTCCTACGGCACCCCCATGGGACGTGAAACGAAGGACTTCTACAAGCAGATCCCCTTACAGCCCATGCCTTACGGGCAGGCGCTGGCGATCCTGTTCTTCATGGAATGGCTGAACAGAAAGACGGAATAGAAGGGACAAGACGGACATGACAGAGCAGGAGGAGCTGCGGCTGGTCCGAAAGCACCGGCCCAGACTGCTTTTTGACAAAAAAGAACCGTTTTCAGTGGATGCGGTGGGATATACGGTTTTTGCGCACGGCGAGAGAAGCCGTTCCTTCCCGGCGCGCATCATCCGGCCTCCGGAGGGCGGCCGGGTGATCGAGTATGCGTTCTGGTACGACTACGACATCCAGCATCTGTACGAGCTGGAGCACATCTGGGTGTACCTGGACGCGGAAGGGAAGGTGAAGGATGCGGAAGGCAGCTTTCACGGGAAATTCCTGCGCCTGGTGGAACCGTATTCCGGCCGCATTCCGCTGGATGAGGCGGGAAGGGTCCTGGCGTATGCACAGCCGGGAAAGCACGCACTGATGGCCGCGCCGGAGCTGTTCCGGCTTTTTGTCGGCGCAAAGCGCTGCTGTATGGAGGACGCCGGAGCGGACGGCATCGCGCCGGGCAGGATGGTGCAGGAATATTTCACGGATATCCCCGCGTTCCTGCAGGAGAAGACAAGGGCTTATATCCGGGCGAACTACGCCTTCGTTCCCTCCTTTGCTTTCGAGGAACGGGAATGGGACGAGGGCCTGCTGATGCCCTGGGAGACGCTGCTTGTGACGATCCCGGAGCGGATGCGGCGGCAGATCAGACGGATCGAGGAATGGGAGGGAGAAGACAGATGAAGCGCTATTGGCAGCATATTGTGAATTCCACGGAAAAAAGGGTGGAGGTATTCTTAAAGAAACAGGTGAACGATCCCGCCAGGGCGGACCGGGGCAGGATGGACAGCGACGTGGTGGAAGGAAAGGCTTCCATTTACGTGCTGACGGACGCGCTCTGCCTGTATTTTTCCAAAGAGAGCAGATACTATAAGGACGCGGCGCTGTTCGCGGCGGTGGAACGCGGCGTATCCTTTGTGGAACGGTGGCAGAGGCCGGACGGCAGTCTGGACTTCCCCACCTGCAACTTCTATTCCGCGCCGGACACCGCGTTCTGCTTCCGCCGCCTGTACGGCGCCTGGGAGATCCTGAAAAAATACGGGACCACGGAGGCGGAAAAGGCGCTGGAGGAGCGTTACCTGCGCATCGTTCTGCGCTGTGCGCCCATCATCGTCTGCGGCGGCTTCCATACGCCCAACCACAGGTGGGCGGTGCTGGCGGCCCTGCTCACGCTGGAGAAGCTGGTGGCGGAAAACGGGGAGTTGGCCATGGAGACGGTGGATTTCTCCGGATGTACCTTCCCCCATGCGGTTTCGGCGGATGCCCTGCCCGGGGACCCTCAGCCCGCACCTGTCGTTGCCTCTGCGGAGGAGCTTCTGGAGCGCATCCGGGTCCGGGCCGGACAGTATCTGGCGGAGGGCATCGACGGGGATGCCGACGGGGAATATGCGGAGCGTTCCACCGGCAACTACAATTCCGTGGTGGACAAATCCCTGATCACGGCTTATGAGATGTCCGGGGATGAGACTTATCTGGGCTATGTGGAGCGGAATCTGGATATGATGTTGTATTATTTCGACGGGGATGATACAATCTTTACGCAGAACTCCACCAGACAGGATCAGGGCAAGGCGCTGCATCCCGACCAGTATTTCTATCTGTATACATACATGGCGGCCCACACGGGTTCCGACCTCTTCGACGCGGCCGCCCACAAGATCATAAAGGACAACCTGGAGCGCGGAGACGATGCGCCCGACTGCATCTACATTTTCATGCTCTACGACCGGCTGAAGGATTACACCTTCCGCGGATACGGGTTCCTGCCGGAATACCGCCGGTATTTCCCCGGTTCCCAGGTGCTGCGGGTGAAGAAGCCCTCTTATGTATACAGCGTGCTGAACAAAAAGTCTCAGTTTTTGTTCGTGAAGTTCGGCTCTCTGCCGGTCTGTGTGCGGATCGGGGAGGCCTACTGCGACGTCCGCTACTTTGTGCCGGAGCGCACGGAGGATACGGGGGACGGCTGCGTGCTGCGCGGTACGGCCAGGGGCTGGTATTATGAGCCCTGGGCAGAAGACCAGGGGACCACAGACTGGTGGGCCATGGACCATAAGAAGCGCGAGCGGGTCATCACCAGTCAGGTGGATACCGCGGTGACGGTGAAGGAGCTGGAGCGCGGCATCGAGGTGACGGTGAAGACGGAAGGGCTTTCCGGCCTGCCGCTGCGGGTGGAGGTCATCGTGCCCGCGGGGAGCACGCTGGAGACCGAGTCGGTGTCGCTGAGCGCGAACCGGGGGGACAGCCTGATCCTGCGAAACGGCTATCTGCACCTCCATGCCGGGGCGCAGAAGCTGGCCATCGGACCCGGCTACGGCACCCATTCCTTTAAGGGACACTATTCCGGCGAGGAAAAGAACGAGGCCGGATACAGCATTTATCTGAACGATTACACGCCTTACGAGCGGACGTTTACGATCGTGGAGGAGTGAGGAAGGCCGCGGGCCCGGCGCGGTCCGGCGGGCGGCGGCCTGCCTGCGCGGCCAAGGACCGGACGCAGGCAGACGGCCGGGCCGGAGGCACGATCCGCGGGCGGCGCCCGACAGAAAGGAGAGTACCGAAATGCAGTACATCACATTTGACCCGGCGAAGGAGTACGATCTGATCCTCCTGGGGCGGGTCGCCATCGACTTCAATCCGGTGGACCTGAACCGTCCGCTGGAGGAGAGCAGCAATTTCAACAAATACCTGGGCGGTTCCCCCGCCAATATCGCGGTGGGGATGGCGAGGCTGGGCAAAAAGATCGGATTCCTGGCGAAGGTGTCCGACGACCAGTTCGGCGATTATGTCGTCCACTATTTTGAAAAAGAGGGCATTGACACCAGCCACATCACCCGCTGTAAGCACGGGGAAAACCTGGGCCTGACCTTCACGGAGATCAAAAGCCCCACGGAAAGCAATATCCTGATGTACCGGGACGGCGTGGCCGACCTGATGCTGGAGCCGGAGGATGTGGACGAGGAATACATCTGCAAGGCGAAGGCCCTGCTGATCTCCGGCACGGCGCTGGCCGCCAGCCCCTCCAGAGAGGCGGCGCTGAAGGCCATCATGCTGGCGAAGAAAAACGGCGTCGCGGTGATCTTCGACATCGATTACCGGGCCTACACCTGGAGAGGACCGGACGAGATCTCCATCTATTATTCCATGGCGGCCTCCAACGCGGACCTGATCCTGGGCTCCAGGGAGGAGTTCGACCTGACGGAGCGGATCCAGGGCGTGTGTGAGAGCGACGATGAGAGCGCGGCCAGATGGCACAGCCTGGGCGCGAAGATCGTGGTGATCAAGCACGGCAAGGAGGGCTCCACGGCCTATACCTGCGACGGGAAGCATTACGCGGTGAAGCCTTTCCCCACCAACGCGCTGAAGGGCTTCGGCGGCGGCGACGGCTATGCGTCCTCCTTCATCCGGGCGCTGATCGACGGCTGCAGCGTGCCGCAGGCGCTGGAATACGGTTCCGCTTCCGCTTCCATGCTGATCTCCGCCCACAGCTGCTCGGCGGCCATGCCCACGCTGGAGGCGGTGGAGCAGTTCATTCAGGAAGAAAAGGAAAAGTACGGCGAGATGGTCGTGCTGCAGT